>JAGYJL010000199.1 GCA_018402015.1 Flavobacteriales bacterium | reverse complement strand
ATTCTAATTTGCGTTGATGAAGCTAGTCAGCCAAGTTTCTCGCTTGACTCTCTTTGCACAATTACTAACGCCAATGGTTACTACTCACTTGAAATACCAAATGGTTCTGTAACTGGTCCTAATATCGACTTTACTTTATCGATGGATGACCCTTGTCCGAACACGCCAGGATATCAGATCGCTTCGGTTTCTAATCAGCAAGGAACGAATGATGTCGTTACCTTAAATTGGCTAACATGTGAAACGTCTAATATCAACTGCAGCGCTTCGTTTACCTACACCAACGATAGCATTAATGGTACGTGGATTTTTGTGGCCAATGCTACTGGAACCGCACCATTTACCTACGATTGGTGGGTTGATGGATCGACCTATGCAACACAAACGATTACGCACACGTTTAATGGTGGAACGGTGGGGGTTTATCTTACTGTAACAGATGCTGATGGTTGTGTCTCAACTGATGGCGATACACTCTTCTTAGGCAATAATCCAAATCAGAGTTGTTCTTCTTCTATTGTTGTAAACGAAGATTCATTAGGTGGAGTGCTTAATGCAGAACTAATTGCTATTGCTTCTGGTGTTGCACCGTTCCAGTACGAATGGTCTACAGGCGCAACCACAGAGAGCATTTATTTAGAAGACTTAGTAGGTCTTGACTCTGTTTGTGTAGTGATTACTGATGCGAACGGATGTGTTTCGACTGCTTGTGAGATTGTTGGGTATGAGCCGAATCAGGGTTGCTCCGCTGCCTTTTGGTATCAGACGAATAATCCGAATACTCCAGTTACTGCAGGAGAAGCAGTTCAGTTCAATTACTCTGGAAGCCAAGCACTTTTCAATTACTATTTCTGGACTGTTCAAGGAACGGGTTTATCTTTGAATTCATTTGACGAAAATCCATCCTTCACGTTCCCAGCAGCGGGTACGTATGAGGTTTGTGTTGAGGTTTATGATAGCCTTGCGAATTGTGCTGACAGCTATTGCGAAAACGTTACTGTTTTTTCTGGAAACAGCGGTTGTCAAGCATCGTTTTCATGGTATGAAGACTCATTATCGGCACTTGGACTTCCAGCTGTTGAATTCACAGATCTTTCTGCAAATGCAGTTTACTGGTTCTGGGATTTTGGAGATAATACCACGTCAACTGATCAAAATCCGTTCCATGTATACAACTCAGCCGGTACGTACGGGGTTTGTCTGACAATTGTAAATGCAGATCAATCTTGCCAGCAAACA
>JAGYJL010000198.1 GCA_018402015.1 Flavobacteriales bacterium | reverse complement strand
ATATGGACGCATCGTCAACGTGGTTTCCGTTTCGGGAATGATGGGCCAAGCCGGACAAGTGAATTACTCAGCCGCAAAAGCAGGTGTCATTGGAGCCACCAAAGCCTTGGCAAAAGAAATTGCGAAGCGAAATGTGACCGTGAACGCAGTGGCGCCAGGTTTCATCGAAACAGACATGACAGCCGATCTGGACCAGAAAGAGATGTCGCAGATGATTCCGATGAAGCGTTTCGGCAAACCGGAAGAAGTGGCCGCGGCTGTTTCGTTCCTAGTTTCAGACGATGCCGCGTACATTACCGGAAACGTCATCAACATTAACGGAGGACTTCACTGTTAGATATGGAGTTTACAAGGTTTATAAAGTTTACAGAGTTGACGAGGTTCGTGAGTGATTGCTACGGAGCAACTTTATCAACTAATCAACTAATCAACTAATCAACTGTGCAACGCGTTGTCATCACCGGTCTTGGAATTCATTCGTGCTTAGGTACGAATGCCGCAGAAGTCACTGCTTCCCTTCGCGAAGGAAGATCAGGTGTCATTTTCGATCCTATCCGCAAGGAAATGGGTTTTCGTTCTGCTTTGATCGGTAACGTTCCCATGCCAGAGTTGAAAGCAGAATTGGGCCGAAAGGAACGCAAGAACATGCCCGAAGAAGCGCTTTATGCCTTCGCATCTACCAAGCAAGCCTTGGAGCATGCAGGAATGACGCAAGAATTTATCGATGCGAACGAAGTAGGAATTCTCTTCGGAAACGACAGCACAGCAGGTGCGGTGATTGAAGGTGTGGATCTGCTTCGCGAGAAGAAAGACACCACGCTCATCGGTTCGGGGAACATCTTCCAGTCCATGAACTGCACCGTGACCATGAACTTGAGCACGATCTTCCGTCTCAAAGGCGTCAACTTCACCGTAAGTGCTGCCTGTGCCAGTGGTTCGCATTCCATCGGAATGGGCTATCTGCTCATCAAAATGGGATTGCAGAAACAGATCATCTGCGGAGGCGCACAAGAGATCAATCCATACGCCTTCGGAAGTTTCGATGGCATCGGAACTTTCTCTGTTCAAGAGGACGAACCGAGCAAAGCATCCAAGCCTTTCGATAAGAACCGTGATGGACTTGTGCCAAGTGGTGGTGCAGCAACCGTCATTCTCGAAAGTTTGGAAAGTGCGCAAGCACGTGGAGCCAACATCTTGGCCGAACTCGTTGGCTACGGTTTCAGCTCCAATGGCGAACACATCTCCAA
>JAGYJL010000197.1 GCA_018402015.1 Flavobacteriales bacterium | reverse complement strand
GAGGAGTAGGGTGTAGATCGATCTCATCGTTGATTGTTTGTCGCGAATGTAGTTTACAGCTTGCCTACTATTTGTGACGGTTGTCACTTCAAAGGTGTTGAGAAATCAGGCTAGATAGGTTTGATACGCAGCGCGTCATTAAATCAAATCGAAATTGCATGATTCGTTTAGACGGTCGACTTTCGTTTAATCTTACTTGCTTGCTACTTATTGTTTTAGGAATAAAAAAGCCCCACCAAAATTGGTGGGGCTTTCTTTTTGTCTTGAAAAGAGTGAGCCATTCCATTTCTAGGCAAGTTGCTAGAATGCATGAACTGCTCTCACATTATGTGTGGCGGTTGACTTAGACCATACACCGTAGACACCATTGGTGAAATCCTTAGTCCACGCAGCAGAGTTATCATACTCCAAAGAGCTCCAATATTCCACAGCATCAAATACGCCCACATTTCCTAATCCCAGCGCATCTCCTTGTCCAATGTTTTCATACATCAGGTTAAGTTCATACTTAGAAGGAAGGTACCATTCTGAATTGCCACCCAAACTCAGATCTTGACACAATTCACTCGCATAGCAAGCCGCACAATCTCCTTGTTGTCTTCGGATACCTTGACTATTACCCTCACCTGCTCCAATTCCATTTCCATAGGCATATGTATCAGCATTAGCACCGTTCCACCATTGAATTCCAGCACTTTGATCTGCGGGAGCACTAACTAAACCATGACATCCAGATGCGTCTAAATAAAAGACAACACCACCTTGATATGTGTCGCCTATTTCAAGACCACAGCCACCTTTAGAGTAAGCAACTTCTTTGGTGGTAGGATTGTATGTAAGGTAGTTGGTTTGCGTGTCATCATTCCGGATGGGAGCGATGTACAGCCCATCAGAAGCAGCAGAATTTAAAGCAACTCCAGTAGCATTTAAGATGACCGTGTTTGCATGTTGATTGGTTTGTCCGGCAAGGGCTCCTAAAGCCACAGAAGATGCTCCTTGCGCAGATTGTGCCGCGCGATAACCAATGGCTATACCACTTACTCCTTGTGTGTTAAATCCTGCAAGTGCCCCAATGCTAATGGCATTCGTTCCCTGATTTGAATTTCCCGCTATACTTCCAATGGCCACAGCAGACGCGCCTTGCGCGGTGACACCTGCGGATTTACCAACAGCCACAGAAGTCTCTCCCTGATTCGTCTGTCCTGCATAGGCTCCAAGTGCCACAGCACCTATTCCTTGCGTAGTATT
>JAGYJL010000196.1 GCA_018402015.1 Flavobacteriales bacterium | reverse complement strand
TTTCGTTGCTTACAGCTGTATGCTGTCATCGTCCCATGCACCATTTTAAACACCGGAAATGTTAACAGATGCAAAAAATAAACGGTCACACAATAAAATAACTCCCACCTCGGTTATCCAGAAAAACACCATTAAAAACAAGTATCATGAACAATCGTCAGGAAAACAAACTCAGCATGATGGAAGCATCCATCGAAGTGTTGGATGGAAATTCCACACTCGTGGCAACCGTTCCGGCCCTTGTTGCCGCCAAGTCGGCATTGGTCGCCAAGACCATCGCCATCCGAAAGGCCAACCTCACACAGCAGAAGACCACAAAGGGCAAGACCACCGATAAGGGAACACGTAAGTATACCTTGGCAGATAAGGCCTATTCAACAGCAGCAGCCGTGCAGGCCTATGCCTCGGTTACAGATAACAACGATCTCTACGAACTTGTCAACTTCTCCCGTTGGAAACTACGCCAAACAGATGACGAAGAGATCCAACAGGTCTGTCAGCTCATCCACGATCAGGCCAATGCCGTCATTGCCTCACTTGCCGACTATGGCATCGATGCCGCAGACCTTCTCGAACTGCAAGGTCTCATCAACGATTGGAGCACCAAAAGTCAGGCCCCTCGGGTCGCCATCTCCGAACGCAAGGCCGCCACAGCATCCATTCCTACACTATTCAAACAGGCCGATAGCATTCTTACAAAGCAGATAGATAAGCTCATGGAGAACTTCATCACCTCCGAACCCGAATTCTACGCCACCTACCACAACGCCCGCAGAATTGTCAATGCAGGCCACGGCCCCGGAAGCGGTACCATCCAACTTACAGGTGATATACCTCCCGGTAGTACCGTCAACATAAAAGATGGAATAGCGCCTACAGCAAAGATCTCCATCAAGAACATCGGCACCGTTCCATTCACCGTCTGTTCAACCGATTCAGCTACCGAAAGCTGCACCATCGGTCAGGTCCTAAACCCGGGCGAAGAAGTAAGTTTCACAGGCGGCAGCAGTGGAGCGCCACTGCTCAAACCCTTCCTCAACGCCACCAACAACGACCCACTCACCATTGCCAACTACAAGGTCACCATCAGCTAGGCATCCATCATCTGCCACTACTACTGGCTCAATTCCGCCATCTTGCTCTCCAGCCAGCTCAGGTCGGCCACCTTCGGGTCTTTTCTTACCCGATCAGCAATGACCTGGATTTTTGCCTTTTGGCCATCTGCACGCAAAAGGGAAAGCGTGTGCTTGATTAGATTC
>JAGYJL010000195.1 GCA_018402015.1 Flavobacteriales bacterium | reverse complement strand
CCGCTTAGTACAAGCTCCAAATCTTAAACAATTGTAACGCAATTGCCTTGAGGTTCGCTAACAGGGAGGCTTTTGTATCTTCGCGCTCCTTTTGGAAAAAACGATGGCGAAAAAGTACACGGAATACAAGCAATTGAACCTGCCCGAGGTGGCAGACGAGATACTTGCGTTCTGGGAACAGAACGACATATTCAGGAAGAGTATCGAAACGCGAGAAGGTAACGAGCCATTCGTGTTTTACGAAGGGCCGCCATCGGCCAACGGAATGCCCGGCATTCATCACGTCATGGCCCGAACCATCAAGGATATTTTCTGCCGCTACCGTACGCTAAAAGGCTACCAAGTAAAGCGAAAGGCTGGTTGGGATACGCACGGACTTCCCATAGAACTTGGCGTTGAGAAGGAGCTTGGCATCACCAAAGAAGACATCGGTAAGACCATCACCATTGCTGAGTACAATGATGCCTGCCGCAAGGCGGTAATGAAGTACACAGACGTTTGGAACGACCTAACCCGCAAGATCGGGTATTGGGTGGATATGGAACATCCGTACGTTACCTACGACAACAAATACATTGAATCGGTTTGGTGGCTTTTAAAGAACCTTTACGATAAAGGCCTTCTTTACAAAGGCTACACCATTCAGCCCTATTCGCCCAAGGCTGGAACAGGTTTAAGCTCGCACGAACTCAATCAACCGGGAACTTACCGTGATGTAAAAGATACAACGGTTGTGGCGCAGTTTAGGGTAGTCAAGGATGGATTACACAATGCCGGAGGGATTAAGGGAGGTCATGGAGGGATTATGCATCTACGAGAAAAGGTGCACCCAAATGATTCACGGGCAGGGAGGAATCTTTGGTCCAAGGTCGACTATGACAAAGAGAGTATTTATCTCTTGGCATGGACAACGACACCATGGACCCTACCTTCAAATACAGCTCTAGCGGTTGGTGTCGCAATAAAGTATGTACTTGTTCGAACGATTAACAGGTATACCCACAAACCATCGGTTGTGATTCTAGCAAAAGAATTGCTGAGCAAATGGTTTGACCCAAAGTATGCTGATTTAAAGCTTGAGGATTACCAACCAGGAGACAATGCCATACCATTTGAGGTAATCGATGAATTTACTGGTAATGACCTAGTTGATTTGAGGTATGAGCAGTTGATGCCATACGCTCAGCCTGATGGCGATGGATTCAAGGTAATTGCGGGAGATTTCGTTTCGACCGAAGATGGTACAGGAATCGTGCATATTGCCCCAACATTTGGTGCAGATGATGCACGCGTTGCCAAGATTGCCGGAAT
>JAGYJL010000194.1 GCA_018402015.1 Flavobacteriales bacterium | reverse complement strand
AACGGACTTTCGTTCATTTAGCACCAGTATTTGCCATGCTTGTGGCCAGCATTTCAGTCATTTTCCTGAATGGTCTGAAACTCAACGATACAGCCAAACAAGCCATTATTGCTCTATTGGCCGTTTACTGCATCGGAAATTACGTTTGGCAGGATAGCGAAATCAATGTTCAGCTCGATAAGAATCTGGAGCGCAACAAGCGCGAACAGAACATTTACCACGCCTTCTTTTTGGCGGACAATTTCCAACCGCACCAAGCTGTGAAAGAATTTGTAGCGTTGAATGACACCAATGCTGCTGTGATGTTGGTGGACGAACTAGATCGCGTTAGCTACCTGTATTACTTAGAGAAATATGACATCGCGAGTTACGCGATGATCAAGGTGCAACCAAAGAAAGTAGAAGCTCAGGGTCGCTCCTTCAATCATGTTGGTATGTTCCAAAAATCGATGGGAAAAGGAAATAAACCTGCTTTCCAGCAGATTCCCGCCAATTTGGACGATAAGAACAAGCAGTACAACAACTATCTACTGCTAACCAACGTGGTTTCGCAGATGGAGCAAGGGAAGAACCTCTATCTGTTTACGGGCTTCCCAAATAAGGCCGAAAAGGCTTTTGATACCTTCTTCAAAGACCAACTTCAGTTAAGGCGTGTCAACGGGTTCGGATTCGCAAACCTGTTTCGCATCGAACCAAAACCGCTTACCAAGACGCCTTAATACGGCTTTTCAAAAGTTATTAACGCGGCTTTCAGCCCGCTGGCACTTAGGCTACTTTTGAGGCTGAACCAATCAGCCGCTCCATGCCAACAACAGAAGAACTGAATAGCATCTGTTCACAGACCAGAAGAGACATTGTAAGAATGGTAGCTGCTCCAAAATCGGGGCATCCAGGAGGCTCCTTGGGTTGCGTGGAATTCTTCGTTTCACTTTATCATGAGATAATGAAACCAGATGCATCCAACTTTACGATGGATGGAAAAGGCGAAGACGTTTTCTTCCTATCTAACGGACACATTTCTCCTGTTTGGTACAGTGTGCTGGCGCGATATGGCTATTTCCCGGTGAAAGAACTTTCAACTTTCCGATTTCTGAATACCCGTTTACAAGGTCATCCAACCACACACGAAGGTTTACCAGGTGTAAGAATGGCTTCAGGATCTTTAGGCATGGGACTTTCTTGCGGAATTGGCGCTGCTCTAACCAAAAAGCTGAACAGAGAAAGCACGTTGGTTTATACGCTTCATGGCGATGGCGAATTGCAGGAGGGCCAGATCTGGGAAGCTGCCATGTATGCTGCTGCGAAGAAAGTTGACAATATCATTGCTACTGTAGACGTTAACGGAAGACAG
>JAGYJL010000193.1 GCA_018402015.1 Flavobacteriales bacterium | reverse complement strand
CCCCCTTGGCGGACGGCAAAAATAATACTTTGATCCATATCAGATTCAAAAAGAAAGGGCAGCCAAATGGCTGCCCTTTCCGACCAAACAAGAATCGAAACCCATCAATCGATTCTCATGAATTTACGTGTTACACTGAAAGCTCCTTTTACATCTTGAATATTTAGAAAGTAGTATCCGTCTTTCAGGTTTTCAGCATTTATTCTGAATGTATTCTCACCGCTAGTGATTGATACAGTTCTTGTAGAAACTGCTCTTCCAGTTAAGTCTAGAACCGAAATGTTAACCTCAACCTCTGTTTCTAAATTGAAATTGATAGAAGCGTTGTTCAACACAGGGTTTGGATACACCTCACTTATCGCTCCTTCAAAATCAAACTCCTCAATTCCGGTAGAGATTAACGATTCTGATGCAAGTATATTAAGGCCATCAACAACAGGCTCATTAGCATCAATAGTAACTACCGCTGGGATAGTCTGAACACCCAATGCTTCAACATATACTTGATACGTTCCGTACGCTAAGTTCTCGAAGCTAAACTGACCCGTTTCATCTGTAAAAGTGTAGGCAACTGCACTTCCGGAAAGGTTAAACAACATCACTTGCATTCCTGCAATTGGGTCTCCTGGGTCAACTTTGTTTGCTCCTTGGGTTACATCTCCTTCAATCACGCCCGGACCACCAGGGTTATTAGCTGCAATCAGCGTTACATCTGCCGTAAACTGTGCGTTTGGCTGAGCAATTGAAACTGTTTGTGCAAATCCCCAGAAAGGTGAGTTGCCGAAGTACGTTGGAATATGATTACTGTAATATGGACTTGTGGAATAAGCAGCTGCTTTAATTAGATAATCTCCACAAGCAAGTGGTCCGAAAAAGTAGTAGTTACCCGAATCAACCACCATGCTATCTACAACTGATAGTTGGTTTGTAACCGCATCAAGCGAGATTAAATAAACCACACCTTGATCCACTGGGTTGCTATTGCTTCCAGCATATACTTGACCGGAAATATATCCGTAGCAGTTGTTGGCTCCAACGGTAATTGTTTGGCATTGTGTATCAGAACATCCAATCAGCGAATCAACAACCGTTAGGCAGATGGTATGAACACCATTTGTGAAACCTGGAGCATAAGCTTCAAAACCATCACCTACATATTGGTTATCGATTGTCCAATAGTAATAAAGATTGGCGTTCTGAACATTTGCAGAGAATGTATAGCCGATTGGCGTTGGACCAGAGCTGCTGAATGATGCATTGCAATTACCAGAGCCGCTGTTTCCAACAACGACTGTATCACAATAAGTTTGCTGGCAAGATTGGTCTGCATTTACGATGGTCAGGCAAACACCATACGTTCCTGCTGTGTTGTACACATGCAGCGGGTTTTGATCGGTTGAAGTTGTGTTGTCTCCAAAATCCCAG
>JAGYJL010000192.1 GCA_018402015.1 Flavobacteriales bacterium | reverse complement strand
GCAATAATTAACTTTTTCATTGTATTCAAGTTTTAGTTTAGTTTGATGCAGAACAGTGGCCATCAATTATTGTTCATCCTTTTATTCAATTAATTAAACAAAAATGAATATTGAACTCATTTCTGAACTCACCGGACTGGATGGCTCTGTGTACAGTTTAGAAAAAGCGGCCGCATCCGATCGGATATTTTCTGGAAGCAACGACCAATTGGTGGTTGAATGGGACCTGGAGCAAATGCAAGCTGTAAAAGCCGTTGCCTCGTTACCAAGTCGTTCGTATGCCTTGAAGTACATTGCGGAATTCAATCTGCTCATTGTGGGCAATTACTCAGGCGGAATGCACGTCATCGACCTCCATATCGGCAAAGAGACCAGGTTATTCCAATTGCATCAGAACACCATTTTCAATATTGAATATGATGAGCAGCGCAAGCGCATCATCAGCCTTAGTGCCGATGGCAGTTACGCTGTTTGGAGCCTTCCCAATTTCGAACTCCTTCATCACGAAGTGTTAACGCCTCTTAAGGTCCGTTGCGTTGCATTTCGGCCCAATAAAGATGAGATGGTTATTGGTTGTGGCGATGGAACCATTCGCGTTATTCATACCCAAACATTTGAGCAATTGGTAAAACTTGAGGGCCACGAAAAGGATTTCTCGGTCAATTGTTTGGCCTATACTCCAAACGGAAAACAGCTGATATCCGGAAGCAGAGATGCACGATTGAATTTCTGGGATCTTGCAAGCGGATACGAACTTCTTTACAGGATACCTGCACACAATTACGCCATTTACAGTATCGTCTTTCATCCTTCTAAACCGATCTATGCTACCGGAAGTATGGACAAGACCATCCGTATTTGGGAGCTCGGGAAAATGAGACCGATAAGAACCATCGACCTCAGTAATGGTGGACACAAGAACTCGGTGAATAAACTGCTGTGGTCCAATTTCAACGATTACCTCATTTCTACGGGCGATGACCGCAGCATAAAGGTTTGGCGCATAGATGCATAAGCCCCTCGCTCTTAAAAACCACTACTTGCAGCAAGTGGAATGGGCTGTTTTCTCGCCCTCGTTAATGGCAAAACCATCACCGGTAAACTACATTCGAGACGAGCAACACAAGAGATCGGTAATAGCGCTTCTGCTTCGCTTAGATGAGCATCCAACGGAAGTAGACCAACACTTCCTATCGTTGCGCCACATGCCCATGGGCAAGTACTTTGAGCAGTTGCTATTCTTCATCCTGCAACGCGATGAGCGGTATGAGATCATCCTACAGAATCATCAAATTGTGGAAGGAAAAACAACGGTTGGTGAGATAGACCTTGTTGTACGGGATACGGTTTCCGATCGGTTGGAACACTGGGAAATAGCCCTGAAGTTCTACTTGCAAAGCACAGCTGATTCTGAACAATATATCATGCTTGGTCCCGATGCAAAAGACAATTTG
>JAGYJL010000191.1 GCA_018402015.1 Flavobacteriales bacterium | reverse complement strand
TTCGTTCTACAAGCACTGCTCCGTGCTACTTAAAAAAGCAGGGGATACGGTTAAAGCTGGGGAAGTGATTGCTGTTGTGGGAAATTCAGGCGAGCTGACCACAGGACCGCATCTTCACTTTGAGCTTTGGTTCAACGGACGGCCTGTGAATCCTCAGGATTACATTGTTTTTTAAACCCTACGGGGCAGGTTAAACATTGAGATGAATACTACTTTTGATACATGAGCAAATCATGTACTGTTTACCTTTTACCCTGTCGTTTTAATACGATTCTGAGTCTTCACATCTTTTTCTGCATCAGTCTGCTTCCCTCATGCTCACAACCTGAAGAAGAGGTGAAAAAGAGTGGTCCTCTATTTGATTACGAAGTAATCGCAAGCGACCTAATGATTCCGTGGAACCTAGAAGTTGGTCCCGACAATTATTTATGGGCTACTGATCAAGTGAAAAAGGTTATAAGAATTTCGCTAAGAGATTACTCTCAACAGGTACTTGAGTTGCAAAACTTTGAACGCGACTCTTTTTACATGATGGGGATGACTTTTCATCCTGAATTCACCGAAAATGGGGTTGTGTTTCTTGGAATTCTCTACCCCCCGCTTAGCGAAGGATCTACGTCATATTTAGATGTCATTACAGCCAAATACGATGGCAACACAAACACCATTACACAGACTTCTGTGATCATCGATTCGCTGCATACCATGGGGTCGAATAATGCTGGTGGAAGAATGATTATTACCGAAGACCATAAACTTCTTGTGGTCGCATCATGTGAAACAGAGGTAATGGACGCTCAAGATCTCTCGAATTTGTCGGGCAAGACGCTTCGATTCAACCTCGATGGAAGTATTCCGGCAGATAACCCCTTTAAAGGATCTGCTATCTACACGCTAGGGCACAGAAACCCACAGGGCATGATTCTAATGAAAGACGGTTCGGTTTACATTAGTGAGCATGGCCCTTCTACCGATGATGAGTTCAACAAACTAGAAAAGGGAGCAAACTATGGATGGCCGATAGTGCGCGGGGTTTGTGATAGCGAGCAAGAGAGGGTAACGTGCGATTCTATGAATATCCATGAAGCATTATGCTTTTGGACCCCAACTATTGCCCCTTCAAGTCTTCTTTATTACGATTATCCAAGGTTGCCAGCACTAAAAGATAAATTCCTAGTGTCTACTCTGAAAGAGAATGACATCAGAGTGCTAAACATGAACGAAGACGGCATAGTGACAAAAGAAGCCGTTCTATTCGATCAGAATTTTGGACGAATCCGCGACATGGCAGTTGATACTTCGGGCAATCTTTATTTCTCTACCGCCAACATTTTACCTTTTACTCGAAACGCCTACGACCACATGCCTAAGGACACAACCCTCAGATACGATGTGATTATCAAAGTTTTCGCCCAACTAACACATGAATATGAAGCTGCTGCTAGTAAGTGAACTACAAAAGATACTAGGTGCCAAATAGA
>JAGYJL010000190.1 GCA_018402015.1 Flavobacteriales bacterium | reverse complement strand
GTGAATGAACACGATATCTCGCGCATCTCGGATATACCGAAGCATGAATTGTGTGAACCCAGAATTCGACTGGTCTTTGTAAACCGGATCGGTAAAAGCGATTTCTGAAATGTGCCTCATCGGTGGCGAAGTTAACGAAATACCATACTTCGAATTAATGGCTGTGCTCAGTTCGGTCTTGGGGAGGACAACGATGGCGTTGGATTGAGTACGTGATTTTCTTAGTTTCGCACCCCTTGTAAAGACCAAGCAAAACACTGACACTCAGCAGAAAACATGTGGCAAAAGATTGCTGGCATTATTCTACGTAACCGAGTTGCTATACTCGTGGCCATTGGGCTAGTCACTTTGGTGATGGGGTTTATGACAACCAAAGTCAAGATTAGGTACGACTTTGCTTCTCTGCTTCCTGCTACTGATAGTACGCTTATCAATTACCTTGATTTTAAACAGCGTTTTGGAGAAGATGGCGATGTTCTTGTTGTTGGAATTCAGCAAGAAAAACTGTTTGAAAAGGACATTTTTAACGCGTGGTATGATTTCGGAGAAGAGGTTCGGAAACTTGAGGGAATTGAGCAGGTAGTTTCGGCCGCAAGGTGCTATCATTTAGTTCGGAACGACAGTCTGAAACGATTCGATTTCAAACTTATAAACAACGGCAGAGTATCATCGCAGCAAGAACTCGATTCTATCAAGGCTGAAATTGTTAAGCTAAAATTTTACGACAAGTTAATGTGGGATGAAGAAGCCCACATTTCGGTAATGGCTATTACGATGAATGCCACCGTGCTTGATAGTAAAAACCGTGTTGCCCTCACCGATAAGATTGTTGGCATAGGAGCGAAATATGAAGACTCCTTAGGTTCACAACTTCGCTACTCAGGAATGCCTTACATCCGAAGTCTTTTGGCCAAGGTTGTAAAAGACGAAATGGTCCTTTTTATCCTTTACGCCATATTGGTAACTGGTATTATCATGTTCCTTTTCTTCCGCTCTTTTAAGGTAGTAATGGTGGCCATGTTGGTGGTTGCAATTGGCTCATTATGGTCAATCGGGTTTGTGGCTTTGCTCGGATATCAACTATCTATTCTTACAGGTTTGGTGCCACCGCTCATCATTGTAATTGGTGTTGCTAATTGCATATTTCTATTGAATAAATACCATACGGAATACCGATTGCACGGCAATAAAATCAAAGGATTACAGCGCGTGGTTCGGAAAGTTGGAAAAGCAACGCTGCTAACCAATGCTACAACCGCTGCTGGGTTTGCAACCTTCACGGTTGTTGAGAGTTCAGTTATGCGCGAATTTGGCGTGGTTGCGGCCATATCTATCATGTGCATATTCTTACTTTCGCTACTTCTTGTACCGATTGTTTTCAGTTTTCTGAATCCGCCAACGGCAAGACATGTGAAGCACCTAGACCGTAAGTATTCGCAGACCTTTATTTCTAAAATTGTAGAACTCGTGCTCTCTTACCGAACACGAGTTTACTGGTTTTTCGGCCTTGTGGTAGTAGTAGGAATCTACGGCATCACGCTCATCACATCTGACGGAAAAATTGTTGATGACTTTCCAAAGGGTCA
>JAGYJL010000019.1 GCA_018402015.1 Flavobacteriales bacterium | reverse complement strand
TGTGTCCAAAGCACGGCCACTACCATCTACTGCGATGTCAGCAGGAGTGTTCTCTTCTTTATCGAATATGTCAGAAACACCATCACCATCTGCATCTTTCGCCAAACCATCAACGTTAGCTTGTAAATCAGCCATATTCTGATTCAATGCTTGGAACGGGTTTACCCATTCTTTAGAATGTGTTTGCTTACCAAGTTTGATAGCCAAGAATAAGTCGAAATATCCATAACCGTCACTTCCTTTCTTCCCTCCAATTGTTGCATCAAGCTTATCTGAAGCGGGTGCAAATCTTTGAGTGTATTCCAATCCGAGATCAAATCTTTTAGAAAGTCTGAACTTGATTCCAAGTCCAGCAGGAATGATTAGATCGGTTGTGAATTTCTTTGTCTCTTTAGTGCTTACAACACTGCTTGAATTTCCAACCACATCACCAGCAGATTGGGTAGATGTATCTTTCAATCTGGTTTTATTCGCTCTGTAAGATGTAAACCCAATACCACCGATCACATAGGCAGTGAATAACCTGTCTTTGGTGCGGTCAGAATACATTAAGTTCACAAAATTCACAGTTGTGTTAACGGTGTAATCAATGAACAGCGAATTGAATTTCACATTTTGAGTTGACGCTTCTGATTCTGTTGTTTGACCGGCTGCGAAAATCGTTCTTTTCGAACCGCCCAGCGTACCAACCATCACGTTTGCTCTAAACCCAATCACTGAGTTTAACTGGTAATCGATAAATAGTCCCCCAGCACCATTGGCTATATCTTCTTTGTTTTGTGAAAAGCCGAAATCATACTGACGGACGTCACCGTAAAATTGAGTCCAGCCACCATGCAAACCAATAGCGAAGTAGTTGAACTTTCTTTTTGTGCTTGTTTCACTCTGTGCGAATGAAGAAAAGGAAATAAGAAATGATAATGCAACAAAGAGTAAACTCTTTTTCATGTTTGAAGGTTTTATTTCTGTCTAAAATGGTTAACAGCTCTACACGGGCTGTAGCGCTGCAAAATTAACCAATGTTATCAATTACCAAAGAATTTGATTAACGGATTGAGGCCTATGCTACGTAGCGTTAATTAACGGGTTTCAACTATTTTCATTCCACACTCGTGATTCGTTTCAAGAACGTGAAAAATTGTCTGTAGATCTTCATCCGATTCCACAAAATCTAACTCATCTGTATTCAGCAGAACTATTCTTGTTCCGCTTTGCTGTTTGAAAAAGTCGAGGTAACCTTGGTTGATCTGTGATAGATACTCCAAACTTATTTCTTGTTCATAGCTTCTCCCTCTCTTTTTTATTTGCCTTAGCGATTTCTCTGGACTACAATAAAGGAACAGTAAAAGATCAGGCTTAGCAAGCCTTCCGTGGATTATGCTGAATAAGTTCTGATACAATTCAAACTCGTCAGGATCTAGGTTGATGCGCGCAAATACCAACGATTTTGCAAAGGAGTAATCGCAGACAATACCTGGTTTGAATAAGTCGGTCCGGTTAAGTTCATCTCGCTTTTGGTGATAGCGCTCGGCTAAAAAACTGAGTTCGAGCGCGAAACCGTGTTGTTTCGGATTTTCGTAGAACTTCGGAAGAAATGGATTGTCTTTGAATTCCTCAAGCATGATTCTGGAATTCCATCTTTCCGCCAATAATTTAGTAAGCGTGGTTTTCCCTGAACCGATGTTCCCCTCAATTACCACGTATTCATATTGTGCAAGACGGTCCATCAGACTTGAGGTACGCTGGTCTGATTGACCAATTCAGAAAGGATCTCCACATAGCTCTTTAATACCAGCGGATGTTTCCATTCTGGTACAAGTTCGCACAGTGGGCGTAACGCAAACTCACGTTCATGAAGGTGTTCGTGGGGAACCTTCAGTGTTTCGGAATGATGAATTAGTTGATCAGCACACAGAATGTCTATGTCAATAATCCGAGATGCCCAATTCGTTTCCTGTCTTACACGTCCCAAATCCGCTTCAATTTTCAGAATCTTTTGTAATACGGTTTCGGCATTTAATTCAGATTCGATCAACAATGCTTGATTGAGGAACTTCGTATCAGATTCGAATCCCCATGGTTCCGATTCAATAACGGACGATGACTCAACAACTCTGCCTACATGCTCTGAAATGAGCTCAGAAGCTCTTGAAAGATTCAAAGCTCGATTTCCTAGGTCGGAACCAGTCAGCAGCACATATTGAGTTAGTTCAGATTGCATGAGCGGCAAATATAGTTGATGGGTTTAGCACCTTTGAGTGCTGTTCTTAACATTTCATAACAGCCTCATACATGCAGCATCGGCTACGTTCTTACCTTTGCGGCTCAATTCAAATGAAAATCAAATGAAACAATTCTTCAAATTTATGTTTGCCAGCGCGTTAGGCCTTGTTGTTGGCATTTTTCTGCTGTTCGCAATAATGGCAGGTATCGGTGCCTCAATGGGTGGTCAGCAAGTGGCAGAGGTCAAGGATAAATCTGTTCTTCACGTTAAGCTCGATTTCGAGATAAAAGAACGCGGCACAAACAGCCCTTTTGGAAATTTTGATCCTGCTACTTTCGAGCAAAAACCATCGGTAGGATTAAACACGATTCTTAAGTGTTTGGAAAACGCAGCTAAGGATGATAAGATCAAAGGCGTTTACCTGGACATGCAAAGCATTCCAGCCGGGATGGCTACCATTGAAGAGATTCGGAATGGACTTTTAAAGTTCAAAGAAAGTGGAAAGTGGATTGTTGCATACAGCGAGATCTATACTCAGAAAGCGTACTACGTAGCATCTGTTGCAGACGAGATATGGCTTAATCCGCAAGGCATGGTAGAATGGAAAGGTCTTGGAGCGCAGCTCATGTTCATGAAAGGAATGTTTGAGAAATTGGAAGTTGAGCCACAGATAATCCGTTATGGAAAGTTCAAAAGTGCGGTGGAGCCATTGATTCTTGATAAAATGAGTGAGGCCAATAGAATGCAGACCATGACCTACATGTCGGACCTTTGGAACAAGATGCTCATTGGTGTTTCTGATCAAAGAAGTAAGTCGGTAGAGGAACTGGACGGCTTTGCGCAAAATGCAACTATTCAGAACGCGAAAGACGCCAAAGAAAATGGTCTGGTAGATGAATTGCTATTCAAAGACCAAGTGTTCGACAATCTTAGAAGTAGATTGGAAATTGAAGACGAAGATGAAAAGATCGAGTTTATCAGTTTTGGAAAATACAAGGATGCTCCAGCTCCAAAAGATGATGAGTTGGTTTCTAAGAAGGACAAAATTGCTGTGGTTTACGCGGTAGGAAGCATTGAAGGTGGCCAAGGAAATGATGAGACCATTGGTTCTGAAAAGATATCTGCGGAGATAAGAAAAGCTCGTAAAGACGACAAAGTAAAGGCAATTGTTCTGCGAGTTAACAGCCCGGGTGGAAGTGCGCTTGCATCAGACGTTATTTGGAGAGAGGTTGAGTTGGCAAAAGCAGTGAAACCAGTAGTAGTTTCTATGGGCGATGTTGCGGCTTCTGGAGGTTACTACATAGCTTGTGCAGCAGATAGCATCTTGGCTCAACCGAATACTATTACTGGTTCTATCGGGGTTTTCGGAGTATTGATGAATGCTAAGAATATGGTGAACAACAAACTTGGAATTATGATAGATACGGTCAAGACCAATCGGTTTGCCGATCTTGGAACACCCTTCAGACCGCTTACAGACATGGAGCGAGGAATCATACAGAATGGCGTGAACGAGATCTACACGGATTTCATTACTAAGGTGGCTGAAGGTCGCGGAATGAAAGTGGCAGATGTTGATAGCATTGGTCAAGGCCGTGTTTGGAGCGGAGAAGACGCCTTAGAGATCGGTCTGGTAGATAAATTGGGTGGCATTGAAGATGCTATTGAAGTAGCCGCAGGAATGGCATCAGTTGAGAATTACCGAGTTGTTGAGTATCCGAAGCAGAAAGATCCAGTGCAGGCTTTCATGGAGGAACTGACAGGACAAGGAGAGGAAGTATTTCTTAAGCACCGACTTGGTCAGTACTATGAATACGTGAAAGATGTAGAGGAACTGATGAACATGGAAGGAGTTCAAGCTCGCTTGCCGTATCAGATTTACATCGACTGATATTATTTGAATTGAACGAAAGCCCATCTGTTAAAAACAGATGGGCTTTTTTTATGGCCTGACAACCGTAAAACGTTTAGAGAATAAATGCTCTGAATTGGAAACACGAGCAATGTAGAGTCCGCTCGCTAGTCCGCTTAGCACAAGTTTATTACCCGTCATTTGTTCGCTAAGAACAACTCTCCCTTCTGCGTCAAGCACGTCAATGTTCCAAGTGCTAGCAACACTCATCCTGATGGTAATATCTTCAGTAGATGGATTCGGGTATATCTCAACGTATGCTGCCTTTAGGTCTTGGACGGTTGTAGGTATGCAGATCTGCGTGGTGACTGCCGTTTGCGCATTCACTCGGCCAGTACCAATTAAACCAGCATACGGAACGTTTTGAGAGATTCCATCAACGTTATCAGCAGTGGCTTTTATATGTTCTATTACCTCTAGTGCGCCCGCGCAACCATTTAAAGACCGTACCAGACCTGCTACTCCCGCAACTATTGGCGAAGCCATGGAAGTTCCACCCTGTGGTGGCGAGTAAAGGAACTGTCCGTTGAAAGTGGCAGTAGTGTAAACGTTTATTCCGGGAGCGCTTACATCAACAGAATCGTTGTGAGTGAACGGAGCGTTTGTTCCATTATCGAACACATCGTTCTGGTCTACACCTGTTACACTTAAAACATAGTTGTATGAAGCTGGATAGTACAGGCTGGTAGAGTTGGTATTTCCTGCCGATGCTACGAGTACCACATCATTGTTTATGGCTGCCCAAGTAACGATATCCTGCGCCACTTGGCTGTAAGTGGTATTGCCCCAAGAGCAGTTTACAACGCTACAACCGTTCTCAACGCAATACTGAATTCCCTCATATCCATGCGTAATAACCTGCGAGTTGTTGGCAACTTTGACAGGCAAGAACTTGCACTTGAACCCAATGCCAGCATAGCCAATGTTATTATCTGCTGTGGCAGATGCAATAGCACTCACCGCATCGCCATGTATCTCATTATTGATAAATAGGTTGTTGTCATTGTCCACCATATCCCAGCCAGCAAAGTTGTCTACGTAACCGTCATTGTCATCATCTCCGCCACCCACAGGGTCTGCATAGTTGTATTTGATGTTTCCTGAAAGGTCTTGGTGATTGACGTTAATGGCAGTTTCAGTTATTCCTATAACCACATTCGTGTCTCCCAAAGTAATGTCCCAAGCTTCGTAAGCGTTGATCCTATCAAAATGATATGGCATAACGTTGTTCAGGTTTGCATCGTTAGGAACATACATATCGTAGCTCACAAACTGCGGCTCTGCGTACACTATCCATTCCAATTCAGACAGTTTTTTTGCAGTTCCAATGATGTCTACATCCTCCGAAACACGCGCCTCGAATATCAAAGAAATATCAGCCATTGTTAAGCCGCGGTCATTCACAGCCCTCGTTGGTGGCTGGGTGCGCGGAAACTTCTTTTTCAGGCTTTGCAGTCCTAGCTGTTCAAGAATGGCCAGAACCTCAGGAATTGCAATGGCAGATTCCGAACACGCAGAACGATAGGTTGCATCAACCTTGAAGTTTATAACTCCGGCCAGATATTTATCTCCATTATCGGCTGTTAGCAACGCATGCTGCGCAAAAAGGGAAATTGGCAACACTAGTAGCAGTAAGGCGGAAAACTGTTTCATCATTGTGAAGTTACTTAACTGTAAGCAGGAATATTATCTAGAAAACTGAAATCGTTGGTGTCTGATACAGAACAACAATAATGCTCCATACCGTTGCTTATCAGTAGTAACGCAGCGTTCACAAAACGGTTGTATCGTCCCAGTTGAAAGAAGGTTTCCTTATCAAGTTTCTCATTCGGAGCCTTGCATTCTACCAACAATTGCGGTTTTCCTGTAGCGTTGTAAATGATAAGATCTGCCCGTTTGTTGCGCTGTCCGCCCTTTACTTGCCGTTCTATTTTCATTAACGAAATAGGGTAATTTAGGTCGATATTCAAGAACGAGATAAGATGCTGTCTAACCCATTCTTCAGGCGTTAAAACCAAAAACTTCTTACGAACCTGACAGAAGATAAACTGCTGGCCATCTTCCTGTTTCAGACGCTGCACATGTAAGGGAAGATTCAGTTTTTGGAGCATTGGCCGAATATAATCATCGGTATTTGTGCTTGAATGTAATACCGAATTAATAAAGCGTACATTGCGCGTTCATAAAATATATAAAATGAGTAACGGTACAGTAAAATTTTTCAATGAAACCAAAGGATTTGGCTTCATAACCCCAGAAGATGGTGGTAAAGATGTTTTCGTTCATGTTAATGGATGTAAAGACGAGATCAGAGATGGTGATAAAGTAAGCTACGATGTAGAAGAAACACCTAAAGGATTAAGCGCTTCTAATGTAAGAGTGGTTTAATCCGCACAACATAAGCCTAAAATTGAAAGCCCTTCACGATTTCGTGAGGGGCTTTTTTCATGATTCGAAATTGAGTTTTCGCATGCTAAGAAATCTATGATCGCTAACTTCACCACCCAATGAAAAACAAAGAGGATATTGTACTGAATTGGTTGCCACGTTACACGGGTGTGGCCATAGAGGAATTCGGCAAATACATTCTGCTTACCAACTTTCAGAATTACGTAGAGAAGTTTGCCCAGATGAATGGGGTGGAGGTTAACGGTAAGAGCAATTCAATGCCTTCCGCTACGTCTGGTGAAATTACTATCATCAACTTCGGGATGGGAACGGCCAATGCGGCAACCATCATGGATCTATTGACCGCCATTAGGCCAAAGGCGTGCTTGTTTCTTGGTAAATGTGGAGGGTTAAAGAAGAAGAACCAACTAGGCGACCTAGTTCTTCCGATTGCCGCCATTCGAGGAGAGGGAACATCTAACGATTATTTGCCGCCAGAAGTGCCTGCATTACCAGCTTTCGGTTTGCAAAAAGCTGTTTCAACCACCATACGAGATATGGATCACGATTATTGGACGGGAACTGTTTACACCACAAACCGCAGGGTTTGGGAGCACGATGAGCGGTTTAAGAAAAAACTGCGCAAGATGCGCGCCATGGCTGTGGATATGGAAACCGCTACATTGTTCGTAACAGGATTTATGAATAAGATTCCTACGGGTGCGTTGCTCCTTGTTTCCGATCAGCCTATGATACCAGAAGGTGTTAAGACGGCCGAAAGTGACCAAAAGATAACCAGCGGTTTTGTGGATCTGCACATTACGATCGGGGTCAGATCCTTGGAGCAATTGATAAACCATGGTCTTACCGTAAAACATCTGCGTTTCTAATGCCTATTCGCAACATTCTGGCAGATATGCGATCGGGTAATTATAAACCGATCTATTTCCTTCAAGGAGAAGAGCCATTTTACATCGACCGTATTTCCGATTACATAGCGGAACATGCGCTAACCGAAGATGAGAAGAGTTTCAATCAGACTGTTCTCTATGGTTTGGATACGGATGTGTCGACCATAGTTTCCGAAGCCAAGCGCTTTCCAATGATGGCTCAACGCCAAGTTGTGATCATTAAAGAAGCGCAACGCATCCGAAATCTAATTCCATCTGGCGATGGCGATGAGGTAAAGAGTGAACTATTGACATACATGGAGAATCCGCTTCCTTCTACAGTGCTGGTGCTTTGCCATAAGTACAAGAAGATCGATGCAAGAAAGAAGATAGGTAAGGCCATGAAGGCTGCTGCAGAAAAGAACGGAGTGTTCTTCACAGCTGAAAAAGTGAAAGATTGGCATTTGAGTGGATGGATATCAGACCATGTTCAATCATTGGGTTACCACATCGATCCGCGAACATCAAACATTCTAGCAGAATACTTAGGTAATGATCTGGCCAAGATCGATAACGAATTGGGCAAGCTTTTTATCGACCTACAACCTGGAGGTCATATAACGGCAGATCTTATTGAACAGAATATTGGCATTAGCAAAGATTTCAATGTTTTTGAGTTGCAGAATGCCATTCTGAATCGGGACGTGCACAAGGCCAATCGTATCATTCTGCATTTCGCCAACAATCAGAAAGAGCATCCGATACAAATGCTCGTGGGAACGCTCTTTTCATTCTTTTTCAAGATCCTTATGCTGCAGCACTTGCAAAAACGTGGAAAAGCGAAGGATGCGGCCAAGATCATGCGCGTCAATCCGTATTTCATCAAAGATTATCAATTAGGTGCACGCACCTTCAGCGAGAAAAAACTACGGAGCATTATCGGTTATCTGCGCGATGCCGATATGAAAAGTAAAGGCATTGGAAACGTAAGTACGGATGCTGGCGAACTACTTAAAGAGTTCATCTTTAAGGTAATGCACTGATCTAACGCAGCAACTGAAAGTGGCCGCTGTACATATGGTCGCGCTGGTAAATGTCTAGAATATAGAATTCGTAAACGTACAGGCCTGCCTCTACCTGTTTACCCTTGTAGGTTCCATCCCAGTGGTAATCTTGATCGTTAGATTCGAACAGTAGTTCGCCCCAACGATCGGATATCTTCATGTTGTAGATCTTTATCGCTTCTCCAGTACCGTAAAACGTTTCGTTGATACCATCCTCATCTGGCGTAAACGCAGAGGGAATGTAAAACGTGAACACAGGCTCTACTCTTACTTGTCCGAAAGCGTAATCTTCGCAATCTCCGTTCGTAACCTGAAGCACAATGTCGTAAACACCAGGTTCGGAGTAAGTGTGTTCCGGAACCACTTCTGTAGAGGTGGTGCCATCGCCCAGATTCCAGTACCAGGCAAGAGCGTGTTCCGAAGTTTCTGCCATTTCCAATTCCGCATCCAATAAAGACAGTCGATCTTCCTTAATAGTGAATTCGGCAATTGGTGTAATGTTGGACCTAACGGCATTCGACACAAAGATCTCTGTGTTGCACCCTTCTGCGCTTGTAACCGAAAGACTGATATCGTAATACCCCGAATCTTGATAAGTATTCACCGGATTCGGACTGGCTGATGTAGTTCCATCGCCCAGATCCCAAAAGTATTGGTCTAAAGCGCCCGTTGAAATGGTTGATTCATCTAAGAAGTAAACCTGATGTGGTGCACATCCTTCCGCCACTTGCAATGCGAAGGCAGGTTCTGGATTGGGGAAAACTTCAATGTTGGTACTACCCGAAGCAACGCAGCCGCTATCGGTTGTGGCCGTAAGCGTTACCGTGTAAATTCCGTAGTTGCTGTATGTATGTGTCGTTGTGATATTGGAAGCAGAACTGCCATCACCCAGATCCCAATTCCAGTTGGCAATTGTGTTGTCTTGCGGGATGGTGCTGTTAGTAAAGCTTGTTTCATCGTTGAGGCAGGTGTCGATTCCTGCAATACTCACAATTGGAACAGGATTGATGATCACTTCATTAATTACCGTGTCTTTACATCCACCATCGGTTTCTACTATCAACTGTGCTTGGTACGTACCCGTTTGCTGATAGAGATAACTTGGATTCTGCGAAGACGAAGTGCCAAAATTGTCACCGAATTCCCAATCCCAACCCGTAATGTTGGACGCTAATACCGAAGATTCTTCTACGAACGTTGTGCTGTTGCCTTCGCACTCAATAGTAGATGAGAAATTAGCCTGTGGTTTATCGTTGATAGTGATTACGGTTTGTTGCACGTTAACACAGCCGTTATTATCGAAAATGACCAGCGTTACCGTGTACGGACTGAATGCAAAATTGTCGTAGAAAAACGTAGGATTGTCTAGGTTACTTTGCGTGTTAGGGAAGGCAGGTAGGAAAGCATTGTCGCCAAAATCCCAAATAACGTTGGCGAAATTCCCTTGTGTCTGATTCTCAAATTGAATCTCCTCGAACTCACAGAATTCCTGCCCGTCAAATATGTTCATGGCGGGTTGTGGTAATGGGAATATGGTTACAGATGCCGCATCTGTAGCTTGACATCCGTTCGCATCGGTCAAAACCAGGTTGATATTATACGTCCCTGCCGTAGCATAGTCATTTGAAGGCGAAGGGTCGGCACTCGTGTTTCCATCACCGAATGTCCAAGCATAGATCAAACCATTGCCTGAGCTATTGTCTGTTATAAACGTAGTATTCCCCAGACAATCATCCAATGGTTCTTCAAAATCTGCAACAGGAAGTGGGAGAACCGTCACTTCCACATCATCAGTGGCGGAACAACCGTTAGCATCCGTTCCTGTTACGGTAAAAATGGTTGTGTTGCTTCCGTTAAAAGTGGGATTTGAGATGTTCGGGTCGTCCAGTCCAATTGTTGGCGACCAACTGTAGTCTTGTGCGCCAGAAGCGCTGAGTTGTACAGTTTCCTGATTACAAATGGTTGCATCAACCCCAGCGCTGACAATTGGAATGGGATTGACACTAATCGTCACGTCATCCGTGTCTTCACAGCCATTAGCATCAGTAACCGTAACAGTGTAGTTGGTTGTTACCGCAGGAGACGCTTGCGTGGTTGGACTTGTTGCATCTGCAAGGTCAGTGGCAGGATTCCAAGCATACTGAACCCCACCCGAAGCAGCCATATTTACAGGATTTCCTTCGCATAGAACCTGATCGGAACCAGCATCTGCAATTGGTAATGGGTTTACCGTAATTTCAATATCATCTGCGTTTGCGCAGCCGTTAGCATCAATAATTCCTAGCGAATAAGTTGTAGTTGCGGCAGGTGTTGCAGTGGGGTTGGAAACAGATGGGTTGTCCAATCCCGTGGTCGGGTTCCAAAAAATCTGCTCACCTCCAACCAACCCAGCGGGTGCCATTTGATAAGAATCTCCATCGCAAATGGATTGATCTGTTCCTAAATTGACCGTTGGCTGCGGATTGATGGTTATTTGAGTGTTTGTGCTTTCCGTGCATCCTTCGGAGGTGATGGTGAGTGTAACTGTATAAATTCCCGCAGCAGCATAGGTGTGGGAGACCTGTGTTCCGCTAGCGGTTCCGCCATCACCGAAAGCCCATTGGTAATCGGTAACAAAACCAGTAGCCACGGTAGATGTGCTTTCGAAATCTGTTGGTGTACCTACACACTGAGCTGGTGAAGCAACGATAAAACCAGGATCCAGTGCATTACAGAATTGATGAAGGTTGTTGGCTCCTCCGGTTGCTGCAGTAAATCCCCAGTAAACATTTGGGTTTCCTCCGAAAATGTTGTTGATAATGTCTCCAGTGTATGAAAGGCGTAGAACCCCGTCAAAGTAAACAGTGAATTGTTGGGATACAGGGTCCCATATGACGTTTAAAGTATGCCATGAGCAATCTTCCACATTTGCGGAAGCAGCACTGGTCTGAACAGGGCCTGCAAGTGTATTTCCTCCACCGTGCGTTACCACACCGTTTGTCTGAAGGGCAATATGATCGAATCCAGGGTCAGTAGTATTAACATACGTATCCATTTCAACGGCTAGGCTTGGGTTAATGCCCGCGTAGCCGATGCCGCCTCCGGAACTACCCGCATTGACGCTTAAGGCCTGAAGAACAAATGCAAGCCCGTCTGCGCCACCATCATTACACCCTAGGAACACATCGAAATTGAAATTGAATGGGTTGCTAAGGTCAAAAAGGTTCACATTCCAAACGGAACCGTTCTGACCATTTGCTGCGGGTGTTAACTGCCAGCAGTTGCAAGAAGTTTGAACAGCATTACCATTGGTTTGGTATTGCGCGAAAGAGTGCATCCAAACAATGGAAAGAGCTACCGTGGTAAAGAAGGATGAAAGACGGATCCTCATTTTTTTCTTTACCGCATCAGTGTAACGTGGCCGCGGTATTGGTGGTCATTGTTTTGCCAATCAAGCACGTAAAAGTAGTAGACATAAACACCTTGCTCCACTTGTTTTCCTTGGTAAGTGCCATCCCAGTGAAGGTCTTTATCATTCGAAACGAAGATCAGTTCGCCCCAACGGTCGTATATGTACATGGAGTATTCTTTGAATCCTTCCCCATCTCCGAAGAATTCTTCATTTATTCCGTCTGCATCAGGTGTAAATGCGTTAGGAATATAAAACGTGAATATCGGTTCGATCTTTACTGTTGCACTGATCGTATCCATGCAGCCGTATTGCGTAGTTACATACTGCGTAACCTCGTATTCCGCTACTTCTTCATCGTATCTATAGGTCGGGTTTTCATCTGTTGACGAATTGCCGTCTCCAAAATCCCAAAGCCAGTTAGTTACGTTGTCAGAAGATAGATCGGTGAACTTGAATTCTGGTTTGATCACATCGGTTATCCAAGGATCTGCAGAGAATAAGGCATCAGGTTTTGGATATTCGGAGATGTAATTCACTACGGTATCTGCGCTGGCGCATCCGTTTCCTGACAAGGCTCTTAACGACACGGTGTATCGTCCAATGTTAAGGTCACCCAACGTATCGTTGTTGTACACATTCATTGGGTTTTGTGCATTGATCGGACCATCGCCATCGCCCAAATTCCAAGTGTATTGTGAAATAACGTAGGGTTCGGAAATGGTAACCGTTTCGGTGAAGAGAACACGTAACGGTTGACAGCCTTCTGTAACATCAGACGTGAAACTGACCTCTGGAAGTGGATAGATCTCAACGTTCTGAACAATGGTGTCGGAGCAGCCTTTATCCGTAACAGTGATCAGAGAAACGGGGTAAAAACCGAACTGCGAATAAACATTGGAATCATCTGGCTGCGATGAAGTATTACCATCAGCAAAATCCCAATTCCAACTTACGATCGCATCATTAAGAAGATTCGGAACGGAGCTTGCGTCTTCGAACCAAGTTGTATCGTTCAGGCAATTCTTAATAGCGGGGTCGAAGGCCGGAACGGGCAACGGATGAACAACGGCATTGCCCAAGGTTACTTCATCAGAACAACCGGCTGAGGTAAACACGGTCAATGTGGCATTGTACAGGCCGTATTGGCCAAATGCAATCGTTGGATTCTGATCCGTTGCATTCTGCTGATCACTGAAGTCCCAATTCCATGTATCTATGGGGTATGCGCCATTAGCGATGGAGAGGTCTATAAAGTGATTTTCCAATCCAAAACAAACTGAGTCGAAAGTGAAGTTTGCTGTAGGTACAGGATAGATTTCAATGGTCTGCGTTGTGTCGTCCTCGCATCCGAAATCTGATTGGACAGTTAAACTAACTTGGTAGAAACCCGCTGAGTTGAAATTCTGTGGTGGAGGATTCTGTGAGGATGACGTTTGGTTGTTGCCAAAGTTCCAGTTCCAAGCGGCTAACTGACCGGTATTTACCACAGACGCATCGAAAAATGGAATCTGTTTGTCTTCGCAATCGTTATTGAACACGAAGTTGGCAACAGGCAAAGGGCGAATAGTGGTTGATTGCGTAACACTATCTGAGCATCCTTGACCAGATGTTGCCAATAGTTGAACATCATACGTTGATGCTGCTGCATATACGTTTGATGTATTATACGCACCGCTTGAATTACCATCTCCGAAATCCCATTCGAACGACTGAATATTTCCACTTGTAATGGAACTCAGATTCAGAAAATTAGAGGTTTCGTTAAGGCAAACATCCTGAAATGCGAAATCTACTGCTGGTAGCGGATGAATGATTACTTCAACAGAATCGGTTTTTACGCAACCGCTGCTGCTCGTAACGGTTACCGTGTAAGTGGTTGTTGCGGTAGGATTGGCTGCAGGATTCTGTGCTAAAGGATTGCTCAGTCCAACAATTGGCGACCATGAAAAAGTTGAATTTACTGCACCGATAACGTTAAGTTGAGCAGTTCCGCCTGGGCAGAAAGCGGTATCTCCGACCGCATCGGCAGGCGAAGCGGGTAATTCTGTGATTGAAACGAAATCAGTATCGGAACAAGCTCCATTCCAAGTAACCATGCGGAAGTCAATATCTCCCACAGGATTCAATGTGATTGAGGCTGTATTTCCAACGATTTGATTGTTGGTGATGTCTAACCATTCGTAATCGGTTCCGTCTGTCCCGCTAAGCGTAACAGGGTCGCCAGCACAGTAAGGAATATCAGGACCAGCGTTTGCAACAGGGGTTGGGTCAATGGTAACCGTTACGTCATCGGTCGGTTCGGGCACTGTTGATGCACAGAAATCGTTTGAAATTACCGTGTAAGTTGTGGTTACAGCTGGGTTCACGTAAATGGTGTCGGTGGTCATTCCATTCGACCAACTGTATGTGTGATCTCCAGCTCCGCCTTGAGCCACAGCCCAAAGCATGGCTGTTCCACCACAGAAAGCAGTATCACCAAAAGCCTCCACGGTAACCGGTGAAACATCGTTGATGTAGATCAAAATGGTATCTGAACCACATACGCTTGTCTGTACATCAATGATCACGGTCTCAATGCCTTCTGCAACACCATCAAAATTGGGCTCTATTTGAAAACTGGTGGAAAGTGTGTTGGCCGGAATTGTAACCGAATTCGGAATGGTTGGAAAATCGACTCCATTTGTTGCTGTGCCGGATATATTGTAGTTGACTACGTAATCCGTGGAAATCGCTTCACTCAAAGTAAAGGTTACTGTGGCATTAGAGCAATTCTCATAGGCGGTAGAATCGGCAGTAGCGGTGGTAGTAGTAATTTCCACTACGGAACTTGTTAAGCTACCTTCTGCTAAGAATACACCAGAATCGTAAATGCCATCGCCTCCATCTGCTATCATCAATCGCAGACGGTAAGTCTCGCAGGCTTGAACATTGGATGTGGCCGTTAACACTGTTGTAAATCCATCGTATTGTACCGTGGCACCACCAGCGTTGTTTACGTAATATTGGGCATAAGTGCCACCGTTCACGTTATCTATTGTTACTGGAATGGCCGTTCCTGGAACCAATGCGATGTTCTGCTGGCCAGCGATCCCTGGGCCACTTATGAAGAAAGCGAAAGCATCATTGAATCCTAAGTTGACGAATTCAGGATACTCTTCCGACCCAAAAACGTAGTCGAATTCAATGGTGTTGGAAAGCGGAACGAAGTCAAATTCAAGTACAACGGCATTGAAAGTTCCTGCACCAGCAAGACCGTTCAGCGCAACGTTTCCAGGTTGTCCGTTGTCCTGCCCTGCACTTCCTGAATTATTGGGTCCAGGAGCCAACGTTATTGGTCCACTGCAAAGAATCACTCCACCGGGAAGCCCTATGTTACTAGCGGTTCCATCGAAAGTACCAGCAGCTAGGGGAGAACCGGTAAGTACTGCATTTGATACCGTTATGCCCGGACCCGCTAATGTTTGCGCCAGTTGCAAAGCGGTAGAACCACCGGCAACCGTCAATTGAGCAACGGCATTTTGCGCCACTAATAGGAAGAATCCTGCAAGTAGAAAATGTGCGAAACGCTGAATATTAACGGTCATTGGATGGGGTGTCCTTTCAAACTCCTAAGGTATGGCAAAGCGCGGTTGATTCCAATCTTAAAACGCCATTGAGATCAAGCTTGTTCACTATGTTCTAAAGACCAATTAAACTCCGTTTGGTTGCTTGTTCTTGCAACCTGAATTTTGCACCAAATTTCATCTGTAATTACTGTCCCAATCTATGTTGTTTCCGTAATTAATTGATAATGTGTTGTTTATGTGGCTGAGAAAGCATTTTTCAAGTGGTTTTCGTATCGCTTTCATTTATCCTCATTCTGACAAAATCGCAGTTGATTACTTATACCTTTGCGCGCCTAGATTTCACTCTATGAGGCAATTATTTACAGTTCTTCTTACACTCGGTTTCTTAAGCATGTCTGTGTTTGTTATGGCACAGCAGACCGGGAAGCTTAAGGGGTTTGTGTACGATAAAGAGAATGGTGAACCGATTCTTTTCACCAACGTGACATTGAAAGGTACTACGCTGGGTGCTGCAACAGATGTTAACGGATACTACACAGTCACAAACGTCCCTGTTGGTGAGCAAACGCTGATGGTAACCTATTTGGGTTATGACACCTTGTTCCAAACGGTTACCGTTACGGCCAACGACCTTGAAACAGCCAATTTGTATCTCACAAAATCGTCTGTAAAATTAGGCGAGGTACAAGTAAGTGCAGATCGTCAGGAAGCTTTGACTGAGGTACGAACATCGGTTACCAAACTTACTCCTAAAGAAATGAAGCAGATTCCTACCGTTAGTGGTGAATCTGACCTTGCGCAAGTACTTCAAGTACAGCCTGGTGTTGTTTTTACAGGTGACCAAGGCGGACAGCTTTATATCCGTGGAGGTTCTCCCATTCAGAATAAGGTATTGCTAGATGGTATGATCATCTACAACCCTTTTCATAGCATTGGTTTCTTCTCGGTTTTTGACACCGATATCATCAAAACAGCAGATATCTACACTGGCGGTTTCAATGCCGAATTCGGTGATAGGATCTCGTCTATCATGGACATCAAAACCCGTGGTGGAAATAAGAAGAAATTCTCGGGAAAGGTTTCGTTCAACCCGTTTGGAGCTAACGTACTGTTGGAAGGCCCGATCATCAAGTTCAAAGAAGATAGAGGCGGAACATTGACCTATCTTGTTTCTGGTAAGACATCGTATCTCGAGTATACCTCGAAGGTCCTGTATCCGTATATCAATGAGGGGAAAGGTCTGCCCTTCAACTTTACCGATATTTTCGGGAAACTCTCGTACAACAGCGCTGGTGGAAGTCAGATCAACCTGGTAGGGTTCAGTTTCAATGATCAGGTTACGTATCAGTCTATCAATAATTATAAATGGAACTCGTTTGGCGTTGGCTTCAATGCCATCATAGTTCCATCCGGATCGCAAGTGCTGTTGGAGCCATTTTTCAATTATTCGAACTACAAGATAGAGCTATCGGAATCTACTCAGGACGACAGGCGTTACAGCGAGATAGGTGGTTTTAATGGTGGTATGAATTTCACATATTATTTCGGTAAGAGCGAGTTGAAATTCGGTCCCTTTCTTCAGGGATTTCAGACCAAGTACGAGTTCGAGAATTCTGTTGGTCAGTTGATCGGTCAGGGAGAATCTCAGAACACAACCGATTTTGGAGCGTACGCGAAGTTCAAGTGGAGTTGGAGAGACAAGATCGTTCTCGAACCTAGTTTCAGATTGCACTATTACGCATCGCTGGGCGTTGCTTCACCAGAACCTCGTTTAGGTTTGAAGTGGAACATCACCAAATGGCTTCGACTTAAGTATGCATTCGGCCTGTTTGCTCAGAACATGATCAGCGCCAACTCCGATCGTGATGTGGTGAATCTCTTTTACGGATTCCTAACTGCGCCTGAGAATCTTCCTGGTGAATTTGACGGCAAAGAGGTGAGGAATCCGCTACAGCGTGCCATGCACAACATTGTTGGGTTCGAGGTGGATCTTGGAAGAAGATTTTCTTTCAATGTTGAAGGTTACCTCAAGAATTTCCTTCAGTTGAGTAATGTCAATAGGAACAAGTTATTTCCAGACGATGATCAGAATGCTGATGTTCCGGATCAGTTGAAGAAGGATTTCATTATTGAGACCGGACGAGCCATGGGCGTTGATTTTGTGCTGAAATACAGCTACAAGAGATTGTATGCATGGGCCGTTTACTCGCTTAGCTCAGTAACTCGGTATGATGGCATCAACGAGTATTTCCCACTCTTCGATAGAAGGCATAACGTGAATCTGGTTGCTGCTTACACCTTTGGTAAGAACCTGAACTGGGAAGCCAGCGTGCGTTGGAATCTAGGTTCTGGATTCCCATTTACACAAACGGCAGGCTTCTATGAAAATCTCGTTTTTACCGATGGTATCAATACCGATTATACTACTCAGAACGGACAACTAGGTGTTGAGTATGGCGAGTTGAACAAAGGCCGATTGCCTTTCTATCATCGACTCGATCTTTCTGTGAAACGAAAGTTTGAGATCGGCACAACTACCTTAGAAGCTATTATTGGCATTACCAACGTTTACAACCGAGAGAATATCTTTTACATAGATCGGGTTCGGTACGAGCGCGTCAATCAGCTACCGATACTTCCTAGTTTGGGTATTTCTTGGCAATTCTGATATGGATTTTATTGCAAAGGAAATAGAGGATTACGCAGAGCTTTTTACCAGTGAGGAAGGTGAGGTGTTAGCTGCACTGAATCGTGAAACCTATGCAAAGGTCCTTACTCCACGCATGCTTTCTGGGCACCTACAAGGTCAGGTGCTTCGCATGCTTTCTCAAATGATAAAGCCAAAGAATATCCTCGAAATTGGTACGTACACCGGTTATTCTGCGCTTTGCATGGCCGATGGTTTACAAGAAGGAGGTAAACTCATTACCATTGATGTGAACGAGGAATTGCAAGATATCATTCGGAAATATGTAGGTGAAGCAGGTAGATCAGATACGATCGATCTTCGAATTGGCAATGCAGTAGATATTATTCCAACGCTTAACGAGCAATTCGACATTGTGTTTATTGATGCCGATAAAGAGAACTATCCGAATTACTTCGATCTGGTTATCGATAAGGTGAATATTGGTGGATACATTATTGCCGATAATGTGTTGTGGAGTGGAAAAGTGTTGGAAGATGATTCGGTATTAGATAAGGATACTATTGCACTTAAGGACTACGCGAATAAAGTAAAAGCCGACCCGCGTGTAGAGAATGTACTGATGCCCATTAGAGACGGATTGCTCATAGCCAGAAAATTGGCTTAATTTGGCCTTCACAATTTCTTAACCAAGAGCCCATCGACACACCTTTCCGATTCTAATTTTCTAGACTTCAGAGTTGAAAAGGGCCATCGTGTCAGTCATAAACGACCTTAGCACCGATCAGCGTGTGCACAAGCATTGCTTGTTGCTGCACCAATTGGGTTTTGAGGTATTGCTTATCGGAAGAACAACTTCTGCGAGCAAACCGCTTGATACACGCCCTTATCTAACACATAGAATGCACTTGCCGTTCGAACGCGGGCCGCTGTTCTATGCTAGTTTTAACGTAGTGCTTTTCTTCCACTTGTTGTTCAGGAAATCGGAAATCCTATTCTCAAACGATCTCGACACATTACTACCTAATTTTCTAGTGGCAAGGCTAAAAGGGACGCGTCTCATTTATGATAGTCATGAATATTTCACCGAAGTGCCAGAGCTGGTTTCCAGGCCAAAGGTTCAGGCCATTTGGCGAAGCATTGAACGATGGATTCTGCCAAAACTCACCTTCGCACTAACCGTGAATGCATCCATTGCCGAACTGTACAAAAAGGCGTATGGAATTGACATGAAGGTGTTACGCAACATGCCTAAGCCGTTGGATAAAGCCTTCAAAACCCGCAAAGAATTGGGTTTGCCAGAAGATAAAAAGATCGTCATTCTACAGGGCTCAGGAATTAACATGCATCGTGGTTCCGAAGAAGCTGTTGAAGCAATGCGCTACATCAACAATGCTGTGTTGTTGATTATTGGTTCGGGCGATGTTTTGGACATTTTGAAGCGGAACGTGAAGGATTTCGGTATAGAAGATAAAGTGATATTCAAAGGAAGAATGCCGTATGCCGAAATGATGGCACACACGCAATTGGCCGATCTTGGTCTTACTTTAGATAAGGATACCAACATCAATTACCGTTACAGTTTACCGAATAAGGTTTTCGATTATATCCAAGCCGGAATTCCTGTCCTCGGATCCGATCTGGTGGAGGTGAAAAGGATCGTACAGGAATTTTCCGTTGGACAAATTGTTGAATCGGTAGAGCCTAAGGCCATAGCTTTGGCCATTACCAACATGCTAAGTTCAGACAAAGTATCTGATTGGAAAGCAAATTGCATCAAAGCAAGTAAGGAATTGAACTGGGATGCTGAGTCTGAAGTGCTTCGGGAAATGATCATAGGAATAGATGGATAAACACTTGCATGTCATATCATTCGATGTTCCGTTTCCGGCAAACTATGGAGGCGTTATCGATGTGTATTACAAGTTGAAGGCTTTGCACCAATTAGGTGTTAAGATTCACCTGCACTGCTTTGAGTACGGACGAAAACCAGCGACAGAGTTGAACGAATTTTGCGAAGAGGTTCATTATTATCACAGAAGTACTACGCGCAGTAATCTTTTTCGCAGGCGACCATTCATTGCGGTTACGCGCTCGTCTGAGGAAATGGTCAAACGCCTGTTGGCCGATGATCACCCTATTCTTTTCGAAGGACTCCATTCGTGCTATCATTTGGATGATGAACGCTTGATGAATCGCTTCAAAATTGTTCGAACCCACAACATCGAACACCACTATTATGGCAATTTAGCCAAGGTTGAAAAGGACTTTTTTAAGAAGTACTATTTCATGAATGAAGTGAGCAAACTGGAACGTTTTGAACGCACGCTTTGTAATGCTCAGCTCATTGCGGCCATTTCTAAGGCCGATACAGAGTACTTGGACTCCAAATACCCGAATGTGAATCATATTTCAGCCTTCCATCCTAATGGAAAGGTGGAAAGTGCCTTAGGGAAAGGCGAATTCTGTCTGTACCATGGAAACTTGGAGGTTGGAGAGAATAACGAAGCCGCGCTTTACTTGGTCAGAAATATATTCTCAGCGCTTAAAATTCCGTTGGTCATTGCGGGTAATCGGCCGTCAACCGAATTGAAGCAAGAGGTTGCCAAGTACCCTCATGTGCAGTTGAGAGTTGGCTTGAAAACGGATGAGATCCATCAATTGATACGAGATGCACAGGTTAACGTGTTGCCCACTTTCCAAGCCACAGGAATAAAGTTGAAGCTCCTTGCTGCTTTGTATATGGGGCGCCACTGCATAGTCAATTCCCCGATGGTGGAAAATACCGGACTTGAACCTCTTTGCCGGGTAGAGGATACAGACAAGCGTTATTCGCAGGCTGTTGTTAATCTGTTTGAGAAGAAATTCTCTCAGGATGAGATTGCGAAAAGAGAAGAGATTCTATATGCTCGATTCTGCAACGCGGTGAACGCTGAAAAGCTCGTTTCCCTCATTTATCTGAATAACGGGTAATAAAAAACCCGACCTGTTTCCAGATCGGGTCTCAAGTGGTTGATCGACTTGATTAACGAGAGATAACTACTCGGAATGAAGTCGTTGAATCATCTTCGAATCTCAAAGTGAAAGTGTGAAGTCCTGATGATAGATCAGCAACATCCATTCTGAGTTTGTCGCTCTTCTGGCAAACAGTTTCAGAAAGAACCAAAGTTCCTTTCACATCATAAACTTCAACAACAATATCACCATTGATAACAGCTCCCATTGGGATAGTGATGTTATCTGTAGTTGGGTTCGGGTAAGGAACAACTTCTAATTGCTCAATATCTTCAGCAATTCCTGTTGCGCTCTCCAAGTTTACGATAATGGCAGGAATGTTGTCTGTTCCGAATCCACCTGGGAACCAAGTTGATTGGCCTATATCGTTTACAGGGAAGAATACTTCGTCAACATAAGTTTCATACATCACATTGTAGTCAAGACCCGCATCAACACCAACAAACATATCATCAATGAAAATGGTAGCACATGCCAAGTATTTCTGACCGTTAACCAATTCTACTGGTTGAGCAAAAGCGTGTGAAACGAATTCATTCTGAAGATCAGCGGTGTAATCGTAGAATTCATTGTCTGTCAATTCGTTCAGGTCATCGAATGTAACTGCTGTAGAAGAAATAGGGTCGTTCCACTCGTAAACCGCTAATTGAACAGCTTCTCCTGTTAGATCAATGTCGTTCGTAAGAGTAGCAAAGGTGATTCCAGTGACCTGAAGTGCCTCAGCATTTTCAGACTCTAAAGCAATACACCACTCGTATTCGGTGCTGTTTGCTGGACGGATTCCGTTACCTGCAACTGGTCCGGTTTCAGGGTCAACTGTACTCTTAGAGTAAATGCCTTCCTCGTTTATCCAGAAAGATGCCGTGACTGTATTATCGTCTGGAAACTCGTCAGAATCATCAGTAACGATGGTGTAAGTGATGGTGTAAACACCTGCTTCGTAAAAACCATTTTCCATGTATTCAGGAAGTTCAACGAACAAACTGTCGCCTACTGGAATATCTGCTCCGGTAGAAGTTTCGTTGTAAACCTCAGTACCTTCTCGGTCTATGCTAGCAGTAACGATTGCGTTTGTAGCTACTGCCGATCCAAAATTGAATACCCAAGCACCAATTGGAACACTGAAATCGTTGCTTGATTGAGCAAATTCCACAGGAATAGAGTAGCTGTTGGCTGAACCTACGTTGGCCTTGTAGCTTCCAACGTTGTTGGCATAAAGACCTGTGTTATTTCCTAGGAACATTTCTACATCACCTGCAAGAATCGACTCTCTAAGAGCAGCACCATCAGCATCGCTGATCATAACCACAGGAATGACAACCCCAGCGGAATTTGTTCCAGCACCCATTCCTACTGGTGCTCCTGGGATGTTGTTGATAATAACGAGTGCTACTGCTCCAGAATCCTGAACGTTGCTTGCCTTTAGCGAGAAGTTGCAATCGCCTCGGTATACTACCGCAATCTTTCCTTCAATTTCAGAACGATTTACAATGGCCTCACATCCAAGTGAATCGGCACTGGTTGCATCGTTTGCAAAAGCTGCTTGTGCAGTAATTGCTACGGTGTCCATGTCAGCACCCCAACCATTAGAGCTGGAATAAGTAAAGTTGTAGCTGCCCGAAAGGTTAGAAGGCTGCTGAACCAACAGAACGATCTGTGCAGATGCTTGCATGCCAATTAGGCCGAGCAATGCAACAGAAAGAAACGAGAATAATTTTTTCTTCATGATAGTGGATTTGATTTTTTCAATGGTTTGCGAAGGTAATAGCTAGTTTTTGTAATTCATAACGAATTAAAAAGCCCGATTCGAGAACGAATCGGGCTCTTAGCTTAAATAAACGGAAACTTATCTGGCTATCATTACTTGGAATGAAGTTGAACTTCTGTCTTCGAAAGTCAGTCTGAACGTGTGCAGACCACTTGCCAATCCGGTTACATCCATTTTTAGATTATTGCTCTTCTGGCAGATGTTTTCTGAAAGCACCAAGGCTCCGGTTACATCATATATCTCAATAGTTATATCTCCAGAAATGCTAACTCCCAATGGAATGTTGATCATATCTACCGTTGGGTTTGGATATGGAGTTACTTCCAATTCCTCGATTTCCTCGGCAATTCCGTTGGCTAACGCTAGATTAACAATCAAAGCGGGTACGTTTTCTGTTCCGAAACCACCGGAGAACCACTGACCTCCGTCAATATCGTTCAGCGGGAAGAAGATCTGATCTGGATATGAATCGTAGGTGACGTTATAATCAATTCCACCATCCACTCCTAGAAACATGTCATCAGTGAAAATGGTAGCACATGCCAAGTATTTCTGGTCGTTCACCAATTCGATCGGTTCAGAGAAAGTTAGCGTTACGAATTCTCCTTGAAGATCGTCAGCGTAATCGTAGAACTCATTATCAGTCAGTTCATTCAGGTCGTCAAACGTTGGAGTCGCGGTACCATCAAACGGGTCGTTCCACTCATACACAGCCAATTGTACGGCCTCACCAGTAAGTGGAAAGTCGTTTGTCAATGTATTGAAGGTCATTCCAACGATTTGCATCTCTTCTGCATTTTCTGAAGACATGGCAATACACCATTCATATTCAGTACTGTTGGCTGGGCGTAGACCGCTTACTCCTTGAGGACCATCAACTGGATCAACTCGGCTTTTAGAATAGATTCCTTCTTCGTTGATCCAGAAAGTTGCTGTCAACTCATTGTCAATTGGAAGATCGTCAGCTGCATCAGACACCAAAGTGTAGGTCATAGTGTAAAAACCAGCCGTGTATCCGTTCTCAGAATAATCTGGTAGAGAGATGAAAAGGCTATCTCCAGGAAGAATTGTTGCGCCTGCTGATGATGTTTCGTTGTAAACTTCGGTACCATCTCTATCTATAGCGGTGGTAAGTATCACATTCACGGCATCGGCAGATCCGAAGTTGAATACCCATGCACCAACTGGAACGTTGAAAGCTGTATTTGTCTGTGCGAATTGAACAGGAAGAGAAGCACTGCTTGCCATTCCAATGTTCGGATTGTAGGCCCCGATGTTGTTGGTGAAAACACCGTTTGGATTGCCAATGAATACTTCAACATTACCCGCTTCAATCTCATCACGAAGCGTGGCTCCTGTAGCATCACTTACAAATACAGTTGGGATAGTGATAGCAGTAGCACTATCACCAGCAAGCATATTGATCAGGTTACCTGGTTCGTTGTTTACTATAACGCAACCAACTGCACCTGCAGCTTGTGCTTGATAAGCTTTCAGCGAGAAGTTACATGCGCCACGGTATATGAACGCGATTTTCCCAACGAGTTCAGAAGCATTAACAGCTGGTCCGCAGCATGCAGAATCTCCGGCAGCGCCAAGGTCTCCAACGTATGTTCCGTCATCATAGGCCCAAGCCGCCTCAGCTGTAACGTAGTTGGCACTAAGATCTGCACCCCAGCCATCGGCAGAGAATGAGTCTGTAAAGTCGTAAGTGCCAGCAAGGTTTCCTGGCTGTTGAACCAAGAACAACGATTGGGCAAAAGCACTGCAGGCAAACAGCGCCAATGTCATTGTAGAAAGGGTTAAACGTAGATTTTTCATCATTTAGGTTATTTGTTTGTTATGCGAATTTAACGTCTAAAGCCCGATAATCATAGGGCATTAAGAATCAATTGAATACTGGAAGTGGCGAATTGACAGCTACGCGTCAAAAATCTTCTGGACCTACTTTCTGTAAGGTGTCAATCACATAGCCGTTTTCACACTTCAGCGTTCGTGCTGGGTGCTTTTTGAAAAAGGAGTAATTGTGTGTGGCCAACAGCACGCTTGTGCCTGTTTTCGTAATGTCTACCATTAATTGTAGAATGCCTTCAGACGTCTCGGGATCGAGATTTCCTGTCGGCTCATCTGCTAAAATCAGATCTGGATGATTGATCAATGCACGGGCAACTGCCACACGCTGCTGTTCACCACCAGAAAGTTGATTGGGCATTTTAATTTTCGAATCTAAGGAGATGCCAACCAAATTCAGAACTTCGTCAACGCGTTCTTCCATCTTCACTTTGTCTTTCCAGCCTGTGGCTTCCATCACAAATTTCAAGTTCTTTTCTACCGAACGATCGGTAAGCAACTGAAAATCTTGGAAAACAATACCCAATTTTCTTCGCAAGAAAGGAATCTCCTTAGTTGTAATTCCTGCCAAGGTGTGTCCAGCAACGTAACCTTCTCCATCGCGAAGCGGAAGGTCTGCATATAACGTACGCAGCAAACTGCTCTTACCTGCACCGGTTCTGCCTATCAGATAAATGAACTCGCCTTTATCAATAGCAAATGAAACCTTGTTCAATACAACGTTATCGCGAATGAACACGGTGACATCTGATAATTGTATGATATGGTCTTGATTCTCCATCGGGCGTGCCAAAGTTAGTATTCTGGCGCATTGACAAAGCGTTGCGCTCTTAACACATGCGCGTTGAAAAGTATTGTCTCTGTTGATTTTGGAGGGCGATCATCAAGATAATTTAGCACGGATGAGTATGTGGCAACAGATGGTTGGTAAAGGTGCGTTGGTTGTGCTGTTGGCGGTTGCTCTTTCGGGGCAATTGTATGCGCAACGCGTTGCCAGTGATCTGGATCCTGTGCGCGAGTATGCTTTAGGTCTGGAACTTTATCAGAAGCAGAAGTTCGCAGCTTCGCAAGAACGTTTCGACCGCGCATTGTCTCATCATCGCGAACTTACCAGTATACAACAGGAAAATGCGCGCTATTACCAGGCTTCATCGGCCTTGCAACTTTTCAACAAGGATGGTGAGACATTGATGAGCAATTTCATTGAAGCTCATCCGGAACATCCGTTGGTAAACATGGGTAATTTCGAGTTGGCCAAGTTCCATTTTACCAAGAAGCGGTTTAATTCTGTACTCAAAAGCCTAGCCAAGGTTGATGCAGAAGTGCTTGATCAAAAATATTTGGAGGAATACTATTTCAAGAAGGGTTACGCACATTTTCAGCAAGAAGAATACGATGATTCCAAAGCGGCTTTGTCGCATGTTCTGAATGGAGGAAAGAAATATCGTTCTCCGGCCTTGTATTACAGTTCGTACATCTTGTATCGTGAAGGGAATAACGAGGCTGCTTTGGCGGGGTTCAAAGAGTTGGAAGACGACAAACTATTCGGAAAAGTGGCGCCTTTCTATGTTTTACAGATCTATTATCGGCAGGGAAAGAATGAAGACGTTCTGGATTACGGCTCTAAGCTATTGGACAAGGATTTTTCAGAGAGTAAGAGCGGAGAGATCCATCGTATGATGGGGGAGGCTTATTTCAATCTAGGTAGATATGCAGAGGCCGTTCCTGAAATGGAAATTGCTATTTCTGAATTAGGCGGAAACAGAGATGATCGCTACAAACTGGCGTATGCATCTTATCGTGGTGGCGATTTTCAAAAGGCCATCGTTTATTTTCAGCAAGTTACAGATGAGCAAGATGAGCTTACTCAGTTGTCGTTCTATCATCTTGGCGATTGTTACGTGAAGCTTGGTCAGAAAATGGAAGCACGCAGCGCATTCCGCTCGGCCAGCAAGTACACATTTGATAAAGAGATTCAGGAAGACGCTCTATTCAATTTTGCCAAAACAGCTTACGAACTTTCTTATGATCCGTACAACGAAGCGGTACAGGCATTTGAGGAATACATTGATAAGAATCCGAACAGCCAGAGAGTTGATGAGGCTTATGAGTTCTTGCTTCAAGTGTATCTCACAACCAAGAATTACGAAGCTGCCATTAACGCCATTGATAAGATCAAGCAGAAGACGGAAGCTCAAAAAGCCACGTATCAACGTATCTGCTATGTACGCGGTACAGAATTATTTCACGATCTAAGATTCAAGAACGCAGTACACTATTTCAAGCGGTCTGATAAATTCCCTATCGATTCAAAAATAACTTCTCAGGCCATTTTCTGGCAGGCTGAGGCTTATTCAAGAATGAAGAAATGGAAAGCCGCAGAGGAACACTACAAGCTATTTATGGAAGCGCCAAGCGCCATAAGAATGAAGGAATTCGGTTTAGCGCATTACGGATTGGCTTACGTGTACTTCGAAAACGAGCGTTTGTCAGAGGCCATTGGTTGGTTCCGAAAATTCGTTGATCATGAAAACCGCGATTCGTTGAGAGCAAACGATGCACTGTTGAGAATTGGAGACTCGTACTATCTGCAAAAAGATAATAAGCGAGCAATTGAGTTCTATGATAAGGCCATCAAGTTCAATAAGTTCGATACCGATTATGCCATATTCCAGATTGCAGTCTGCTATGGTTTAGAAGGACAGAATGCATCGAAGATCGAAACGCTGAAAGCCATGCTTAGTAATTATCCAGAGACGGATTTTGCAGCAGATGCTCAGTACGAAATTGCAGAGACCTACTTCTTTACAGACAAGGCGCAGGAAGCGATAAAGTATTTTGATAAGGTCATCAACGAGCATCCTAATTCGCATTACGTCCGCAAGGCCAAATTGAATAAGGGATTGTTGTTCTACAACCAGAGTTTAGATCAGCAAGCGCTTCCACTTTTCGAAGATGTGGCTGAGAATTATCCTGCTACCGAAGAAGCTAAGGAGGCTTTAATGAAAATCCAAAAGATCTACGTAGAGAAAGGCGATGTGCCTGGATTTGAAGCTTATGTTGCCGATAATAACTTCCCAGACATCACAACTGGCGCTTTGGATACATCGTATTATGAGAGTGCCGAGTTCATGTTCCTGAGAGGAAATCTGGAAGGCGCTATGGCAGAATTCAAATCCTACCTCGAAAAGTTTCCACACGGATTCTTTGCGCTCAATGCCAATTTCTACCGTGCAGAAGCAGCTTTGGAGTTGAAAAAGTATGACGAAGCCATTGTGAACTATGACCATGTGTTGGACTTTAAAAAGAACCAGTTCACGGAAAGGTCGCTGATGGCTGCTTCGGAGATTTATCTATTTAAGAACAATTACAACGATGCCTTGCTAAGATTCACCATGCTGGAAGAAGTGGCCGAAGTGGCAGAGAACCTAATGGAATCGAGAGTAGGTTTGATGCGATGCAATTTTATGCTGAACAACTTTGAAGAGGCTCACAGGTATGCCGAAAAGCTGAGAAGGTCAGACAAAGTTCCGGAGAGAATCCTGCAAGAAGCAAGTCTAACATCTGCCAAGTGTGCCTTTGCGCAAGGAGATCTTAGAATGGCCGAAGAACGTTTTGAAATGACCTTGCTAGAAGCCAATAACGAAATAGGGGCGGAAGCGCTCTACAATTTGGCCAACATCCATTTCCTGCAAGATTCGATCACCAAAGCACAGACACTCATCTTCGAGATGGTAAATGTCTTCCCTAATTATGGCGAATGGATCACACGTTCATTCCTGTTGCTGGCAGATACATATCTAAAGCAAGGCGAAGAGTTTCAGGCCAAGCTTACGCTACAGAATCTGATCGATAATTACGATGGAGAACTCAAAGCAGAAGCGGAACGAAAACTTTCCGAATTAGAAGCTGCACAACCCGTATTGGAAGAACGGCAGGATGGAGGCGATTGGGACATTGAGTTTGAGCAGGAAGGAAAAGTAAGAGACGATATTTTTGAGATTGACGAGGAAGAAGAGTACGTACCAAATCTGGAGGAGGAATGAGAAGGTTCATCGGTCATTTATTTTGGTTGTTGCTCATATTCCCTGGCTTCAGTTCTGCGCAGGAGAACCTACCAGATAGTTTGCGCTTCACTATAAAGAAGGATTACAGACCAGTGGCCCGCGATGCCAACAAGATTCTTTTGCAACCTGAAGTTAAGCATGACACCGCCAACCTGAAGGAGGTGAAGTATACGGTAATTCCGAAGAGCAAAGAAGTAGGCTACGAGGCAGAACCGTTAAAGGCAGCGCAACTTTCCAACGAGCCACTTGCTAAACTCTACAACGGCTTTGCCAAAGTCGGATTCGGTAATTACACCATGCCATTTTTCGAGGCAGGATACGGAAGTCTTCGCAGCAAGAAATACCAAGCGGGTTTCTTTGCAAGGTATCATGCATCTTTCGCCAAGCTGAACAAGAAAAGGAATTTCGGATTTACAGATGCTGGAATCCGTGGGTATGGAAAATACTTCCTAAAGGATCATGTGCTTGCCGGTGCGGTGGAATATGATGTGGATGAGAACTACTATTACGGATGGGATATTGCTGATGTGAACAGCAGAAATATCGGAGCAGTTTCTGACGATAGTCTGCATCAGGTTTTTCATCATGTGGGTCTGAATATTGATCTTACAGCGCTTCATGAGAAGAAATTGAATCTTTTGGATCAAGCTTCATTGGCATACGGATATACCAGAGGGAATTTTCAAGAGCAGGAACACTATGCCGCGCTATCTGCTGGAGTTGGTTTTAAGATCAAGAAAGAGAAAATGTTCATCCGTACGGCATTCGACTATTGGAATCTTTCGCAACCTAGCTTAACCATCAACAATCTCGTTTGGGGTATTCAGCCAGAATTTCGTGCTAGAAGAGAACGTTGGGCCATTGATCTAGGTGTTGATTTTTCCTTGGATGTAAACGATACCACAACCAAAGTGCTGTTTTTCCCAATACTGAAGTTCCATTATTTCCTTGTTAAGGATATGCTTCGATTCTACGTTGGGGCCAAGGGAGGAGTAACACGAAACGGATTGCGTACCATCTCTCAGATCAATCCGTTTTTCGATACTGATCAGACCTTGAGCAACAGTTGGGAGCGTTTGAATGTATACGGAGGTTTCAAAGGAACCATCATCCGAGGACTCGGGTTCGACCTGTCTGTTGCGGAGATAATCACAGGTCAGCAGATGTTCTTTGTGAATGATACCAGTCAAGGATTGGGCAATCGTTTTCTTACTGAGTATCATGATATACGCGTTACTCAGATAAAAGGAGCGTTGAGTTATCAGCTTAAAGACAAACTCACTATTGGAGCCGAGGCTGATTATCGATTTTTTGTCATGCCAACAGACAGCATTAAGCCGTGGCACGAAGCTCCTTTCCGTTTCACATTCTTCGGTAACTACAATTTGAAGGATAAATTGATATTCAAAGCCTCTATTACGGCATTTGGGCCGCGTTTGGCTCGAGATTTCACAACAGATTCACTTGGAACCGTTCTAATGACACCTGTTACGCTAAAAGGCTATGCAGATGCAAGTATCGGAGTGGAGTATCGATACCGAAAGTGGATAGGTGCATTTGTCGATTTCCGCAATATTGCAGCACTACGATACGATATCTGGAAACAGTATCCGTCTCAACGTTTCAGCTTCATAGCAGGGCTAAATTTCAGCTTCTGAAAAACCCTGTGTAAAACTGCCCCTTTATTGTTGATAAAACCAGCTGAAACCCCAGTATTCACGGGGCTTTCGGGGCTTATTTGAGTATCTTTGAATCTTGATTTTCAGCACTAAATAAATGTCCGAAGAAGTGGAAGAAAAAGATAAGCCGATGAAGGCGTATTCGGCCGATAGTATCCAGGCCCTGGAAGGTATGGAGCATGTGCGCATGCGTCCGTCCATGTACATTGGAGATGTGGGAATACGAGGTCTGCACCATCTCGTTTACGAAGTGGTAGATAACTCAATTGATGAGGCCTTAGCTGGGCACTGCGATACCATTACAGTTGCCATAACCGAGAAGAACGGTGTTCGAGTTAAAGACAATGGTCGAGGTATACCAGTAGACATTCACAAGAAAGAAGGTGTTTCTGCTCTCGAAGTGGTAATGACCAAGATCGGAGCGGGTGGTAAGTTCGATAAGGACTCATACAAGGTTTCTGGTGGTCTCCATGGAGTAGGGGTTTCATGCGTTAACGCATTATCCATACATCTTAGAGCTACTGTTTATCGTGATGGTAAGATCTATCAACAGGAGTATAGCCAAGGAAAACGTCTTGCGCCTGTAGAAGAGATCGGTACTACTGACATCAGAGGAACAGAGGTTGAGTTTGTTCCGGATCCAACAATTTTTGACGATTCGTTGGTTTATAACTACGACACGTTGGCTACCAGAATGCGCGAATTAGCGTATTTGAACAAAGGATTGACCATCACACTATGTGATGAGCGGATTACCGAAGAAGATGGTAGTCACCCAACCGAAACATTCTTCTCGGAAGAAGGATTGAAGGAATTCGTTACCTTTTTAGATGGGAATCGCGAAAAGTTGATTCAAGACGTAATCAGCATTGAAGGCGAAAAGAGTGGTATTCCGGTAGAAGTGGCGATGGTTTACAACACCTCTTACACGGAGAATATTCACTCTTACGTGAATAACATCAATACTCATGAAGGAGGTACTCACCTTTCTGGTTTCAGAAGAGGTCTTACCAACACGTTGAAGAAATATGCCGAATCATCGGGCATGTTGGATAAGTTGAAGTTTGAAATTTCGGGAGACGACTTCCGTGAAGGATTAACTGCAATCATCTCAGTTAAGGTTTCTGAGCCACAATTTGAAGGTCAGACAAAAACTAAATTGGGTAACAGAGAAGTTACTGCTCCAGTAAGTCAAGCAGTTAGCGAAATGTTGGAATATTACTTGGAAGAACATCCTGCTGATGCGAGGACGATCGTTCAGAAAGTAATTCTTGCTGCCACTGCCCGTCATGCTGCTCGTAAAGCGCGTGAGATGGTGCAACGAAAAAATGTACTCACTGGTACAGGTCTTCCTGGAAAACTATCAGATTGCTCTGATAAAGACCCTCAGAACTGCGAGTTATTCCTTGTAGAGGGAGATTCTGCAGGTGGAACGGCTAAGCAAGGGCGCGACAGGTATTTTCAAGCCATTCTTCCTTTGCGAGGTAAGATTCTTAACGTTGAGAAAGCAATGCAGCATAAAGCTTTCGAAAACGAAGAAATCAAGAACATGTACACTGCCTTAGGTGTAACAATCGGGACTTCTGAAGACGAGCGAGCTTTGAACATGGACAAACTTCGCTATCATAAGGTCATCATTATGTGTGATGCGGATGTGGATGGTAGTCACATCGCTACACTAATTCTTACGTTCTTCTTCAGGTATATGCGCGAGTTGGTTGAAGGAGGATATCTATACATAGCCGCTCCGCCATTGTACTTAGTAAAGAAAGGCTCAAAGCAAGAATATTGCTGGAACGATAATCAACGCGATGCTGCCGTACTTAAACTGAAAGGCGAGGGTAAGGAAAGTTCAGTTGGTGTACAGCGATACAAAGGTCTTGGGGAGATGAATGCAGAGCAGTTGTGGGAAACAACCATGGATCCAAGTTTCAGAACCTTACGCCAAGTGACCATTGATAACGCTGCAGAAGCCGATAGAATCTTCTCAATGTTGATGGGTGATGATGTTCCGCCTCGTAGAGAGTTTATTGAAAAGAACGCCAAATACGCAAAGATTGACGCGTAATTAAAAGAGAAGCAGATGGTTTAAAAAAGAAAGGCCCGATAATTTTATCGGGCCTTTCTTTTTCAGCGGGTTGTTTTATTGAGGCTCGCTCAATAATGGAGCCTTGCTTTTCCGTCTCAGCATTTCCTCGGTTCGTACAGGTTTATCGGTTACAGCACCACTACGAGTTTTAGCTGTTGTTTGCACGGACTTTGAAGTCTGAATTGTTGCAGCATCTTTTTGAATAGCTGGTGATTCAATAGCAGTACTTTTTTGATCAGTGCTAACATGAGTTGTAGGACTAGTGCGGTCTTGAGCATGCCCGAAAGCGCTAACCAATAGACCAACACTTAGCATCACAAAAATCTTCCTCATTATTTTACAATCAATAATTCAAAATGAGACTGGAATCCCCCAGGTGCACCTGCCAATTGAACATTTGTTCCTCCATTGGGTCCAGCATGTGCGCCTCGAACGTCAAGGATGTAAGTTCCAGGACCATAGGACTGAGAATAACTGATGCTCCAGGTTCCATAGGCGAAAGTCAAATCAGTGAAGGCGTCTCCAATGTAAGCTCTCTGAAGTTTAGTTGTGCCTGTACCATTTTCAAAAATTTCGAATTGAGCTACGCAATCATCAAATGAACCTAAGTTGAGAGCTGTACCAAATGCTGTGCAGTACACATGCCAGGTTTGTCCCGCTGGAACCGTAAATGAATGGCTCAGGTTTGGAAGTGCTACGTAGCTGACAGTACCTGTTGGAGTTTGTGAAAGGGCTGATTGAGTCGAAAGATTTACTGTCTCTGTATTGTTAGCAGCTGCGGGTCCAGTAGGGCCTTGAGGTCCAGCAGGACCTTGCGCTCCAGCAGGACCTTGTGCACCAGCAGGGCCTTGCGCTCCAGATGGACCAGCAGGGCCAGTCGCTCCGTTTGCTCCAGCAGGTCCAGCAGGTCCCGCGGGTCCAGCAGGACCGGCAGGTCCTTGAGGTCCTGCAACACCAGGTGCACCATTAGCTCCAGTTGGGCCAGCAGGACCAGCAGGTCCAGTAGGGCCAATGTTTCCTATACCTCCAATGCACACCCATTGGGCATCATTCTCATCCCAGTAACAGAATTGGTCAAGATCTGTATCATAAACCATAAGTCCATCAGAACCAACGGTTGGGTTAACTCCTAATCGTTGAAGGGTATTCAGACGAGGAACCAACAATCCTTTGTCTGTAGAAGATATGTCCAAAACGGCATTCTGATGCGGTGTGGTAGTACCGATACCTACGTTGTCGTTTTGAGCAAATACGGAACCATGAAGCATAGTTAAGAATAACACTGCAGCTAATCCCACTGAAGAGTAAAGGTTGAATTTCATTGATTGGGGTTTATATAAAGATCAAATGTACATAAATGTTGAAATTTCTCATGGTCACGGCTAGTGATCAAGCCATTAACACCTTATCGAACAAGGGACACATGCCCATAGTAGTCATGACTATCTCCTTTTACATCATAGAATCTTATTTTCCAAACGTAAACGGCCACTTCCACTTGGGCTCCTTTATAGGTTCCATCCCACGGCTCTTCTATGTTCTCTGTGTAGTAGATCAATTCGCCCCAGCGGTTGAATATGGACATTTGATACGTGGACCAATCAATTCCTTCGCCATAGCCTCTGAAGTAATCGTTTCTTCCGTCTTCATTAGGAGTGAATGCGTTCGGTACGTAGAACATGAAGTCTGGTTCTACGATCAGTTGCCGAACAGTTTCATCGGTACACCCTTTGTCTGTAGTAACTAAAAGTCGAATTGAAAACGTACCTGTATCCCCATACAAATGTGAAGGGTTCTGAACATTTGACGATTCACCATCACCAAAGTTCCAGTTCCAATTGACAATATTGCCAGCCGAAAGATCAGTAAACTCTATGTCTGCGCTTAGTAGGTTGACCACTTCTGGGTTGAGGTCAAAGTTTGCGTTGGGTAATGGGAAAACATTGACAAAATCTGTCAAAACAGTATCTGTTACGCATCCTTCAGCAGTAGTAATGCTGAGGCTTACATCATAGGAACCATCATTGTTGTACACATGAGTAGGCTGATCGATCTGCGATGTGTTCGAGTTACTGTCAGGATCTCCAAAGTTCCAACTCCAACCTACAGGAGATGGTTGTGTATTATCTGCGAATTGAACAGTAAGAGGTTCGCAGCCGCTATCGGGCAACGCAACGATGTTTATCTCCGGAAGAGTAAGAACTGTAACTGTACTACTGGCAAATGCAGGTGGTGTAGTACATCCATCGGTTACCATGAAGTCGAATGTAGTTGTAACCAATGGCTGGGTGTCAAGCGGAAGGGCAATAGGGTTAACATCATCTGGCAGCAGATATATGCTGTAATTCCCATCTCCACCAGACGCGGTAAGGTTTAGCGTGGCGAAATCGTAGGGACAAATGGTTGTATCTGGACTGAAAAGTGGGCGGATAAAATCCAATGTTAAGGGCGGAAGAACGTCCACTGTTACCACTTTTGGGGCTGACGGACAACCATTGGCATCTGTAACTATTAAAGTGTAGGTAGTAGAAACCAATGGACTGACAGATGGGTTTGGGATTGTAGGATCCAAGCTGGCATCAGCAGGGTTTGCTACCCAAGTGTATGTAACATAAGGCGGTGTTCCGCCAGCCACAACCGATGAAAGATTGGCTGTGCCGCCTATACACACCTCCGATACGTCAGAACTTACTTGAACAATCACTTCGGTTGGTCCGCCAATGGAAATATTGACAACCTGCGTACATCCATCCTGATCCGCAACCAGAATCTCATAATTACCTTGGCAAAGTGCGTTACTTGAGTTACCATTAGCAACATTCGGTGTCCACGCATAGTTATATGGGCCTATTCCATCGGGTTGAATATCTATTTGACCATCGCAAGCATTAAAGCACGTCTCGTCTTCTGAGTTAAGCACGTAATTGAATGTAATAGGTTGACTTATGACAAAGGTGGAATCGAGACTGCAGCCTGTATTGTCCGTTACAGTAACAGTAGTGCTTCCTGGCCCTAGTCCAGATTCAACTGCGCCATTACCTCCGCTGGTCCAGTTGTAGCTATACGGTGGCACACCGCCCTGAGGTGCAACTACGATCTCGCCATCGGCATTTCCACAACTCGCATCGGTTATAACTCCAGGAATGCTCATTAAGGAAAATGTAATTTCTACTTGATCAGAGGCAATACATCCGTTACCATTATCCTCTGTCCAAGTAAACGTGAATGAGCCAGCTGTTGGTACAGTTACAGTGGCATTTGGGTCGTTGGCATTTGGAAGGAAGGTTGTTCCTGCAGGTCCGCCTGTCCAGGTTCCTGTACCGTAGCTTGCTATTGCTTCCAATTGGTAGGAAAGTATACAGGTCTGTGCATCCGATCCGGCATCTGCTATAGGTAAAGCAACAAACGGCCCTCCGGTAATTGGGTAAGGACAACCATTCTCGTCTGTAATATCGAAGGAGTAATTGTCTCCGTTCTGAAGGTTTTCAATTACAAATGACCCGTTGTTACCTGTTGATGTACTCACGAAATTGGCAGTAGCAGGAAGCAGATTGGATGCTGTAAAATCGCCACCAAATACTTCTGGATAACCACCGCTTACTGACACAGTCACGGTGTTTGTTTGACAATCGGGAGTAACGTTAGTAACAATTGGAGGAAGATATGTTACGCTGCTTACGGTGCCTATATCCCAGCAGCTAGCATTAACGATGTAGTTTCCTGCAACAGGATCGTAATGATACAGTGTGATCGGTACGTAATAGACTACGTTATTCTGGAAAGTTCCGGGAGGGAATACGCCAAAGATTGAGTTTCCATCATTTATATCAGTCATGCTACCATCGCTTGGAACGATACCAGTAAAACATGGGTCATCACCAGGAAAAACGCCAGGTGTAGGCGGACAGGTATACACTAAGAACGTGTACGCTGGCTGATACGGAAAGCCTCCTAGCGGGCCATCATCGTCAGGGAAAGTGTAATCTCCGTTGTTTACTATGTCAATCTGATCACCCTCGCAAAGAATGAAATCGTTCTGACCATCTCCGGTAAGAGTTGTAGTAGTGGTTCCTCCATCGGCCGCGCATCCACAGATAATGGATTGGGTCTGCTCGCATGTTGGAAAATCGGAGAAGTAATAAGTAATAACATAATTGGCAGCAGCAGGGTCTAAGCCAGTTACCAACCAATTTTCTGGACTGTTGAATGGCGGTTGAATATTGGTTGTTTGGGTAGATGTACCATCGTTTATTTCAATCACGATGGTGCCTGTAGCAGGTGGATTGTTGAACTCAATGGTCCCGTCAACTTCTCCGGTTCCAATTACGCAGTTGGACGAGAAAAAAGTAATGGTTGGTGGTGCTGTGTAAGTTTCAATGATGTTGCAGTTCTGGTCGTCCGTAAATACAGCACCAAAATCACAATCCAAACCGTCTTGTGGTAGTCCGGTAAACGTTACCGTAACAGGACTTACAAATGGCGGGTTGATCGTTTGAGTGTTAAAGAAACAATCAGAAATGACCAATTGACCTGTGGTTGGAGGGTCGGAGAAGGTTACCGTTACATCTACATCGTACTGTAAAAACCCTTGACCGGAAGTATAGCAATCAGAAAGAGCCAGATCCAATGAGTTCATGGAACAGCCGATACATGGCTCAACCACAACATCGAAAGTCTCAGCAGGGCCATCTCCGCAGTTGATTGTTTCTATCACTGAGACGGTTCCTCCAGTAGTTCCAAAATCTACGGTTATCGAATTCGTTCCTTGACCTGCTGTTATGGTGGCTCCTGCCGGAACCGTCCATGCGTAAGTTGAACCCGGTGTGTTCGTTACTGAGTAAACATTACCCGTTGCGTTTTGGCAAAGTGGAGTAGGGCCTTGAATCGGTGGTGTTTGCGGGTCGCAGCAATTGGCATCGATCAGTATATCAACATCGTCTGATTCTGTTACACAACCAGCATCGTCTGAGGCGGTAAGCGTATAAGTAATAGCGCCTGTTGGGCAAACCCCAGGCGTAAGAGTAGTTTCTTCTCCCGGAGTCATGTTTGTCGTAGGAGACCACAATACATCTGGAGCGTATTCTTCGGGTTCATCATCAAACGTTATTGACCAACCATCAAAGGTTCCATTTCCTCCTATTAAGCCCCCTGAGGACACTTCGAGAGACCAAACACCGTTCGAAGTACAGCCATTCATCCCAGAAAGTGGCTGGTTTGAGTTGAAAGTTCCAGTTATCGGGTCTGGGTCCGCGTTGGATAATGCTGTTCCGCCAGCCGTTACGAAACATGCATTTTGATAGTAAGACGGTCCACCGCCAAACAAACCTCCTCCAGCAGGTGCTTCACCCGATGGAACCAACAAAACGGTTGTGCCATCCGGACAAATTAAGGTTAGGCTTAACTCTTCAACTCCCCCAGTGCCAATAAGTCCCCCTTCAAATTCTAGATACGAAAGACATACTTCAACCAATGATCCAGGGTTTACCGTAGGCATATTTAAACCCTGAACATTTACATTTACGGTAGCTCCTCCGAATACAGATGCATCAAAATTTTCAGTCTGATTATTGGAAAAAGTTGTAAGACCTCCTGGATCAAAAATAACAGAGGCCGTTCCCGCAAGATTGATACAATCTCCAGGGCAGATAGTTTGATCCGGTCCAGCATCAACAATTACAACGGGATTTACCACAACCACTTCCACGTTATCCGTGCAGTTTCCAGTACTCGTGGTCATATTTACCGTATAG
>JAGYJL010000189.1 GCA_018402015.1 Flavobacteriales bacterium | reverse complement strand
CTCGTTCTATAAGCACTGCTCCGTGCTACTTAAAAAAGCAGGCGATACAGTTAAAGCTGGGGAAGTGATCGCTGTTGTGGGAAATTCAGGTGAACTGACCACTGGTCCTCACCTCCACTTTGAACTTTGGTTCAACGGCAGGCCTGTGAATCCTCAGGATTACATTGTCTTTTAGCTTCCACAGCCAGCCGCCAGTTACAAGTAGCTGAGTTTGACGACCTTTTTGGTGAATCTGGATTCTTGGGATTCTACAACGACCATCAGAATTCCGTTCGGCAAGAGATTCACATCCATGCTTTCGTTGTATGAATGGATGGTGGTCCTGTAAAGTTCCTTTCCGAGGATGTCGTAAATGCGGAGGGTTGAGTTTTGCCCGTTTTGGATTTGGAGTTGATTATGAATCACGCTGATTTCCAGTTCCTGATTTTCTCTTTCTACCGCATCCAGAAACAGATTGCACGTATCTGGATAAGTAGCTGCAAGTTCATTATCGGTGTAGCAAAGAAAATTTCTTGCATCATACTCGGAAATGAGGTTTCCTTCACATCGAAAACCGTTCAGAACAGGATGATCTATCATAAATCCGATTCGTTCCACATATATTGATTCGGACAACCCCGCAAATCCCGGCCCTTGGATTTGCGAAAGCTGATCTTCTACAAGCAACTTGTAGTGATATCTGCGCAATAACTCTCCTTGGTAGTTGATAGTGTCTACATTTTCAATCAGCATGGTATCTAAGTTGTAACATTGGTCTGCAGAAAAATACACAACCCGAGTATCCCCAACGCCAACATTCAAATCGAACGCCAATTCAAAACCCCCATCAACAAACTGAAATACTGAATCGCCACTTTGACGCAAGTAACTCCAATCTTCTTGGTAATAAGCATCTCCCCAGAGATTATAACCTCTCAACTCCTCCTTCAATATTCGCACCTCGGAAAACCCATCAATCATTGTGTCTCCAACATAGATGTAAGTCGATTGCCTCGGTGGGTTCTGCCCAGTGCCAACACTTTCGTACATCCACCTTGCGCCTGCAACACAGAAATCCGTTTGTGCAAACAATTGAGCGTTAAAACTGAGAATTGAAAGAAATAGTAAAAGACCCTTAATAACAATAAAGCTACGAATCCCATCAACAAAAAAGGCCGCATTACTGCGGCCTTCTTCATTTTATCCTTTTCGTATTGATTAATCTTCGCTCGTAACAGCAGCAGACAAGTACTCTCGGTTCATCCGAGCAATGTTCTCTAAAGAGATTCCTTTCGGGCATTCAACTTCGCAAGCGCCAGTGTTGGTACAGTTTCCGAAGCCTTCTTCGTCCATCTGCTTTACCATGTTCAACACACGTCTCTTGGCCTCAACTTTGCCTTGAGGAAGAAGGGCAAACTGCGAAACCTTAGCCGCTACGAATAGCATGGCTGATGAATTCTTACAAGTAGCCACGCACGCGCCACAACCTATGCATGTAGCTGCATCAAATGCTTTATCGGCATCATCCTTTGGAATTGGTAAGGAATTCGCGTCTTGCGTATTTCCTAAAGTATTTACAGAAACATAACCTCCCGCTTGCTGAATACGATCAAAAGCGCT
>JAGYJL010000188.1 GCA_018402015.1 Flavobacteriales bacterium | reverse complement strand
ACAGGAAGCCATGTTGTTGGATATTGCCTATCAGTTAGAGGCTGCCCAGCCTTGGAAGAAGATCTGGGCGACTACGTGAGACTGAGAGACGTGACATTTAACTGATGTATCCTCAGCTCACCAGCATTTTCATCTTTAAGTCATGAGCTGTTGGCTTCGGGCCATGGGTGAATCGTGTTGCACAATGGAGCGCAGCGGTCTCACTGCTTCAATTAGTAATCGTTCATGGTCCAGCCATCATAACTTTCGGGTAATAGCGATTGGCTTATAGCTGGTGCCTCCGTCACGCATGATGGACAACCATCATTGGAGACGCCACGTAATCTCCTAGATGCCCGAGTACAAAGACAAGGGTATCCGCTCAGTCTTGAAAAGATACCGATATCACAGGCAACTCCATTACCCAAGCAGAAGGCACCTGCGGGTCGATGTCCTGACCACCGAAGTAACCGTCACCATTGTTATCCTCAAAGCGCCAGCAGTCGACCACATTGAAGTCAATGACCATGATGTTGCCATCGCCTTCCTGTCTGTTGAGCAACACAGGGCGTGAGAACGGGTTAGGAACGGTGTTCCAAAAGGCCAAATTGCCAGAAGGACCGTAAAGATTGCCAGGTTTATCTGCAAACATCCACCACTGTCCATTCTGAGGGTAGGTATAAGCAAACTCTCGGGGCGAAGCAGGGAGGAAATCGGGCATCTCGTACCGACCGAAAAGCCAGCCCATGATGGTGCCATCCTCAGCCACTTCCACCACGTCACCGCGCTTGTAATCTCCGAACTCGCAGAAGTAGATGCGCATATTGCGCCATTGCACACCGGTGTTCGCACCGGCCAATTGCAACTTCATCTGAAGATAAACGATGCCCAACTCTACGGAGGCATAGTTACCATCAGGTATATCGTTGTCCTCACTCAGGTCAAACAGCACACTGCCGTCAGTAAAGTTGAAAACCTCGGCATTGGCAAAATCGTTGGTTGAGAAAATGGTATGATCGGGTGTTTGAGGGTCTCCGATCAGCGTTACGCTGTGAAGCCCCACCTGGTAGGCCGCAGGTGTCTGATACACGAATCCATCCGAAGTCTTGCCAGGTGCATCGAAGGTCACTTTCAGTTTGGCTCCGTCAATACGCATAAGCCGGGGCACGTCATCTTCCGTATCACACGCTGAAAACGTCAGTACGAAGGCTGACAAAAGGGGGTAAAGAAACTTCTTCATGGCATATAAGATGTTGTTTGTTCATCACAAAAATGGTTGTGGTTGAAGGTGAACCTTCCGACCCTGATCAGCCGTAGTACTGATATTTATCAATCACCGCTGAGGTTTCAGACCGCCTTGGCTCGATGAAGGAGTTGGTAATGAGGAATGAGTAGTGAGTAGCGAGAATTCTGACTTCTTAAATCGTTATTCATCATCATTGTCTCTTGCCCCTTGCCTGCTAAGGACGGGCAGCGCTGTTACCGATACGGATACCGATCGCCCGCTGGTGGGTGATGCGCCTCTTTCATCGCGTCCTTTTGCTTGAAATACTCCGCTACCCAGCTATTGAATGGTCGCCTGAGGCGTTGGAGCATGTCGGCCAGCACCGTGTCTTTTTCGGCAGCACGTAGCATCCAATCTGCTTTTCGC
>JAGYJL010000187.1 GCA_018402015.1 Flavobacteriales bacterium | reverse complement strand
CAAAGTGAACCGATGTCTGCTTCCGACCCTAGCGATTTTTTGAGTGTATTCCGATCCCTATTTCAGGATTCAACGGATTCTATTGTCGAGACTACCTTGTTTCGAGAGCTGGAAGAATGGTCTTCCATGCAAGCGCTAATAGTCATTGCAGCGATTGACGAACATTATGGAGTAACTATTCCCGAAAAGGATTTTAGAGCAGCCCAAACGGTTGCCGATCTCTACAGACTAACCTTAAAACCCTAAAATGCCTATGCTCTTGGGCCAAGGTGTGCGTTTGGCTGGGCTCGCTGCCGCGGTGCCCAATGAGAGGGAAGACAATCTGGAACTTTCTTCTTTATCCGAAAAAGCAAGGAGCGAGATTGTCAATCAGGTTGGAGTACGCTTTCGACACCTTGCCCCAAGTTCAGTTACGGCAGCCGATCTTTGCGAATCAGCCGCGCGCCCATTGCTCGAAAAACTTGCTTGGAATGCGGAAGAAGTTGGGATTCTGCTTTTTGTAAGCCAAACACCGGATCACTTAGTTCCTGGATCGGCCACACAACTACAACATAAACTCGGACTAGCGCAAACCGCCATGTCGTTGGATATCAATCAAGGCTGTGCGGGCTACGTTTACGGCATGTCTGTAATCGTTGGGATGATGAAGTCTTTCGGCATCCAAAAAGGATTGCTTCTGGTAGGCGATACCATCACAAAAATGGTTTCCTCGCAGGATAATTCCATCTGGCCCATATTTGCCGATGCTGGCAGTGCAACAGCATTCGAGTTGGATGATGCAGCGCCAGATATGCAATTCAAACTTGGCTCGAGGGGAGAAGATTTTAAAGCCATCCACGTGTCAGATGGTGGTTTCAGAGTGCCGGTCAATTCCGATTCTCTACTGCCTGAAATCGTTAGCGAAGGCGTTATTCGTCAGAAAAATCAACTCCAAATGAACGGCCAAGCAGTATTCACCTTCGGCCTTTCCACAGTCGCATCAAGCATTTCAGACCTTCTAATAGAGGTAGATATGCAACCATCGGCATTCGATTACCTTGTGCTACATCAGGCCAATCAACTGCTAAACAATTCCATCGTTCGAAAGACAGGGTTCAGGAAGGAACAGGCACCAAGTTCGTTGCACGATTTCGGTAATACGAGTTGTGCTACAATACCCGTCACTTTGGTGTCTCAGCTGGCGGAGCAACTATCAACCCGACAACTTAGATTGATGCTTTCTGGCTTCGGTGTTGGATTGTCGTGGGGTAATGTAATTTTGGGAACAGACAAAGTGGCTGTTTTGCCAATGATCTATCTGTGAGCCAACAAACCGATATAACCGTTGTAATTCCCGTTTTCAATTCGGTTGAAACGCTGCGTCCGGTTTACGAGCGGACAGCTGCTACCATCGCGAAACTTGGAAAATCGTTTGAGATATTGTTTGTAGAAGACGGTGGACCATTGGAAAGTTGGAATGAACTGAAGTCAATTAAGAAAGCGTTCCCGGAAACCGTTACACTTATCCGATTGGGAAGAAACTATGGACAGAATGCTGCTACGGTATGTGGAATAACCAATGCCAAAGGTGGCATTGTAATTACCATGGACGATGATCTTCAAACACCCCCTGAGGAAATTGAAAAATTGGTTCGAGC
>JAGYJL010000186.1 GCA_018402015.1 Flavobacteriales bacterium | reverse complement strand
ATGAGCGCTGTTAGGATGGCGTATTCGCTTACTTGCAGATGGAAAAAGATGACCAGCAATAAAAGCCCTGCCAATAGATTAGAAGAAGCGGCAAGTAGGTGAAACCAGCCTTGAAACCGTTCTAGGTACGTAGCATATATCAGGAACAGAAAATACGGGAATGTGGAGCCAATAATGGTTGCGGCCAGCATCTGGAACTTGTCAGGTACGATGAAATAAAGGGCTACAACACCAACGGACCAAAGGATCAAAGAAGATATCATACCAGACCGCACAGCCGTTCTCAGAAACTCCTCCTGATCCGCCCTATACGCATGCTCAAGTTCCTTATTTCTGAAAGCAAGCGTTAGCCTATTCTGATGTGTTTCCAAACGTTTCGCCTATTCTTTCCAGCGCAATGTCGAAGATAGTCCATTGCAGATAACGGTGTTCGTGCTGAATCGGAAGGTTAGCTTTTATTTCTTCGCTGTTTCATCACAAAAGAAAGCCCAGCCAGTTGGCGGGGCTTTTTGTATTTGGTCTGGATGTAGATTAATGCTGCTCCAATTGTTCTACACGTTGCAGAAGGGTTTCTACAAGTGTTTCCAATTGGTCTTTCTCAGCCTTCAGGTCCTGAATCGCTTGTACCAACAATGGCGACATTTTGCCGTAGTCCATCATCCAAGGGTCGGTTTTGGCATCATCGCCACCCACGCTTACGGCATTTTCTTAATGCTCAAAAACCGGTAGTCTGAATTTCAACTCGGACAGGTCATCCTTCTTGCACAAAATACATCTCCATCTCTCCTTTGCCCTTAGCCTGTATTTTACCACGGTTCTCAAAGCTGAATGAGGCATCGTCTTTCAGAAGCGCATAGGTGCTTTCGCTGATGTTCACTTTGCCAACCTCACCAGATGATTCCATACGGCTGGCGGTGTTTACGGTATCTCCCCAAATGTCATATTGGAATTTCTTAACGCCTACAATACCTGCTACTACGGGGCCTGTGTGAATGCCTATTCTTATCTCGAAGAATGGTAATCCTGCTTTTATTTTTCGAGCCTTACCCTCTTCTACGAAATCTCGGAACTCGAATGCAGCTTTAACCACATCAGCCGCGTGCGTTTTATTTTGGCCAGGTACACCACCAGCTGCCATGTAAGCATCACCAATGGTCTTTATTTTTTCTACGCCATACTTTTCGCAAATTCTATCAAAGGCAGAGAAGCATTCATGAAGGTCTTTTACAAGTTCTTTGGGTGTGATTTTCTCGCTCATTGCCGTAAAGCCTTTGAAATCGGTAAAAAGAACGGTTACCTGATCATAGTGCACGGCTTCGGCCGAACCTTTGGTTTTCAGTTCTTCGGCCACCTTCTTAGGAAGGATATTGAGTAATAAGCTGTCTGCCTGTTCTTTTGCTTGCTGAACTTGTTTCTTCTGTTCCTCAATCGTAATCCTGTTCACAAAAGCCAGCCGATCATTGGCTTCTACCATGCGTCCAGCAACCAACGAAAGTCCTACGGTTGACCATGCGTAAAAGGTCATCAATATGTAATCTCCACCCGTTGCACCCGAAACGAACGAAATATAAAACTGAAAGCACGCCATATACAGAGATGCCAGTGCCAGACCAGACCGCCACCTGAACCGATATGAATAGAGCCCGAAGAAGACCAGAAAG
>JAGYJL010000185.1 GCA_018402015.1 Flavobacteriales bacterium | reverse complement strand
GCGTTTGACGAAGTAGCAAACGATGCCGAGACGGTCTCAGAGATGAATATTTGGTTGCTGAAACAGAAGCAAACACAAAGTTGGGAAACCACGAAAGCAACTGCTGAAGCGTGCTATGCACTGCTCTCTACAGGAAACAAAACCTTCGATACAGAAGCCATGATTTCCATCAAACTCGGTAACGAAACCATCGACCCACGAACGGATAAAGACCTGAAAACCGAAGCTGGCACGGATTACTTCAAAACCAATTGGACGAAGAATTCTATCACACCCGAAATGGGAAATGTCACGGTGACCAAAGACAACGATGGCGTGGCTTGGGGCGCTGTGTATTGGCAGTATTTCGAAGACTTGGACAAGATTACGGGTGCTACCGACAACCCGATAAAAATGCAGCGGAATGTGATGTTGCTGGAAGACACGGAGCACGGCCCTTTGATGAAGCCGCTTGATGAGAACACTTCCCTTTCCGTTGGAGACAGAGTTCGCGTTCGAATCGTTCTGGAAACTGACCGCCACATGGAATACGTGCATCTGAAAGACATGCGTGCAGCCAGTTTTGAACCGCGAAAACAACTTTCAGGCGCGGAATATCAGGAAGGATTGAGCTATTACCGCTCCACTACCGATGCTGCCATGAACTTCTTCTTCGGCTATCTGCCCAAAGGCACATTCGTGTTCGAATACGACCTGAACGTAACCCAAGCTGGCACATTCAGCAATGGCATTTCACAACTGCAATGCATGTATGCACCTGAATTTACAACGCATTCGGAAGGCGTGAAACTTGAGATTGGGCGTTAGACTCGAAAATCCTCATTTTCCCGATTATCAAACAGAGTAAGAATAATGATATATCCTTCTCTTATCGCATAAACGGCTGTTGTGCTCCGATGCACAAAACCCAACCTAGCTTCTGGAAATACCTGGGACTTTTTGAATGTCTTTGGATAGTTTGAGACCGTATCTTCAAAGTCCTTGACAAGACTCAAGAACTGCTCGGCTTCTTTCAAAGACCACTTAAGCAGGATGAAATCATAAATGCGCGCCAAGTCTTCCTTGGCTTTATCTGACCAGACTATCTTAAGTCTACCTGCCATACTTTTTCCAAACTTCCGAGCTAGGTGTCATTCGACCAGCTTTCTCGTCAGCCAAACCTCGCTCTACCGCCTTTCTTTGCGCAGGTGTCAGGTCTTCTGCCCAATCGTCCGCCTCATGGTTCTTCTTATAAAACAGCAAAGCCTCCAACATTTGCTCATTGTCGAGCTTGGTTAGCCATTCGATCAATTCGAGTTTTGTGGTTTCGATACTCATGCATCAAAGATAATGATCACACGCGCTCAATAATCGTAGCGATTCCCATTCCGCCACCAACGCAAAGCGTAACGAGACCTGTTTGCTTGTCTTGACGTTCGAGTTCATCGATCAATGTGGCCATGAGAATGGCTCCTGTTGCTCCGAGTGGATGACCCATAGCGATGGCTCCACCATTCACGTTGATTCTGCTTTCGTCAATGCCAAGGTCTTCCATGAAGCGAAGAACGACTGCTGCAAAAGCCTCGTTCACCTCCATCAGGTCGATATCTCCGATTTCCATTCCCGCCTTTTTCAAAGCCTTTCTGGTAACAGGAGCTGGTCCTAAAAGCATGATGGTCGGTTCGGTTCCTGTCAAAGCCATGGAACGGATTCGCGCACG
>JAGYJL010000184.1 GCA_018402015.1 Flavobacteriales bacterium | reverse complement strand
GTTGGCGTGCATTGTGAAGAGCAATATGAAAAGTCAAAGATTAATTTATCTCTTGTGTGTTTTACTGGCTGCTTCTGGCTGTCACAGACCAGACAATGAGATCAAAAAAGCATTGGTTGGTACATGGCAAAGGAAAAGTTGCCCGTTCTATTCCAATGATGACGATACTGACAAATTTTGGTTCTACGGCAGAGTGACATTTAAAAGTGACGGTACCATTACTGAAGACACCTTTCAGTATAGTTATTGCAAAGACAGCTGTTTTACCGACACTTCAGATGGAGGTGTAGAAGTTGACCATTGTATCTGTGAATATTATGTAGACGATGCCAATCTAATAATATCACCTGACGGAACTGTATTTCCAGGAACCTATTCAAATTCAAGTTTGCCTTATAACATGGCCATTCCCATCGTGAAAGTGACCGCGACTAGATTGGTATTCAAAGAAGCCAATGTTGACGGCTATGTGATAAGTTGTACCTGCTTTGAAAGACTCTAAACAACGACACGCCAACACCAACTATAAAAATAGGGCGCGAAGTGTTTGCCGCAAGTTCATCACGGTTAGCAGTTTTCGGTTTCGGGCGAAAGGTCGAAGATGTTAAAGCCCTATTTTCATAGCAGTAACCGTTGGGATTAATTCAAAAAAATGGGACGACACGCATTCATACTGACATTTTTTGTTTGTCCGCTCCTGTCTTTCGGTCAGGACATAAAAGGAGGTGAAATGTCTTACAGCTTAGTTTCAGGACTGACCTGCTCATTTGACGTCTTACTCTATTCGCAGACAAGTTTGGGAATATCGCATGACACAATCATGTTCCATGCAGGGGACGGAACGGTTGATACGCTTTTGGGTGTTTCAACCGACCTTCCGAATGATGTAACTGAATGGCAATACACCACGACACATACTTATGCCTCAGCTTCCACCTACGTGGCAACGGTAAGCGACAGTTTTAGAGTTGGTGGCATTCTCAATATTGCTAACTCAGTTTCAGAGCCAATTCATTTACAACAAGAGGTGATGATTAGTCCGTTTATAGGAACCAATACATCACCAGTGTTCGGAAACACACAACTGGACAGTTATGCGGACGGCTCGTATTACTACCATGACCCGATGGTAAGCGATTTGGAAGGTGATAGTTTGGGTTTCAGTTTGGTTTCTTCGTCATCTGGCATTTATACCATGCCGACATATTCCATCGACCCGATTACTGGTGTGGTTCAGGTTCTTGCTCTACAGCAGGGCTTATTAGCTATCAATCTTGAGGTTCAAGAATACCGTAACGGAACTCCAATTGGTCGTTCTTATCGGGAAATGCTGTTTGACAGCCAAGAACTGGGGCTGGACATCAACGACAACGAGACAACAAGGGTTGGAATTTATCCAAACCCAGTACAAAATGACCTGACCATTGAATTGCAGGACTTCAACTCTGGACAGTTCATCATTCGTGACATCCTTGGAAAGCAAATACTTACAGGCTCGTTGAATTCAAAAAAACAACTTGTGGACATCAGCTCATTATCTGACGGCACTTACTTCCTGACAGTCTTATACGAACATGACACGTACACGAAAAAAATAATAAAGAACTAACCCCAACATCTGCTATCAAAATAGGGCATGACGACAGGTACGCAAGCTTAGTGCTTTCTACCAAGTTCGATCCCGATAGCTATCGGGACGGGC
>JAGYJL010000183.1 GCA_018402015.1 Flavobacteriales bacterium | reverse complement strand
CGGTTTCTTTCAAATACTCCAACTCTTTTACGTTGACTTCGGAAAGAATCAGGCTTTCAACAGCACGTAATTGACGCTCAAACTTTTCGTCTAAAATTGGAATCATGGCTTTGGCCAACGGCTGACGCACACGATGCTTTTCCTTTTTGCGAATACTTAGAATAAGTGAAGTGACTTTCTGAGCGATTTTCATGCGCTCTTCCAGATCAATGTCAATCGCAGAGGCGTTTGAAATAGGCATCTCCGAAAGATGAACTGACTGCGAAACGTCTCTTCCGGTAACTGCATTCAGATCTAGGAACAGTTTCTCCGCATAGAACGGAGCAATTGGACTCATAACCTTGGCAACCACATCTAAACAGGTGTAAAGCGTTTGATACGCAGATGATTTGTCTTTGGATTGGTCTCCTTTCCAGAATCTTCTTCGGCAAAGTCGTACGTACCAATTGCTCAGATCTTCATTTACGAAGTCTTGAATAACGCGACCGGCCTTTTTGGGTTCGAAAGCAAGGTAGTGCTCGTCAACCTCGGCAATTAGCGAGTTGAGTTTTGAAATAACCCAACGATCAATTTCTGGTCGTTCTTCAATTGGAACTTCTACTTCGCTGAAATCATAGCCATCAATGTTGGCATACAGTGCATAGAAACCGTAGGTATTGTAAAGCGTGCCGAAGAACTTGCGCTGAACCTCCGCAATGCCCTCAAGATCGAATTTAAGATTGTCCCAAGGTTCTGCGTTGGTGATCATGTACCAACGCGTAGCATCAGGCCCGTATTTGGTTAGTGTTTCAAATGGGTCGACAGCGTTACCCAATCGCTTAGACATCTTCTGTCCGTTCTTGTCGAGGACAAGCCCATTGGAAACCACATTTTTGAACGCTACAGAATCGAAACACATGGTTCCAATGGCGTGAAGCGTAAAGAACCAACCGCGCGTTTGATCTACGCCTTCAGCAATAAAATCGGCAGGATAGTAGCTCTTTTCATCAATCAGTTCTTTGTTCTCAAACGGGTAATGCAATTGCGCATATGGCATCGCGCCAGAATCAAACCAAACGTCAATCAAATCTGCTTCGCGATGCATTGGCTGTCCACTTTCGGAAACCAGCACCACATCATCCATGTACGGACGGTGCAAATCGAACACATCATAGTTCGATTTGTCCATGTTTCCTGGAGTGAAATCCGCCAATGGGTTTTTGTCCATCAAACCAGCCGCAACGGCTTTTTCACATTCTGCTTTGAGCTCTTCTACTGAACCAATGCATTTACGCTCCGTCTTATCTTCTGTTGACCAGATCGGCAATGGAATTCCCCAGAAACGTGAACGCGAAAGGTTCCAATCCTGAAGGTTTTCCAACCAGTTTCCGAAACGACCTGTTCCAGTACTTTCCGGTTTCCAATTGATGGTCTTATTCAGTTCAATCAAGCGGTCTTTGGCAGACGTGGTCTTAATGAACCATGAATCCAACGGATAGTACAGAATAGGTTTGTCCGTTCTCCAGCAATGCGGATAACTGTGCTCGTACTTCTCCACACGGAAAGCCTTGTTTTCCTCTTTCAGTTTGATGGCAATCCGCTCATCAACCGACAAGTAATTATCGCGATTTTGCTTTTTCGTCTGCTCCGCAATCTCCTCTTCCGTGTAATATTCGGCTTTCACGTATTCGCCAGCAAAGTCAGTTACTTCTGGGCGGAAACGACCTTGAAGGTCTACCAATGGAACGAAGTTTCCTTCGCCATCATCAACCAACATGGCTCCT
>JAGYJL010000182.1 GCA_018402015.1 Flavobacteriales bacterium | reverse complement strand
CTGGAGTGGGACGAAAGACGGCCAACGTAATTGCTTCTGTTGTTTACGATAAACCCGCTATGGCTGTTGATACGCACGTATTCCGTGTATCTGAACGACTAGGGCTTACAACCAATGCAAAAACGCCACTAGCAACAGAAAAGCAATTGGTCAAACACATTCCGAAAGAGTTGATCGCAACTGCGCATCATTGGCTTATTCTGCATGGGCGCTATGTTTGTTTAGCGCGTAAACCGAAGTGCGATAAGTGTGGCTTAAAGGATTGGTGCAAGTTTTACGGAAAGAATTTCGCTCCGTAAATACCTTACGTTCTGATCCGTTAGACTTGCAATCAAAGTGGAAAACTTGATAGCAAAACAGTCGGTTTCCGAACTTAAACATCGTTACTTTGTTTGCCTCGGTGATAAACATTGTAATCACTAAAAAGGAAGAATTATGAGTATTGTGACATTGAAGGAAGGAGATAAGGCGCCAGTATTTTCTGGTAAAGATCAGAACGGTAAAACCGTTTCGCTGTCCGATCTGAAAGGAAAGCGTGTCATCCTGTTCTTTTATCCGAAAGACATGACCCCTGGGTGCACTGCAGAAGCATGTAATCTGGGCGAGAATTACAGCGATCTACAAAAACGCGGATTTGAGGTTATCGGAGTTTCTGCCGATGACGAAAGTCGTCATCAGAAGTTTATAGAGAAATACAGTTTGCCTTATACGCTTCTAGCCGATACCGAATTGGAAATAATCAAGGCCTTTGGCGTTTGGGGATTGAAAAAATTCATGGGTAAAGAGTACGATGGCATCCATAGAACCACTTTCGTTATTGGTACTGATGGCAATTTGGAAAAGGTCATCACGAAAGTGAATACAAAAAATCACACAGCACAGATTCTTGAAGAACTGGGCGAATAACAATATCAACCAAGAAAAACGATAATTATGGCAAAAGACGAAAAAGCAGAGAAACTGAAGGCCCTTCAGATGACCATGGATAAACTTGAAAAAGCACATGGAAAGGGATCGATCATGAGAATGGGCGATTCAGCGATTGAAGATGTAGAAGTGATTCCGAGTGGATCTATTGGGTTAGACATTGCGTTAGGTATCGGAGGCTATCCACGAGGCAGGATAATTGAGATTTATGGTCCTGAATCATCAGGTAAGACAACTTTGGCCATTCACGCCATTGCAGAGGCGCAAAAGCAAGGTGGAATTGCGGCCATGATCGATGCTGAACACGCTTTCGATCGATTCTATGCGCAGAATCTGGGCGTTGACATCGACAACCTACTGATCTCTCAACCGGACAATGGCGAGCAGGCCTTGGAAATTGCTGAGAACCTTATTCGTTCTGGAGCGATAGACATCATCGTTATCGATTCGGTTGCAGCATTGACCCCACGTAGTGAGATTGAAGGTGAAATGGGCGACAGTAAAATGGGACTTCAGGCCAGATTGATGTCGCAGGCACTGAGGAAACTGACAGGCACCATCAGTAAAACCGGATGTGTTTGCATCTTCATCAATCAGCTTCGTGAGAAGATCGGAGTGATGTTCGGAAATCCGGAAACAACCACAGGAGGTAATGCATTGAAGTTCTACGCTTCTATTCGATTGGATATCCGTAGGTCTGGGCAGATCAAATCGGCTGAGGATGTTACAGGTAACCGCGCAAAAGTAAAGGTGGTTAAGAACAAAGTTGCACCTCCATTCCGTAAGGCTGAGTTCGATATCATGTACGGTGAAGGTATTTCTAAGGTCGGAGAGATCATTGATCTTGGAGTTGACCACG
>JAGYJL010000181.1 GCA_018402015.1 Flavobacteriales bacterium | reverse complement strand
CACCACACGCATCAAAGACCGCGAACATTATGACAATTGGTTGACAACCAATGTTTTTAATCAAAAGCAAGAAGGGTTTTTCGGGGTTTTCGTTCGTGTTCCGTTGGGAAACATTTCTTCCGATTCAGCAAGAGCGTTTGCCAAAGTGGTGAAGGAGTTTGCCGCTGATGATATCCGCGTGACCATCAATCAAGGTTACTTGTTGCGTTACGTAACGCAGGAAGCGCTTTCGCCTCTGTATGAAGGATTGAACGCGCTCGGATTGGCTGAACCCGGCTTCGATAGCGTGGCTGACATCACAGCTTGTCCAGGAACAGATACATGCAACCTCGGAATATCAAATAGCACCGGAACAGCCTTGGAATTGGAGAAAGTTATCCGTTCAGAATTCCCAGAACTGATTCACAATCGCAACATCAAGATCAAGATTAGCGGGTGCATGAATTCATGCGGGCAGCACGGCATTGCCAACATTGGTTTTCACGGAAGTTCGATGAAACATGATGAAAAAGTTGTTCCAGCGATGCAAGTGTTGCTTGGTGGCGGAACGCTCGGAAACGGTAACGGAACTGTGGCGGATAAAGTCATCAAAATTCCATCGAAACGAACTCCTGAATTGCTTCGCGTGCTGCTCAATGATTACGCTGAAAATTCTCTGGAAGGCGAGTATTTCAATGACTACTATTTGAGGTTGACGACCGATTATTTCTATCAGATGTTCAAGCCATTGGCTGAATTGGATAGCTTGAATGACAGCGATTATTTTGATTGGGGCAAAGAGGAATTGTTCAAGACGGAGATAGGTTTGGGAGAATGCGCTGGCGTGGTGATTGACCTCGTACAAACCCTGTTTTACGATGCGGATGAAAAGCTCGAATGGGCGGCTGAAGCATTAAAGCAAAGCCGATACGCGGATGGCATTTACCATACTTACACAGCATTTGTGAATGGAGCGAAAGCCTTGTTGCTAGGCGAGAGCGTCCGATGCAACACGCAAGCAGGCATCATTCAGGATTTCGATGCGACATTCGTTGAAACGGGTAGAGTTCAATTCGAAACCTCCTTTGCGGAACTGGTCCTGAAAATGCGCTCAAACAAGGCAACGGAGGAATTCGGTCTTAGCTATTTCGCGCAAGCGGAAAGTTTCCTAAAAACCATCAAATCATTCAGAGAAGAACAACTTAAAGCGGAGAAGAAATCATGAAAAACAACCCCAAATTAACACTCGTGGGCGCTGGCCCTGGCGATCCAGATCTAATAAGTATCAAAGGCATGAAAGCCTTGGCCAAGGCCGATGCCGTTCTATACGATGCACTCACACATCCTGACCTCTTGGACTATGCTCCGAAAGACGCTCCGAAAGTGTTTGTCGGAAAGCGCATGGGACAACATTCCTTTAAGCAGGACGAAATCAACAAATTGATTGTAGAATACGCTTTGAACTATGGACACGTGGTTCGTTTGAAAGGTGGCGATCCATTTGTTTTCGGTCGCGGACAAGAAGAAATTGAATATGTGGAAGCGTTCAATATTCCTACCGAAGTGGTGCCTGGCATCAGCAGCGCCATCGGTGTTCCAGGATTGCAGAAAATCCCCGTCACCCGAAGAGAAGACAGCGAAAGTTTTTGGGTCATTACTGGAACAACCAAAGACCTCGAACTATCGAAAGACCTTGCTTTGGCTGCTCAGAGTTCCGCTACGGTAATCGTCCTAATGGGCACGAAAAAGCTTTCGCTGATAGCGGAAACCTACAGGATTGCTGGGCGAGGTGAAATGCCTGTCGCCATCATTCAGAACGGTTCACTGGAGAACGAAAAAGTGGTTCTTGGAACTGTTGAAACTAT
>JAGYJL010000180.1 GCA_018402015.1 Flavobacteriales bacterium | reverse complement strand
GGAGACTGATCGTACCAAGTTCCACACAAGACGTCCTACGGAAGTCTTGCGGGAGCGGGGGAAGCAGAGGACTGATGCACAAGTTAGGCCCAAGACCTTGCGAGCGGGTTAGTTCACCTCTGCTTTCCTTTCTTCAAAACTATGGTGTAAACCTAAAGGCGAGCGGGGCGGGAGGGGAACCCCAGCTGACGCAAGACTTCCACGGGATATCCCAGCTTACACGAAAACATAAAAAAGGCGCAGACCAAATGGTCTGCGCCTTTTCAATTAATGGCTGTATGAATTACTTCGACCCTTTCGAAGAATCGCCTTTACCAGGCTTGGAAATAGCGTTTCTCATTTCAGTATCAGCCTTGATATTTTCGAACTTGTAATAGTCCATAATTCCCAAATGTCCTGCTCTAAAGGCTTCGGCCATCGCTTGTGGAATCTGAACTTCTGCCTCAATAACGTTTGCTCTCGCCTCTTGAGCTTTGGCTTTCATTTCTTGCTCCAACGCAACAGCCATTGCTCTACGTTCCTCGGCTTTTGCCTGTGCAATGTTCTTATCTGCCTCTGCCTGATCCATTTGAAGTTCGGCACCAATGTTCTTGCCTATGTCCACATCGGCAATATCGATAGAAAGAATCTCGAAAGCTGTTCCAGAGTCCAGTCCTCTTGCAAGCACCACTTTCGAAATCGAATCTGGATTCTCAAGTACCTTTTTGTGAGATTCTGCAGAACCAATGGAAGAAACAACTCCCTCGCCAACACGGGCAAGAATGGTGTCTTCTCCAGCACCACCGACCAATTGCGCAATATTGGCGCGTACAGTAATTCTTGCTTTTGCGATGAGCTGAATACCATCCTTCGCCACGGCAGTAACAGGTGGCGTATCAATGACCTTCGGGTTTACCGACATCTGCACAGCCTGCAATACATCCCGTCCAGCAAGATCGATGGCCGTTGCCATCTTAAAATCCAATGGAATATTGGCCTTATCGGCAGAAATAAGCGCGAAGGTTACGTTCTGTACACTTCCTCCGGCCAAGTAGTGAGCCTCTAGTGCATCGCGATTTACGGTAAGCCCTGCTTTGGTAGCACTGATCATGGCATTAACGATAACCGTTGGTGGTACTTTTCTAAGTCTCATTCCGATCAATGCCCCTATACCAATTGGGACACCAGAAAAGATGGCCGTGATCCACAATCCAAGTGGAACGTAGTAGAAAAACAGCCATAGAATAACGACTGAGAATACAACAAGTGCAATTAAAATAGGTAACGCCATGGTTTGGTTTTAAACGATTTTTACTTTGATCTTATTCTGCTCCACTTTCACAACTTCGATATCTTTTGCTTCATCCACAAATTCTCCGTCAGCGGTTACTTCTAACATTTTCTCTCCAAAAAGGGCCTTGCCCATAGGATTCAATCGAGAAACGGTCACTCCTCTGTCTCCAACAGTTACTTGTGTACTCATGTTCACCAAAGACCTGCTATCAATACTCGAATCCAAGGCCATCCGTTTCCAGGTATTTCCCTTTAAGAGAACAACCAGCGAAAGGATTACAACCACCACGCAAGATGCCAAGGAAATGTGTCCTACTATTGTGCCAAGGTAGGCATAGGACAGGTAAATACCTATTGCAAGGAGAATGATTCCGCCCACACCAACAATGGTAGTACCAGGCACAAACAGAATTTCAAGAAGCAAGAGTAAAATACCGAGGAGTAGCAGACCTATTACAACTCCTAGCATCAGACTGGTTTAGGAATATCTTCGATAGTTGCGGTAAGACCGAGATTGATGATCTGTGCCCAAACCGGTTGAAGCTTGCTGAACATATCGGTCTTTACACCGCACTTACCGCTATAATGAATGATGTACGTGCA
>JAGYJL010000018.1 GCA_018402015.1 Flavobacteriales bacterium | reverse complement strand
AGGGATGCTTGCGGCCATCGGTATTATCATCTTTCTGAAGCAGATTCCACATGCATTTGGGTATGACAAGGATTACGTGGGCGACCTCAATTTCTTTCAGCCTGATGTGGTAGAGATTATCGAGAACTTTATTCAGAGTGAGAAGCATTTGAAAGATAACGTAGGGGTCATCGGTCTTGAGCATTTATTGGATGCACAGGCTTTGGAAAAAGTAGCAGTACCTGCCAGTAGATTGGACTGAACAAAAACATCATCATTAACTAATTAAAACATCATTATGGAAAATACATTTTATCGTCAATTACTCGAAAACAACAAGGAATGGGTAGCAAAGAAACTAGGTGAAGACCCTACGTTTTTCAAAAAACTGGAAAACGGTCAGCAGCCACCCGTACTTTGGATCGGATGCGCAGACAGTCGCGTTCCTGCAAATGAAATCATCGGTGCTCTACCAGGCGAGGTTTTCGTTCATCGCAACATTGCTAACATGGTTGTACCGACAGATATGAACATGCTGAGCGTGCTCGATTATGCGGTTAACGTGCTTAAAGTACGCCACGTGATCGTGTGCGGACACTACGGTTGCGGTGGCGTGAAGGCTGCCATGACCAGCAATTCGTATGGCATCATCGACAACTGGATCCGGCACATCAAAGATGTGTACCGTTTTCACAAGACTGAATTGGACTCTATCGGTGACGAGGAGGAAAGATTCAAGCGCTTCGTTGAATTGAACGTGATGGAGCAGGTGAGTGACCTGGCCAAAACCGCCATTGTTCAGAATGCTTGGGGAAAGAAGCAAGTGCTTCAATTACACGGCTGGGTGTATGGCGTTGGTTCTGGTATCATCAAAGACCTTGAAGTCAACTTCAATAAAGGAGATATGCTGGATAAGGTTTATCGTCTTCAATTCTGATCGAATACCATTCATTAAAAGGGCGGACTTCGATCCGCCTTTTTTTGTGTCTGATATTTTAAAGAGATGTAACTTGCCAGCCTTGGAAACTCCCATTATCACATACTCAAAGGAGGAAGAATATGCCAACACCATTTCTCATGTGGTAGGCTCGCTACTAGGTCTGGTTGCAGTAGTTTACATGGCGTATCAAGGTTGGAATAGACTTTCGGTAGTAGGTAATATTGGAATCTGGATTTACGGAATAGCATTGGTAAGTGCGCTTGGCACCTCTAGTCTGTATCATGGAATTATGGAGCGCAGACTCAAATTCTTATTCAAGAAGTTGGATCACATCTTTATCTACGTGCTTATTTCTGGTAGTTATACTGTTCTTATTCTGAATAGACTGCTAACAACAGAAGGTTATATGTTCTTGGCTGCGTTGTGGGGTATGTCTGTTGTAGGAATCTGGTTCAAGGCGAGATATGTGCATCGATTCAAGGTGCTATCTACGCTGATGTATATCGTAATGGGCTATATCTTTTTTGCCAATCCTAACGCTTTTTACAATGTGTTGAAACCAGAAACCATTGAGTTGCTTTCGATCTGTGGTGGAATTTACACCGTTGGTGCCGTTTTCTACTTATGGAAGTCTCAGAAGTGGACACATTTTACATGGCACATTCTAGTATTAATAGCGGCTGGTTTCCACTACTATGCTGTGTATCAAGAACTGATAGGGTAGCGGATGCTACTGCATCATCTTGGCAAATTCTTGCCATAGATTTTCATTCGGCACTTTGGCGGTAATTACCAATGGCTCCTTTTTAACCGGGTGCTCCAATTCCAATCTTCTGGCGTGTAGATGAATAGAAGCATCTTCATTATTTCGAGGAGCGCCATATTTCAGGTCGCCTTTAATTGGGCAACCCATTTTAGAAAGTTGTACACGAATTTGGTGATGTCGCCCTGTTTTGGGATAGACTTCAAGGAGTGTATAACGATCGGAACCACGCAGCATCTTGTAATTCAACTCAGCATACTTTGTGTATTTAGCTTCGTTATTAAAGGCCTTACTTCGATTCTTCTCCTGATCTTTCCGCAACCAATGAACCAACTTTCCGCTCTCTTGCTCTGGACGCTTTACCACAACTGCCCAATACACCTTCTTTGTTTCGCGGTCGGCAAACATCTTATTGAGCCGCACAAGTGCTTTTGATGTTTTAGCAAATAGCACCACACCACTTACAGGTCTATCTAAGCGATGAACAATCCCGAGGTAAACATCGCCCGGTTTGTCCTTCGTTTTCTTGATGTATGCCTTTACGAGATCGGCAAGCGTTTCATCTCCCGTTTTATCTCCCTGCACCAACAAGCCACATGGTTTGTTAACGGCAATCAGATGATTGTCCTCGTAGAGGATTTCGATTGATTTTACGCTCATGGAGGTAATTAATACTGTTCACTTTCGTTCGGGAAATCCTTGCTTCTAACATCCGAGATGTACGATTTCACGGCCATGTTCATGTCTTCGGCCAAATTCAAGTACCGTCTTAAGAAACGTGGACTGAATTCCTGATTCATTCCTAACATATCGTGTGTTACCAGAACCTGACCATCAACACCGTTTCCGGCTCCTATGCCAATAATTGGTATTTCAACTTCACTAGCAACCTGTGCTGCAAGTTTGGCTGGAACTTTCTCCAAAACAATGGCGAAACAGCCAGTTTCTTCCAATAGTTTGGCGTCTTCAATAAGTCGTTGAGCTTCTTCTTCTTCCTTAGCACGTACGGTGTACGTTCCGAATTTGTAGATGCTTTGAGGAGTAAGACCCAAATGCCCCATTACAGGAATGCCTGCAGACAAAATCCTGGCGATCGATTCTTGTATTTCTCTACCGCCTTCCATCTTAATGGAATGACCGCCAGATTCTTTCATGATACGGATGGCCGAGGTAAGTGCTTCTCTGGAATTTCCTTGGTATGAACCGAATGGCATATCGACCACGACCAAACATCTCTCCACAGCACGCACTACGCCAGCTGCATGGTAGATCATTTCGTTCAAGGTAATGGGTAATGTTGTTTCATGACCCGCCATTACGTTCGATGCAGAATCGCCAACCAGCAGAATGTCAATTCCAGCTTGATCGAGTATGCGGGCCATTGTATAATCGTAGGCAGTTAACATGGCGATCTTCTCGCCATTACGCTTCATTTCCTGAAGAACGTGGGTGGTTACTTTCTTAACCGTTCTGTGTACTGACATCAGTCTTCCTTTTTCTTAGCCGTTCTGACTTTCACGGGCAAAGGTCGTGCTTCTATTGGTTCTTCCGAAACTTCTTGCTTAGAAATAGGAGGAGAAACGTTTTCTTGATCAGAATCGCTGTCAGATTTCTCAGAATCCATCTCTTCAAGAACTTCTTCTATCAGAGCGGCCTTATCTGCGTTTTTAGACTCCCATTCTGCTTGCTCAGCGTTCAATTTCTTGTCTTTCAACTCTTTTTCGATCTCCGTTTTAGTGCTTTCAGCGTCTTGCTTTTCGCGTACTTCTTTTTCTTTTTCGGCCTTTTTAATGGCCTTATCTAGCAATGCCAACTTTAATTTGTTGTATTTGACGTGGGTCAGATTCAGAGAATCTTTGTAAACCTGAACCTGAGATTCCAACTTTTGATTCTTGATGATCTCTGTCTTCAGGTTTTCAGCAAGCGTTAAGAAAACGTCTTCATCTACCTCAACAAGCACTTGATTCTTAAATTCCTGCAATGCTCTGTTCTGTATCGCCATTCGGTCGTTGGCCTGTCTCAGTTCGGCCATTTCCTCTTCAAGTACAGAAACAGCCTTTTGTCTTTCCAACTCACATTCCTTGAGCGAACGTTTTTTCTGCTCCAACTCATATCGGATCTTTGAAAGTTGCGCAACAGCCGATTGCGTTTCTTCTTCAGCTTTCAGTTCTTCTTCTGCTGTTTGCTTACCATCTTCCGTAGTGTAAACATAGAAGTAGTCAGATTTCGCCTTCGTGTCTGGGCCGATCAGGAAGCCCATGTTTCCTGGAGTATAATCCAACACATCGAAGGATTGTAGGAATTTGCCATTCACATAGATATCAACCTGAGGTAATTGAACACGGATATCCACTTCGTTGTAATCGTTCTTGTTGGCCAACGCAGCACTTTTTACCCAGCCATTGGTTTCCGTATCGCCAGAAAGGAATTTGTAATACGAACCAACCAATTGCTTTATCCGATACTGTTTAAACTTATTGAACTCGAATACAACGGCACCTTTTCCATCTGCCTGAACCAGGAAGATCACACCAATGGTCTGGTTTTCCTCTGTGGTAGGTCCAAGCTTTAAAGTGGTGAGAATGTTAAAATCAGAAAGATTGTTCTTCCAATCTGTGATAATTGCATACGCAGCCGTCTTGTTCCTGCGGTGCATGAAGTACTCATCTTTATCTGGCACGTAGAGGTTCTCCATGGTGGTGAGGTACGGCCAATATTCGTTCTGGGCAGAGAACTCTTCGCGTAGTTCAACAATATTGTACTCTAACGAAATAGGATTCTGAGCAAAAACGGAAGTACCGCAAAGTATCAGTCCAAGTAGAACTATCGATTTCAGATATGTAATAATACTGTCAAAGTTGTGGTTAATACTGTTGAGATACCTCATGTCTTCTGTTTGGGGTGTTATCTTTGCACGCCTAATGAATAAAAGTATGCTACGATATGTTATCGGGTTAGTTGCAATACTGGCCGTTTTTTCTTCATGCGACTCAAGCTTTAAACTGACTGGAGATTATGAAGAGAAGGCTTTGATCTATGGATTGCTAAACCCGAACGACAATCCCAATGTAGGTGGAGATGGTCATTTGTTCAGAATTCAGAAGGCTTTTTTGGGCGAGGAGTCAGCATTTGTCATGGCTCAAAGTCCAGATTCATCTTACTTCAAATATCAAGACCTTTTTGTGGAGTTGATTGAATATGCTGGAACGAACGAATCTAACCGATGGGTTTTGGATACCATCATGATCGCTGATAAGGACACAGGAAATCCAGACGATAACGAGATTGACTTTTTTGGACCATCGCAGCGTCTGTACAAAGCAGACGTGAATATCAATAAGGATCGGCAGTACGAGATAACCTTGAAAAAACGACCTGTTGGTGTAACGAACATGACCGTTGCAAATATGGGTACCGTTACTCCTATAGCAGATGCTAAGATCTCTATAGTGGATGTTACTTCATTCCGGTTTACAACGCCTAATGAAAATGGAGCGTTTGTTCCCGGAGGAAATGCACAAAAGGTAACGTTGGTCAATCAGAGTGGCGACTTCATTCCGTACAACATTAAGTTCAATACTGCCGACAGAGTGGGGCAATATGAGGTTTGGATGCGTTTCCATTACCGAGAAGTACGCGATAACGTAGAAACCGTTAAATCCATTGAGTGGCTGGTAAGATCAGTTGAGGCTGGTTCAGAAAGCATTGTTCAGGTTCCTGTTTCTGCAGAGAACATTTTCAGTAGAATAGGTAGCGAAGTACCAGTAGAGCAGGGTGTAACAAGAAAAATAGGCAAGGCCGATGGCGCTGCTGGTGATCCATTTCCGAATGATGGCCACACACAAGACATAGATCTGGTTGTGCTGATGGCGGGTGAAGAGCTTTACGAATACATCGATATCAATAACCCGAACAACGCTGGTGTGCTTCAAGACAAACCCGTTTACACTAACATCAATAATGGGTTAGGGATTTTTTCAAGCAGAACGCAAGAGAATTTCATTGATAAGATGTACTTGAGTACTGAATCTTACACCGAATTGGTTGGTGGAAGCTTCACTTCGGGCAGAGGTTTCGTTGTTGATCCAAACTGATTCCGTGTCGTTTTGTCACCATGCTGTCAGGTATTTTTCAGCCTGATCTATTCTCAACTGACATAATTTCCCAAAACATGGATGCTAATTCCGGTGGCATGGTCTATGTCCATTGGCAGCACGATAACTTTTATACGAATCGATAAAACCAACATAATGAGTAAGATAATAGGAATTGACCTGGGAACAACCAACTCTTGCGTTTCTGTAATGGAAGGAAACGAGCCAGTTGTGATCCCAAACAGCGAAGGGAGAAGAACCACTCCTTCAATTGTAGCCTTCGTAGAAGGTGGAGAACGAAAAGTGGGCGACCCTGCAAAACGTCAGGCAATTACTAACCCAACAAAAACAATTGCATCTATCAAGCGATTCATGGGTTCAAGTTTTGACGAAGTAGCGAAAGAGATCGAACGTGTTCCTTACACCATCGTTAAAGGAAACAACAACACGCCTCGTGTAAAGATCGATGATCGCGAATACACTCCACAGGAGATTTCAGCAATGGTTCTTCAAAAAATGAAGAAAACTGCTGAAGACTACCTTGGAACAGAAGTAAACGAAGCAGTTATTACTGTTCCGGCATACTTCAACGATGCGCAGCGTCAAGCAACAAAAGAGGCAGGAGAAATAGCTGGCCTTAAAGTGAAACGAATCATCAACGAGCCAACGGCCGCAGCGCTTGCTTACGGTCTAGATAAGAAGGCGGAAGACGCTACCATTGCGGTGTTCGACCTTGGCGGTGGAACGTTCGATATCTCTATCCTTGAATTGGGAGACGGAGTGTTTGAAGTGAAATCGACAAATGGAGATACGCACCTTGGTGGAGATGATTTCGACCAAGTGATCATCGATTGGTTGGCAGATGAATTCAAGAAAGATGAAGGTCTGGATCTGAAGAAAGACCCAATGGCACTTCAGCGTTTGAAAGAAGCTGCTGAGAAGGCTAAGATCGAGTTGTCAAGTTCAACTTCAACAGAGATCAACTTGCCTTACATCATGCCTGTAGATGGAATTCCAAAGCACTTGGTAAGAACACTTTCAAGAGCTCAGTTTGAGAAATTGGCTGATAAACTGATTCAAGCCACTCTTGAACCATGTAAAAATGCCATGAGAGATGCAGGACTTTCCAAGTCAGATATAAGCGAAGTGATCTTGGTTGGAGGTTCTACTCGAATTCCAGCAATCCAGAAAGTTGTAGAGGATTTCTTCGGAAAAGCGCCTTCTAAAGGTGTTAACCCAGATGAGGTCGTTGCTGTTGGAGCCGCTATTCAAGGTGGAGTTCTAACAGGAGAGGTGAAAGATGTACTTCTTCTAGACGTAACGCCATTATCACTCGGTATCGAAACCATGGGCGGTGTATTTACTAAGTTGATCGAGGCCAATACAACTATCCCAACTAGGAAGTCAGAGACTTTTTCGACTGCTGCGGATAACCAACCATCTGTTGAACTACATGTGTTGCAAGGTGAGCGCCCAATGGCTGCGCACAACAGAACCATCGGTAAGTTCCACTTGAATGATATTCCACCAGCACCTAGAGGAGTTCCTCAGATTGAAGTAACCTTCGATATCGATGCTAACGGAATCATCAATGTTTCTGCTACAGATAAGGCTACTGGAAAATCTCAGAATATCAGAATTGAGGCTTCTTCAGGTCTTTCAGATGCTGAAATTGAAAAGATGAAGAAAGAGGCTGAGGCAAATGCTGAAGCCGATGCTAAAGCGAAGGAGGAAGTTGAGAAGATCAATTCAGCTGATCAGATGATCTTCCAAACAGAAAAACAACTGAAGGAATTCGGTGATAAGCTTCCTGAAGACAAGAAAGCGCCAATCGAATCTGCTTTGGCAGATCTGAAAAAAGCGCATGAAGCGCGCGATATTGCTGCGATCGACTCATCTCTTGAGGCTTTGAATACTGCATGGCAAGCTGCTTCTCAGGAAATGTATCAGGCTACGCAAGATGCGCAAGGAGGACAACCAGGTCCAGAAGCTAGCGCTGGTGGCGGAGCTGATGATGAAGTAACCGATGTTGACTTCGAAGAAGTAAGCGAAGAGAAGAAATAATTCCTCTAAGCAGACTAATTGAAAGGGTCGCCCATTTTGGGCGGCCCTTTTTAGTTCGGAACACTGATAAACACGCGTCTATCAATTCCAAATTTGTTTATCCACTGCTGGTTTTTCTCTGTGTTGCGGATAAGAATGATGCAGGCCTGATCGACAAACACGGGAACCCAATCGGGATCTTGAGTGCGTCTTATTAAAAATGGTTGCGCCCAAGGCGTGTTATCGTGCCGATAAAAGCAGATGATGTTGATTCCGTATTCCAGACTTTTCTGTTTCCAGAGTTCGTCATCCTGCTGCATTGGTTTATAGATAGAATCGAAGAAAGCCACAGAGTAAGCTTCGGGTCTATTATCTACAAATACCTTTTCCTTATCGTGAAGGTGATAGATCAGGTAACTTCCAATGTCGTAATTGTTGAAGATCCTGCCAGGAATCTGCTGTTTTCGCAAAAACTCTCCGGTAAGATTTATATCGCTGATCAAACCAAGTCCTTCGTAGCCTTTTCTGCAAGAAGCGTAGGTTCCTTCAACGAGTGTGAATAGAACGCATACGGTTAAACCAAACGCAGGAATAAGCTTGATCACCGATTGCTTGGTTTTGAAATTCAGCTCCTCTATTGATCGGTAAACCATTGGGCTTGCAATGGCAATGAAGAAAAGTGAGAACAGTGGTATTCCTCGCACGGCTAAAACCGACAACGTTCCAAACGCGAGAATCAAGATCATTTCTACCAAATAGTTCTTCCAAACCCCCAATCTGAACATAAATCCAATACAGATCAGCGCTAATAATCCGAAGAATTCTAAGTGGTAGAATTCAGGATTTCCGAATCGTTCTTGCATGAACATGACAGTCTGATTTTCTGCCACCATGTAACCATACTCGTTAAAAATGGTGAGAGGAGCTAGAAGACCATGCAGGAAATGAGGATTAGCGAGACTGACCACGATCTGACCTGCAATCAACACACCAAGCTGTTTCAACTGCTTTGTATTGTTTACGAATGAGTCGACCAGAAACACGCCTGTAACAGCAATTCCTAAAAAGAAGAATATGTGAATATTGACCCAAAGAAGTTGTAGTGCAAGCAAAACAGGCAATAGAATTCTGAACGAAAGCTGCTCCGATTTCCATCTCGAAAGCAGGAAGTAATACAAGGCAATAAGTGCGTAGCTGAATCCTTCGGGTCGAACCTCAACCCGATATGCCAACAACGGAACCGTTGCTACTGCAACAAGCAACGGAACAGACCAAATTCTATTTCGTGTGGCAGCAAGCGTCATCAGGCCCAAAGCAACCAGATTCATTATCAGGTAAACAACTGAAAGACCTTTGAAACCGAACCATTCATGTAGCCAATAAAACAACACTCCACTGCCCCAATGATGGTTGGTGAATGCATGTTCTGGTTCTATGTAGGAATAATGATTTGTGTACAGCACATCGGTTACACCATGCATCAATAGCTCACCATTCTCAATGTGTCGTCCAAGATCGGCTGTGCACAGATTTATCGGTTTTGCGAAGAAGAATCCTGCGTAAACCATAGCTGCTAAAGCAAAGATCACGATGCTCCAATTCTTATCCGATTTTGCCATGCTTAAACATAAGTTTTTCAGACAAAAGAAAGCCCTGAGCAATTTGATCACTCAGGGCATTCATTCAATTGTTTATGCAGATTATCCGTTCATGGAAATGAGGAACTCCTCATTGCTTCTGGTTCCGGCCATTCTGTCTCGCAAGAATTCCATTGCCTCAACTGGCGTCATATCTGCCAAGTGGTTACGTAGAATCCAAGTTCGCTGCAACGTTTCCTTATCCATAAGCAGATCGTCTCTACGTGTACTGGAAGCAACAATATCAATTGCAGGGAAGATCCGTTTGTTGGCGATCTTTCTATCCAATTGAAGTTCCATGTTACCAGTTCCTTTGAATTCTTCAAAGATCACCTCGTCCATTTTAGATCCGGTTTCGGTAAGCGCTGTTGCCAAAATGGTGAGTGAACCACCATTCTCGATTTTACGGGCTGCACCGAAGAAACGCTTCGGCTTGTGTAGTGCATTGGCATCTACACCACCGCTCAAGATCTTACCAGATGCCGGTTGAACCGTATTGTAAGCACGCGCCAAACGAGTGATACTATCTAGAAGAATCACCACATCATGCCCGCATTCCACCAATCTTTTTGCTTTCTCTAGAACGATATTGGCAATTTTAACGTGCTTGTCTGCTGGTTCATCAAACGTAGAAGCAATTACTTCTGCGTTTACACTTCGAGCCATATCCGTAACCTCTTCCGGTCGTTCATCAATCAAAAGAATGATCATATAAACTTCTGGATGGTTCTCTGCAATTGCGTTGGCAACTTCTTTTAAGAGAACGGTTTTTCCGGTTTTAGGCTGTGCTACTATCAATCCACGCTGGCCTTTACCGATTGGCGCAAAAAGATCCATAACGCGTGGCGAAATATCAGCTCGTTGTCCAGGCGCAATATTGAATTTCTCTTGAGGGAAAAGAGGAGTGAGGTGTTCAAACGAAACACGGTCTCGCACGTAATCCGGATCGCGACCATTGATACGCTCAACATTGATAAGCGGGAAATACTTTTCGCCCGGTTTTGGAGGTCGCACTTCACCACGAACCGTATCTCCGGTTTTTAGCCCAAAGAGTTTCATCTGCGATTGCGAAACATATACGTCATCTGGAGAAGACAGGTAGTTGTAATCTGACGAACGAAGAAAACCGTATCCATCAGGCATAACCTCAAGAACACCTTCAGAAATTACCGCGCCATCAAAGTTGTAGAAAGCGTCTTCCTGCTTTTGTTCGGTTCTTTCCGGGCGGTCGTTTCTGTCGTTATTGCGCGGTCCGCGATTCTGGTTGCGCTCGTTTCTGTTGTTATTATTCCTCGGTTCAGACTCTGTCTGTTCTTCATCTCCAGAATTGCTTGCGGCTTCTGTTGCTGCCCGTGGCTTTCTGGGTTCCCTTGGTTCTCTTGGTGGTCTAGCACTTGGCTCTCGCTGAATTCTTTCGCTCGGAGTTTCTTCTCCCAAAGGAAGCTCTGGCGCTGCATCTTTTGCTTCAACGGTTTCTGACTTAACTACGCGGGAGCGTTTACGTTTGGCAGGTTCTACTGCTGGCCCATCTGCTGCTGCCGTTGTTGGTACCTGAGCATCACCTTTTGCGGTAATAGCATTCACGAGGTCGCCCTTGCGCATGGTATCAACGTTCTCAATATCCAATTTGCTTGCAATGCTGCGCAGATCCGCAACCAGCATATTGGTAAGGTCTTCTTTCTTATACATTAAGATGTTTTACTGTTGTAAATGTGTTTATGGCTTTCTCGGCCTGAGCCGTAAATAATGTCGATCTGGAGTGATAATTTGTTCTCGATTCAGAAACGAATCGGAAATGATTACGAGGCAATAATACTGGATAAATTCGATACTCGTTCTTGATGTGAATAACTTAATATCCGAAGCTTTGTTCATTGGTTTGAAGATTGAAAGTGTAAATGCAACTTGTACTTGGTTTTTAAGGAGCCCAACTAATCCTTTCTTTGCCTAAACAATCGTGTAGTTAGCGATCCAACGTATTCAGACCGTTTATCTCACATTGGCTGGAATTTTCCTAGTAATTCCGGTAGCCTTAAGAAGCCTTTTGGGTTACGCTACATTCCTAATGGAGAGTATCATTTAACTCCAATAACCGTTAACCTTATCACCAAAGTAAGTTCGCAGACCATGTTCGGGTCATACAGCATTGCTGTGGCATTTGTTGAGTTTGATTTTGACGGTGTATGCTATTTTTCAATTCAAAGACCGAAAATTCCAGACGTTTGGTTCAAATGGCCTTGGCTCTTCGTAGAGTCGGTAATTGCCATTCTTACATTCTATTATGCCACCTGAATGGCAGATTTTTCTGAAGACGCAGTGTAAGTTACCAACCAGCTTTGCGATCTTGTTGGTGAATGTTGTGCTTTACTTTCTAGCCTATCGTGGTATTAAGAAGGATGAGGCATTGTCTGGTTCGGTCTGCCGACAGACTTCGTTAATTGAACTGAAGTTCGAACAAAGTACGGTAATGACCTTCGTTCTCCAGTAGTTGCTGGTGTGAACCTATTTCCAGAATCTTTCCTTTCTCAAGAACAAGGATTTTCGTTGCATTCTGTATCGTTGCCAAACGGTGGGCAATAACAATAGATGTTCTGCCTTCCATCAATTTGTGCAGTGCTTTCTGAATAATGTCTTCGCTTTCCGTATCGATAGAAGATGTTGCTTCATCCAGCACTAGGATGGTTGGGTTGTGAACGTATGCTCTTACAAACGAAACGAGCTGTCGCTGTCCTACAGAAAGCATTGCTCCACGTTCCATTACGTTGTAATCGTAACCGCCCGGTAATTCAGAAATAAATTCGTGAGCCCCAAAATCCTTAGCAGCCTGAATAACCGTATCTTTTGTGATTGAGTCATCGCCAAGCGTGATGTTCCTATAAATGGTGTCGGAAAAGAGGAAAACGTCTTGAAGTACTACTGCAATATTTCTTCGTAGATACTCTTTCGGATAATCTCTAATACTTCTGCCATCAACCAGAATTTCACCTTTTTCGAACTCATAGAATCTACTTAGAAGGTTAATGATGCTGGTCTTGCCAGAACCTGTAGCTCCAACAAGTGCAAGCATTTCGCCATGTTTTACACTGAACGATATGTCCTTTAATACATGATCACCTTGTTTATACGCAAACCAAACGTTCTTAAAGTCTATCTCTCCCCGTAAATCATTTGGAACAAAATTTCCCGAATCTTCAATATTCTCCTTCGTATCCAGAACCCGAAACACACGCTCTGAACTGACCATTCCCATTTGAAGTGTGTTGAATTTATCTGCCAGTTCTCTGATAGGACGGAAAAGCATGTGGATGTACAGGATGAATGCGATCAAATGACCTACCGTAACATCTGTTTCAATTACTTGGCGCGAACCCCACCAGACGATCATGCCTAAGGACGCTGCGGAAAGGATTTCTACTACTGGAAGAAAGATGGAATAGTACCAAACGGAACGAACATGGGCATCGCGGTGTTGTGCGTTTATCTTCATGAAGCGTTCCATTTCGCGGTCTTCACGATTGAAGATCTGAACGATATGCATACCCGTGATGTGTTCTTGGAGAAAGGCGTTGAGTTTGGATACCTGTGTTCGCACATCCTGAAAGGACGAACGTATTCCATTCTTAAAGATCCAAGTTGCAATAAGAAGAACAGGAATTGTTGAAAGAGAGACCAGCGTCAGTTGCCAATCTACATAGAACATAACGGCTATTACAGTTATCAGCTTCAGAATGTCTCCGAATATGAGAAGAATCCCATTCGAGAAAATATCCGCAATGGTTTCAATGTCTGAAACAACGCGCGTTACCAATGTTCCAATTGCGGTTTTATCGAAATATTGGAGTTTAAGTGAATTGATGTGTTGATAGATCTCTAAGCGGATGTCTTTGATCACCGTTTGACCAAGCCAGTTGGCAGAGTAGGTATAGAAATAATAGGTGAGCGCTTCCAAAAGCAACACACCAACAATCAAGAGCGTCATCACCAAAAGTCCGTCTGGATCTGGTATAACGATATAATTATCGAATGCATACTGAATGAGCATTGGCCGCAATGGAGATAGCGCAGCTAATCCTATGGTCAGGAAGAAAGTAAATATGAAACGTCCTTGGTACGGTTTAACGTACTTCAGAACACGACTCAAAAGGTCGATATCGAGGGCTTTTCCTGTTATTTCGCTCACGGAATGGATAGAAATGTGGTGGATGGATATTCCACTTTGGTCAAATATAATCCATGGGCCGGTACCGAACGACCTGCCGCCTGTCGGTCTTTCGATTCGAGAATAGTGTCAAAATCCGCTAAACTGGTTCTGCCTTGGCCAATTTCGAGCATTGTTCCAACAATGGCTCTAACCATGTTCCGGAGAAACCTGTTGGCGGTAATATTGAACCTGATGATGTTGGCGTCTTTCATCCATCCAGCGTTGTATACAGTGCAGATATTGGTGTGATTGTCGGCTCTGGATTTGCAAAAACATCCGAAGTCATGTTCTCCTAACAAGCGCTGGCATGCCTTGTTCATGGAATCAATGTCGAGTTTTTGGTTAAATCGATACGCTTCATCCTTCAAGAATGGGTCTTTTTCCTCTGTGATCAAATATTCATAGCTGCGTTTGGTGGCATCAAAACGGGCATGCGCATCGCTAGCTACCGGAATAAGCTCCTGAATTGCAATTCCCCAAGGCAGCATGGTGTTGAGCTTATGCACAAAAAGACCGAATTCCAATTCAATGGAATCGGCATCAAAATGAGCGAAAAACTCGCGGGCATGTACACCAGTATCGGTTCTTCCGCAACCGAGTATAGCGGTTTCAGTTCGCAGGATGGTTGAAAGTTTTTCTTCTATTTCCTGTTGAATGGAAATAACGTCATCTTGCCGTTGCCAACCATGGAATTCGGTTCCATTGTAAGATAGTTTTAAGAAATATCTCACCTTATCCGCCACTGCGTTTTACTTTGAAACCTTCTGCTTTTAGAAGATCGATCACCTTCAGAACATGGTCTCCTTGAATCAGTATCTCAGCATCTTTCGCACTGCCACCAACGCCACACTTCGACTTCAACATTTTGGCAAGATCGCTAATGTCGTCCTCATGCAAATCTCCAAACCCGGTAACCAGAGTTACGGCTTTGCCTTTCCGCTGCTTCTTATCAAGGCTTACTCTAAGATCGAATTTAGAGGCATCAATTTCATTCTCAGTTTCTTCATCGGACAATTCTTCCTGCTCGGAACCTACAGGAAGTTCTGAGCCGAATAAAGCCCCGAGACTTTCCAGTCCGTGAAGTGTTTTCGGCTTGTCTTTACTCATTGGGTACAATTACTTTTAACGATTGAGGGTTTATTTTGAACTCAATCACCTGTCCAAGTTCAAATGGGTCTCCGTCTAAATGCGCAACATCTGGCCTTTCTTGCGTAATGACCATTTCCTTGAATTTGAAGGTTTTAATGTGCGGACTTTGGTTCAACGTTCCGGTAAACAATCGGTAGAATAGCACGAAATACTGATGGAATGGGAAAGGATTGACCACAACAGCATCGAGCATACCATCATCTACCAGCGCTTTCGGAGCTACCAACGCATCGTTTCCGTATTGTGGAGAATTGGCCAAGCTAATAAGATGTGCTTTCCTTTCAAATTCGCGACCATCGGCAACAATAGAGTAGGTCTGCAATTTGTAGTTCATCAAGAGCTTCAAACCCAAAAGGAAATATTTCCAAAATCCACGCATTTTCTGTTGATGGAACGCATCAGCTACCGCTGCATCAAATCCAACTCCAGCCATATTCATGAATGCCTTACCATTGGCCAAACCAGTATCAATGGTTCTAAAATGAAACTTGTTAATGTTTTCAACAGCTGACCTCGGGTTCATTGAAATACCCAACGAGCGAGACAATCCATTTCCAGAGCCAGCAGGAATGATGCCGAGTGCTACATCAGTTCCTGCCAAGGTTGCTCCAACTTCGTTTATGGAGCCATCTCCGCCAGCAATGATCACCGCCTCGCAACCATCTGCAATGGCTTGCTGTGTAAGCTCGATAGCATGTCGGTGATACTCCGTTTGAACCAGATCGAAATCGAATTTATTTCGGTCTAAGTGAGCCTCAATCATTTTCAGCGCCTTCTTTCTCCTCCCACTACCCGAAACCGGATTGACTATGATCTTTATCTTTCTCTTCATCACCGGCCCTTCGTCCAGGTTTCAAACGTCATTAAGTTGTCGTTCAAAGCAACGGAATAGTTCTGAATATAGGCTTTTAAGTAGGCTTCATTTTCTAACGTGGAGCCAGTTTGTGTTCCTGCCAGATCGTATTTCTGAAGTGGATCTTCTGTTATGTTGTAAGAGAAGGTTACCTCGGTGCCATCAATACACGTTAGATAACCTTTTCGATAAACTTGAAACTGATCGTTCTTAAATGCAACAGCAACATGTTCGGCAGTGGTATCCAAAGCATCTGTTCCAAATGAGAAGAACGGTTCTTGGTAACCCAACCTGGCAAGAATAGTGGGCATAATATCCACTTGCTGCATTATCTGTGTACGAGTTCCTGTTATCGATGAATCTTTGGGGTGGTAGAAGATGATCGGAATTCTCAATGAACCTAGTCTGGTTTGGTATTCTATATGATCTGAAAGCGAGGTGTGATCGGCAGTAATAACGAATAACGTGTTTTCGTACCAATCGGTCTTAGAGGCTTTTGCAAAGAATTGACGCAGCGCTTCGTCAGCGTAGCCAATACTTTCGTGTATTGGAAGCGTTCCTGTTGGAAAACGATTCTGATATTCTAACGGCAACGAATACGGATGATGACTGGAAAGAGTAAAAATGGAACTGAAAAAAGGTTTGGGGAATTTATTGAACTCGTCAACACAGTTATTTAAGAAATAATGGTCAGATATTCCCCAATAACCATCGTAATGCTCGTTGGGAAAAGGATAAGAGAAGCGATTGAAAAAGAGGTCATATCCAGCCTGCCCAGCGAATGATTCAAAGTTCATGGAGTTTTCATTGCCTCCATGCATGAATGATGTATGATATCCTTGGGGTTTTAACAGATTGGCCAATGAGTTTATTCGGTTAGACGCAAACATGGAAGTTGTGTACGGTTCATACATCAGCGTTGGTAGCGATGCAACAACCGCTGGAATTCCTTCTATGCTTCGATGACCATTGGCAAAGCTATTCTCGAAAACCATAGAAACGGAGCACAGCGAATCTACAAAGGGTGTATATCCTTGGTTCAGGCCGTTCAAGGCTCCAATGTATTCAGTACCAAGACTTTCAACAATAATGACAACCACATTGGTGTTCTCATTTTCAAGTCTATTGGTTGAATTTGGATATTGGATCGGGGTAATTTTTGCAATCTCGTCAGCAGGAAATTCAAACCGCTCCAGTTCAGATTTTCCGAATGTTTTCAGAATAGTAAAGGCCGAATTCAGAACTACATGATTGAGTTCTGGAGCATCTGTTTTAGAAGCATCAATAATTGTAACCGGAATTCGCTGCAAACCACCTCTTGCTGCAACAACAATAAGCGCAGCAGTAATTAGAGCTGAAACACCACTTACCCAATTTATAGAGAAGGACTCTGTTGATCGGAACAAACGATCCATCAGCCACCAACAAAGAAGCATTATTGCCACAAATGCAGCAAGCAAATACCAAAAGTGCGAAAGTAGGTTAGGAGCGATATTGAAAAGATCATCACTGAGAAACGCAAATTCAAACAGATCGTCTGTGGACCTTCGTGCCGTGAATCTGAAAAACTCCGCATCTATGCAGTTAAGTAGGTTGATGAATCCAAGTGCAATGAGGTAATACCATTGGAAAAATGTGCTGATTCGAGGTTTGGATAAAAATGGCAAAGCCAAATAGAATGGACCTAACAGATAGGCCATTGAAACTAGGTCGAAACGAATGCCATAAAAGAATGCACTAGCAATATCAACGCCCTCAGCTCTAAAGTAGCTATGAAGGTTCAGAAAGAAAACAAGCCGGGTTAGCTGAAGCGAAACTAGGGCAATGACCAGCGAACCGATAAATCTTTTCAAGAAAAATCGACTCATCACATTTCAGGAAATTTCGAGCTTAGTTATCGATTCGCTGCGCGAAGATGACACAATCTTCCTTCACTTGTTGGCCATTCATAAGCCACGTAGAATACAATACTGTTAAGTAACCGTTCTCATCAATATGTCCTTCTCCTCTAAAGGTCATTGGAATTCCTCTTACGCTAAGCGCTTGTTGAGGAATTGTGATGAAATGCTTGTTTACTAATGCTCTAACTGTAATGCTATCCTCACCGAAGTTCAGCATCTTGATATCGTCTTCCGCTACCCGAAGGTCATCTTCCGAAATTGTCATGTACCGAGGTAGAGGCAACATGGTATCTGGCCAACAGATGTGCGTTAAGTTGTAGATGCCTAAGAACTTATCTCTTGCGTTAACACAAGAGCCATCGTCCCTAACGGCATCTGGGTTGTAGTTGTCTGCCGTTCTGGTAGTACAACCAACTTCTTCTCGACAACCACTCATTATCAAGACTCCAACAAACATGGAGGCCAGCATAAGCGGCAAGGCGAGACTTCGTATGTTGTTCAATACTTTCATATCAGACTATCAACGATTCCAATTACTCAGGTTCTTTAATGGCATACAGATTCAAGTAGATCGTATCCAAGGTGGTTGTTAGGTCTGGCAAAGTGATTTCTTCGGTTCTGGTCATGTTCATTTCCATAACTCTACCATTTATGTTTCCACTTCCCCAGTAGGTATAAACCCCAAGAGATTGTCGTATTACATTAAAATTATACGTGCCACTTACAACCGCAGATAATGCATTGACCGGCACATCGAAATTACTGATGCCAATGATCAAACCATCTTGGCCAACAGCTGTAGAATCCACGATATTCACACCTATCTGCTCATAAGCAATCAGAATGCCTGGGTCATCTTCTATTGTACCGTTCGCATAGTATTCGCCAACGAATTTATCTCTTGTCGGAACACAAGTGTCGTCATCCTGAGTAGCTTCTGGATCGTAATTATCAGAGTAACTATCAGTACAACCACGCTTCTCCTGACATCCGATAAAAACAATCGAAGCAGAAATAGCAAAAACAAGGATGAAGAGGTTTTTTCTCATGAAACTACTGCTTGGTCGAGGCAGAATTAATGGGTGAAGGTAATAAATTGTGAATTTACTGTTACGATTGGGTTGAGTTTGATGCACTTATAATTTAGAACACGTTTCAAAACAGTCATGAATGACCTCAATCCCATTCCTATTTTCTCTAATTCTGTAGCTAATGGATATGGTACTGTCATTAATGGCAACGCCAGCTCCCTCCAAGGTAACGAAGAACCCAATGGATTGCCTATCGATGGTGATATTCTCTGCAAAAACGTATGCATTTACATCACTTAACGTATCAGCTAGGTTGGATATTACAACGTCATATTCTCCAGCACCTTCTGAAATGGTTCTTTCGTAGTTATCGGTTATGCAATCCGAATCAACATCGAAAGTTCCAATGAACTTGTCTCTGACAGAAACACACGAGCCATCGTCAACCACTGCCTCAGGGTCGTAGTTCTCAGAACCGAATTTGGTGCAGCCAGCATCTTTTTTGCAGCCAACAGCCAATGTTGCAATTGAAAATAACAGTACGATTCTAAAACTCACTTGCTCCGTATTTGGTGGTTCATACGGAGATGTTGTTAATGGGTTACCGTTTACTCGACCTTAGAGCAGTAATAGGTATAAACCTGTGGCGCTGGAAGCAACTGACTTAAGTAAGTGACATTCAAAATAGCATCTACAGTGTCTGTAGGCAGCCAAGTACCGTTACCACTATACGAATAAGTCAATTCTACGTGGTTTTCAAGTAGAAGATTGTTCTGAGAAACGGTCCCTTGTAGAAACAAATTACCATCAAAATTGAGGTTGTAAGCGTTATTTGCCGTGTTGGCCTCCGTTATCTGTAAAGTTCCTATGTCAGAAAACTCACTGGCAGAAACCACATCAATCCAAAATTTACTGTACGTGAAATTTCCAATAAGCTTGTCTCGAGACGGAATACAAGTTCCATCATCTTCTTCAGCGTTCACGTCAAAATTGTCGGCCGTAGCTTCTGTACATCCACGGTTAGGAGTACATGAATTCAAAACTCCTACAAAACCAATTAGCAATACGGACAATAGTATGTGTTTCATTTCGGTGAATTATGTCTCAAATATAATCAGTTTGAAAAGTGACGTGGTTGTCTCGTTGGCGCTGCACGAAATAAGATTAATTTTGCGGCAACTCATAAACAAAAAAGTATCACTATGAAAAAAGTATTTGTAATGGCATTGGTTGGAGCAACATTAGCTCTTGCATCTTGTGGCGGTGGCCCAAGCGCAGAAGAGAAAGCTGCTGCCGAACAAGCAAAAATGGACTCTATTAAAGCTGTTGAACAAGCAAGATTGGATGCAGAAGCTGCTGCTGCAGGAGGGGCGTGGGCCGCAGAGCTGAAGCTGCAGCAAACGCTGTTGTAGAAGAAGTTGAGGAAGTTGTTGAAGAAGTAAAACAAACAACATCTGATGTGAAGGAAGGAAAGGTTGATGTGAAAGCTGGTACGGAAGATGGTGCTGGTAAAACAGGTTCTAAAATTGACGTTAAAGGTGGTGGCGATGAACCAAAGAAAACTGGTTCTAAGTTGAATGTGAAATAAGCTCTTTAAGCTTTAAGTTAAAAAGGTCGAACCGATGGTTCGGCCTTTTTTATTGACCAGTATTCTTAGATACCTGTTATCGGATTGATCCAATCTAAGTACATTCTGTATGGCCAAGATTTAAATACCTAGAGTTGCTTGCGCTTGTCGTTAAGCAATAAATCCAATGTGACTACAGAAAAGTATGAAGCATAAAAAAGCCGGTCCCAATTTGGAACCGGCTTTCATTTGAATCTAAAATAGATTATTGGCTAACTGCTGAGCAAGAATCAGACTGACCGCTTACTGCGATAGTGAAGTTGAAAGTCAAAACACCACCAGTTTTAGTAACAGAACCAGAGATAGTTCCAGTACCGAATGTTTGGCTAGCAATAGTGATTCCACCATCAGCATTAACAGTACCGTTAACAATCAAACCTGCATCGTAAAGGTTAGAGATTGTCACAGCAAGGTCAGAAGAACCAGCAGAAACAGTTACTGCATAAGTATCTGTAGACTGTGAACAAGTTTCTTGAACGTTGTAGCTTCCAATGTAAGCAGCACGAACTAGAGTTTGGCAGCTCGTACCTTCGTAACCAGTGTCACAGATACAATCGCCCTCAAGGCAAGTACCATTGGCTCCACAATCTACGTCTTTACAAGCGTCAGTATCGCAAGATACCATACCGATAGTAGCGATTGCAGCTACACCCAAAATTTGAAGAATTCTTGTTTTCATTTGTTTTTATTGTTGTTTATGATTGAACGCGGCAAATGTATGAAATTCAAACTTCTGACAAATCGATAAAGATGCACTTATCAAACAGCAGTTGTGAATAGATGACTTATTCAGGCGTGCATGACATGGTGCAATTCAAGGTTTGACCGCCAGAGGTTGTCATTATGTAAGAAATGGTCAATTCTCCATTGGCAAGCATTCCAGTGCCATTAATGGTCGCACCGTTTCCGCTCTGATCCGCTATTGTAAAGGTTGAACCATCAACCATAGCACTAACATCGAAATCGAAATCCCCAATGTTATTGATTGTCAGCTCAGCTCCATTTTCAGCACTTGCAGATATGGAAATGGTGTAGCTGAAATCTCCAAGGTCGCAGCTCTCCGATACGTTGTAGTTTCCGATAAAGGCAAGCCGTTGTTCTATTTCGCAATTGAGTCCTTCGTAACCCGTTTCGCACACGCAATCACCAGAATCGCATGCTCCATTATTGCAATTCACATCTTCGCAGGCATCTTTAGTATTGCACGAACTTAGGATGGATACTAAAAATGCAATCATCAAGGCTGTATTTTTCATGTTCTGTCGATTTGAAGATCGTTGCAGACAAATGTAGAAGAATAGTGTCCGAATGCATATTAGTACTGTAACAGCGGCAAGCCCTTTTTCTACTTTTGGCAGTTCAAACGATACCATGAAATTCAACAGAGGTGATCTTAAAGACCAGCAGCTTTTGGAACTATACCGAAGCCTGCTTAAACCACGACTTATTGAGGAGAAGATGCTAGTACTGCTGCGTCAGGGTAGAATCAGTAAATGGTTCTCGGGCATCGGTCAAGAAGCCATTTCTGTCGGTGTTGCGGAAGCCTTGGATGCCGATGAATACGTTTTGCCAATGCACCGAAACCTCGGAGTGTTCACATCCAGAGGAATTCAATTAGGTAATCTCTTTGCACAGTTTCAAGGAAAGGCTTCTGGTTTTACAAAAGGTCGTGATAGAAGCTTCCATTTCGGAACGAATGAACATCATATAGTCGGTATGATCTCTCATCTCGGCCCGCAAATGGGCGTAGCAGATGGTATTGCATTAGCTCAAAAACTGGCCAACACTGGAAAAATAACGGCCGTGTTCAGTGGCGATGGTGGTGCCAGTGAGGGCGATTTTCATGAAAGTATCAACGTAGCTGCGGTTTGGGACCTTCCGGTCATTTTCATCGTAGAGAACAACGGTTACGGATTGAGCACGCCAAGCAACGAACAGTTCCGCTGCAAGCAGTTCATAGATAAGGCAATTGGTTACGGAATAGAAGGAGTTCAGGTTGATGGGAACAATATATTAGAGGTCTATCAAGCTGTTGCTAAGATTAAACAGCAGATTTCAAAAGACCCCAAACCTGTACTGTTGGAATGCATGACCTTCAGAATGCGTGGTCATGAGGAGGCTTCAGGAACCAAATACGTGCCCAATGATCTAATGGAGAGTTGGGCGTTGAAAGACCCGGTCGTCAATTTTCAGAAATACCTCAAGCAAGAAGGTGTGCTGACCGATGAGTTGGACGCTCAATTCAGAACAGAGATCGGAGCCGAAATCATTTCCGGATTGGATTTCGCATATGCCGAGCCGGAAATTTCAGCTAATGCAGATGCCGAATTGAATGACGTTTATCAGGCGTATTCGCATCAACCTGTTGCCCAATCTTCAGAATTAAAGGAAATGCGCTTGATCGATGCTATTTCAGATGGGTTGAAAGAAGCCATGAAAAAGCACAATGATCTTGTGCTTATGGGGCAGGACATTGCCGAGTATGGTGGTGTTTTCAAGATAACCGAAGGTTTTGTGGGGGAATTTGGAAAAGACCGAGTACGCAATACGCCTCTATGCGAAAGCGCCATTATCGGCACTGGTCTTGGTCTTTCTATCTGCGGTAGGAAATCGATGGTGGAAATGCAATTTGCCGATTTCGTGACCTGCGGTTTCAATCAGATCGTGAACAACTTGGCCAAATCTCACTACAGGTGGGGACAGAACGCGGATGTTGTGGTGCGCATGCCAACCGGAGCAGGAGTAGGAGCTGGGCCGTTCCATTCTCAAAGTAACGAGGCGTGGTTTGCGCACACACCAGGATTGAAAGTGGTGTATCCAGCTTTTCCGTCAGATGCAAAAGGTCTCCTAATAGCTGCTTTTGAAGATCCGAATCCGGTCATCTACTTTGAGCAGAAAGCGCTCTACAGAAGTATAAAAGAAGAAGTTCCGGAAGGTTATTACAACACCGAAATAGGAAAAGCGAATCTGATCAAGGAAGGTTCAGATATTTCCATCATCACGTATGGAATAGGAGTTCATTGGGCTCTGGAATTCTTGAACGATAACCCAGATATCTCGGCCGACCTACTGGACCTCCGAACCTTACTTCCTTTTGATAAGGATGCTATTCTGGAAACGGTGAAAAAGACGGGTAGAGCGATCATCCTACATGAAGATACCATGACTGGTGGCTTTGCGTCCGAACTGTCAGCATTCATTACCGAGAATGCTTTTCAGTATTTGGATGCTCCAGTTATTCGCTCGGCCAGTTTAGATACACCAGTTCCGTTTGCAAGCAAGTTGGAGTGGGAGTTTCTGCCTAAGAATCGTTTCGGTAAGCAAGTAAAAGACCTACTTGACTTCTGAGAGTAGCTCCTTCAGTCGATACATAGCGGCTTGGTTCTTTGCGTTGTAAGCCGATTTTCGAATTATCTGCTTCTCTTTGGTTGTCAAATGCCAGCTAAGCGAGATATCTTCAAGTTCAGGTCTCGTTAATTCGAGGTCGATAACCTCAAGATCTGCATCCAGCCAATCCTGCGCGTACACGGTCAGATCATCGTTTATATAATCTTGCATGATGAAGAGATTATCATAAATATGCCCCATCGGATTGGTGATGTGATTGAATAAAGAACGAGGCGGGTTTTCCTTTATCGCTTCAATTTTCTTGCTATCGCGGATTTGAACAATAATGACTCCGCTGGTATTTTTTTCGACCCATTTCCGAATGGCATACAAGTGTTTCAATGCCAACGAGGTTCCGTAAGTATCGCGGAATCCAGCATCCATTACTTCCATTACAGGTTTAGAAGGTAACGAAACCTGAGGCGATATATACGGGAATGTGGCGTTCATTCTTAGCACAGAACTGAACCAAACATTATCGGCATCTTGCTCTTTGAAAAGTCTTCGGAACTCTACTCCTGATTGCAATGCTTGGCCTTTAAGCAAATTTGGATGATTGAATGTAAGATGAGCAACTGGTTGAGAGCTGATGTAAAGTGAACGTCCGTCATTGATAATACTCGGACTGAAGAACATCATCGGAACAATTGCCTCTTTCTCTGGCGCGGCATAATCTCCCAAGCGTTTGTCAACCAACCCAAGTGTATTCTGATTGAACTGTGCTTCAAGCGCATAGCCGCGGTCTTTGGAGTATATATAAGTTCCATCTCTGAATTTCTGGAAACGAATGAACCAATCATTCACTGCTAGCGAAGTAGCGATCGGGTTCAGCACATCCATGCCAATTCTGTCAATGTATTCGGGGTCATTAAGGTCGATGGTCGTATCAGAAAGTGACCGTAGGTAGAGTTCTCTTCGGTAGGCGAGCCCGAACATACCACCAGAAGCTCCGCTGATCAATTGTGTATGCGACATTAACGCGCCATTCGTTATGCTGTCTGCCACCTGCATGGCCTTGTACGACCACAATGCCGATCTGGCACCACCGCCTGTAACACATACGATCACCAATTTTGGCTTTTCCCATCGTCTGTCAATATTCTTCAGCTTCCACTTCTTCAGTATCTCGTGATGATGAGCCACATCTTTTTCAAACAGGGCAAAATCCTGCTGCACAGAAGTGAGTGAATCAAGGTTGTAGACAGCTGGTTCATCATCGTAATTCATCCCATATGCTCGACTTTCGTACAGCAAGATGTCTTTCTGAACCAAGAGATGAACAACCACAACCATTACAATGAGAAAGATGGTAGACCAGCCTCTAAGGGCCGTGTGTATGGCGCTTGTCAGCATCAAGAGCATTGTGCACGTTAAGAAGATAACGGCTCCGGCAGGAATGGTCAGTTCGGGTGTGTCACGATATGCACCAAGGATGAGGAAGGTAACGATCACCATGATCTCAAATACCGCTGCAATCATGTGGTTCTGTTGGAAAACCTTCTGAACCATTTCCTTTTCATAATGGTCGGAGTCTCGGGTAAGACCTATTTTGAACCAGTTGACCATGTAGGTTACCACTTTCCACTCGTAGTCATTCTCGCGCGGTGGCGAGACGCTTCTCCATTGCAGATTTTTCTGCAAAAGCACTTGAATAGGTTTTTTTCCTCGTTTAGCTTTTTTGGGCTCATCCGGGTTTATTCCAAAAACCTTGAATACATTCCTGCTCAATGCAAGAAAGTACGCATGACCTGGAATCATGAAGAGTAGGATCCCACCCAAAAAACCGGCAATATCCCAAGCTAAAAGCGAGGTCAGTTCCAGGTCGCTACCTAAGAGGTATAGCTCGTTCTTGTATTGAAAATCGAGGATTTTATAGATGTACAGTACGAGAAAGATTCCGGGAATGATGGAGTTGTTGAGCGAGTATTTGAAGAACGGTTTATTGACCGTAGCCAAGAACGGAAAGCGATAAGCGTTCTGTATGTAGCTGGAAATATGGAAAGCCATCAAGAATCCCCCGAACGAGAAACCCAGAATCAAGAACGACCAGAAATCTACGCGACCCATGTATTCCGGGTCCCAGAAAAGGTACGGTACACCGTATCCATGGCCAATGCTCCCAGAAAAAAATGCGGCCAATGCTACCCAGAAAAAGAGAAGGACGTAGTTCTTTTTAAGATGCAGAATAACCAGCCGAAATGGAAAGAAATACAAGCTTCGCTGTACAACCTGATGGTTCCATACCTGCTTGAGAAACGACATTGGTCTTAGGTTTTCAGCAATTTATAGTTGCTGTCATCGGTTTCCAACGAACAAATTGCACGGTAAGTTGCGCCAATGTTACAATTGATCAACTATCTGTCGGAAAATGTCTTCCCAGTTCAACGCTTTCTGTGCATTTGATTTTGGGCGTTCATTCATCGAAATGATGATGATATTCTTATTCGGGTTGATGTAAATATGCTGCTTGTACAGTCCAATGGCCATAAAATCGTTGTAGTCTTTATATCCAATGTACCAGCAGTTGTGATAGCCGAAAGTTCCTCCATCGGTCGTGTCTCTGGAAAGTGTTGATTCTACCCAATCTTTGTTAAGTAATTGTTCTCCTTGCCAGTTTCCTTTCTTGAGATAGAACCTTCCGAATTTGGCGTAATCCAATGCCGTGGCCTGAATACAGCAATAAGGCTTTATGCGTTCTTCTCGGTCGGCTGTCCAACGTGCATCGCTTTCCATTCCTAACGGAATCCAAAGTTTAGCCTGCATGTATTCGTTCAGCGGAGCGCCCGTTACCTTTTCAAGCAATTGACCCAATATCCAAACATTCATATTCATGTAAGCTTGGTTGGTACCTGGCTCGTTTACGAATTTGATGTACTTGTTTGCGCGTTTCAGGTTTCTGCCATAATACAGAAGCCCATCAACCGTAAGCGGATGCTCAATGCCTGATGTGTGATTGAGCAGATGCTTGATCTTTAATCGACCATAACGTGGGTCTTTGCTAATTCCTGGCAGGTAATCCGCTATCAATTCATCGGTTGATTTGATGAGCCCATCTTGCACTGCAAAACCGACCAAAGCAGACGTAAAAGATTTTGCCACCGAATAGGAGGGATGCTTCATCTGAGCATCAATTGCGTAGTGTTGATAGAGTATGGTATCGTTCCTTATAATGACCAAAGCTTGATTTGGATGTGCTTGCACCAACTCGTTCAAGCTTCGCCAAATAGGAACTACGTAAGGCGACCAATCATTCAAACCAATTCTATCGCCCAGGTCGTTCGGTTCACTCTCGTAAAAACGGAAAGGTGTTTCGGGCGCTTTTATATCTAAGGCGTACAGCCATTTGTGGTCTTTCAGGTCGGGGCGCAGATAAACCACACCTCGCATCGGTAAAGCGCAGCCAGCAATCGATAAGGTGAAAAGGAAAAAAGAAAAATGATAAAAAGTCTTGCGCATCATCCTTTGGAAACCACTTTTCCGAGGTCGAAACAGGCTTCCATATTTGGGCACCACCGTGTTTGAAACACACTCTCCTCAATTTCTAACTTCTTCAAAACCTCTGCCCGAGGCGAATCTCCTAAGGTCAGCAACGGGTTGTTGCTTGTTTTTCCTTTACTGAAAAGCAATCCCATGTTCTTGGTCACTTTAAAATCGCCTTTGAAATTCGTTTCAGCCTTTACCAACTCATTTTCTCTGACCGAATACAATTGCCCAGTTTCGTTGAATGATTGAGCCGCTCCATTCATCGGGATTTTCAGTCTGAAATATTCTTTATCGTTCTCATCGAAAGCACGGGTTGATGAAAATCCATCCTTCTGTTCAATGTCAATACGCTCCGTAACTTTTGGAATTCCCCACAGTTTTTGACCTCGAATTCTGTTTTCTTCTGAAGTGACCGGCATTGAAAAAACATGAAAGCCGAAATTCTTGAAAGCCTTTGAAATCAACGGAAGAACAGGCATGCTGATACTCGGATTGATGAGCAACGGAATGGTCATGGCAATTTCGTTGTACGGCTGCATGTTCATTACCGCTCTGTACTCGTAACACGAGAAAATGACAACCGCTCGCCCGCCAGGCATTCGTACCGGTTTCATGCTTGGATGCGGCAGTACTTTCAGTGCCTGTTCGTAGTTGCACAGGAAAATGCCGATGCCACAGCTCACGTTCTTGTATAAAGTAGGAAAATAGAAATCCTTACTAATGTCGTTCGATATCTGAAGTGGCTGCGTGTTCTTTCTAAGCGTAAACCGCTTGTAAAACTCAGAAGTGAATTCGCCTGCATTATCAGGCATTTCGGTGACAAGGTTGAAGTCGGCTTTCATGAAGGCTGTTTAGTTAAATCGCTCATCTTAGCTGAAAATGTCCTTCGAATTTCGGGTTCAACTCATCTCCAAGCATGAGCCAATCCATGGTCATTTTTCGCGGTACGCTCACCGTTTCTACACTATGGAAGGTGCCAAAAACACGGTCCCAGAAACGGGTTGTAACGCCATGATTGAGTTTAGGCTGATGGAAATGGTGGTAGAAATGGTGCTTCCTTAAAACGATGAAAACCTTGGCAACAGGTCCTCTTCTATGATAGCGGGCGTGCACATACTCGTAAAAGCCATACATGCCCATAAGACCAAGCACAAATGCCAATGCGTACAACTTAGAACCCAACAGGCCTAATAACACAAAGAGAAACACAGCTACCGTGGCAGCTGCCGCAATTTTCTTACCCGCTGGCGCGAAGTAATGCACCTTGCGATGATGCATCTGATGTTCGTCTTTAAAAAAGTTCTTGCCTTTGTGTTCGTGACCAAGGAAACGATGCAGCATGTATTCTGCAAAAGTCCACAGCGCAACACCGCTGAGAAATGAGATGATAAGCATGATAATCAGGGGTTAAATAAGGTTCTCTAAATTGAGTATTTAACTCGCCAATCTCAAACGCTATTGTGTTAAAATGATGTTAATGTCAGATACCCTTCAGTTTGCATCTGAATCGAGCATGCGGAGGATGTTGCTGTTTGGTAGCAATTCAGGCAGGGAATCGCTTTCATGAGCAGGTGAAACTTCGGGTAAAATGCGCAGCAATTTCAGTCTCGGGTTCGGAGACTTATCGCTAAACCAAAATGCGTTTTCGTAGAACTTCACACTATCAAGTTTCAGGATTCGATATGTCCAGGTCAGATCTTCAGCCTCAATGGAAAGTACATCATCCTTCAATCTCCATTTCATTGGCAACAGCCATACTTCTGCCGAGTAATCTTGATGCAACCACATTTCAAACCTACTTCTTGTTCTGAAACGCAGGTTTACAAATTCCATACAGTTGAGCAGACCGCGCTCTCTTGCAAGATCGGGTGATACGCACATTTTGTCCAATACCAAATTACTGTCTGAGCGTTTTAAGAGGACCAACGTGTCTGATCTGAAGAAAAGACTGTCATCATTACTCGAGTACCACTCACCGATCAATTGTTTGCGGCTCAGTTCAAAAGGTTGAGCGCTTAAGTTGAAAAAGACCAATAGCAGAACAACGGAAGTGAACAAACGTGGCATAAGCATCTCGGCTTGCAAAGTTTGCAACGTTTGGCAGTTGTGAACTGACTCAACTCATGAAATGAGGAGACATTTAGGCTTCTACAAAATCAGGCCATTTGCTCATGTATTCAACGAACTTTTCGCCTAGCCCCTCTTTACGGAGGTGTTCTCGGCTCACTGGATTCGGAACCGGTTCAAAGTCTGGATTATCGATGACCTGTTTTGGGAAATCATGATGAACAATGGCCGAACGTCCAATTGAAACGAAATCAACACCAGCATCCAAAATCTTCTGAACGTCATGACCCGTTCTGATCTTGCCAGCAACGGTCCATTTTACGTCTTTGTAATCGAGCGAAGTGAAATGCTTTAAAAGTGTGTGGTCTTGATACGCTTCATCTTCGGGATATTTGAAACAATCCCAAAGCGAGATATCGAGGAAATCAGTTTTTCCCCCTGCAATCAACCTCGCACAGACTTCCTTTATCTCGAGAATGTCCATTCCAAAACGTTCTGGCGAAAGGCGCACGCCCAATAGAAAGTCGTTTCCGCAAGCTTCGCGGATGCCATCTACAATTTCAAACAGTAGACGAGCTCGGTTGGTTAGCGTGCCTCCGTATTCATCAGTACGTTGGTTGTATTCTGGGCTCAGGAATTGGCATAGAATGTAGCCGTGCGCTCCGTGCACTTCAATACCGTCATAACCACATTGCTGCGAACGGATTGCAGCTGCAATAAAATCATCGCGCAGCTGATGAACCTCTTCTAACGTAAGCGCTCTGGAACCATGTTTCTCATTGGCCGAAGGCGAAACAGGTGCTTCGCCTATCAGCTTTTCCGGTGAGCGCAAACCCGCATGATGCAACTGAATGACCGCCAAACTTCCGAGTTTCTTGATCTCAGTGGCTAATCGTGTGTGACCTTCCATGTGGTCGTCTGAGAAAATACCCAACTGACCAGGAAAACCTTTCCCAATCGCTTGCACATGCGATGCGCAGGTCATGGTAAGCCCGAAACCGCCTTCAGATCGTTTGGTCAGCCAAGTGAATTCATCATCGGAAAGTCTTCCGTCTTCATGGCTTTGGCAGTTGGTCATTGGTGCCAATGCAAAGCGGTTTTTCATTTCAGAACCGCAAGAAAAGGTAATGGTATCAGTGATTTTACTCATGGAATTTCTTCGGTTTTAAGGGGACTTTCAGTTCACCGTCAGGTATGTGTCAATATCGTTTTTAAGAGATTCAGCGGTGCTTCTCATACTTAGGTTGTAATTCAACAATATCTCCTTGATCAGACATTCCGATTTGATGTTGTTCCTACCAAGTGGTGATGTTATCAATTTAATGGCTTCCATTTTCCATTCGGCAGAATCTTGCATGAACGGAATGCTGAGCGATGTGTGGTAATGGAATTCCAGGTTTTCCTGACCAGTCCAGAAGTCGTTCTGTTTTTCGGTCATATCGAAATCGTAATCGAACAGAAGTTTACTGACGCCAACGTTTCGCGTGTAGTAGTCGTCAATTCTCATGGCCAATGAATCGTTGGAGCACAGTTGACCAATGCCCAAATTCTTAGCTTTCTGGTAGTTCTGGTCGGAAACCGTGTGTGCGCCTGCACTTCCATCAAAGATCTTGAACAGTGTATCTGGGTGCGTGTCCGAGAAATCGGTTTTCTGTAAGTGACGTTCGAAGAAACTCAATCGGTCTTGGTAAAAACCGATCATGCGGTTGTGCGAGGCAATGTCTTGCGCCAGTTCTTTGGAGATTCCTTTCAGAAGCTCCATTCTTTTGGCCTCTATTTTTCGCCCCTCATTCCAATTGTTGATGCCCAAAGCGATCAGAATCCCGATCACCACCAGCACAATTTCACCAATGGCGTATTTCAGATATGCACTGGTATTGCCTTCTTCCAATTTATCTTTTCGGTTTCTTCGGAATAGTTTGATCATTGTTTGCCGTTGGTTGGATAAATATAGCCCAGCATTTTTACATTCAGCAGATGGATCATCCCGTTCAGTAACGCATTTATGCGCCCCTAAATGTACTGCTAACGTACGCTAACGTATGATTAAGTTCCATAAATGTTCAACTAACTCTCCTAAATCATCTGCTAACTCTACGGAACGTACTACTAACTCTATAAAATGTGTAAAATACGCTGCTCAGCATTCAACTAACTCTCCTAATTGAACTGCTAACTCTACGAAACATGCTGCTAAATACTCAATACGTATTGCTAACGAAGCATGCGTACTGTTCAAGGGATCTTTTACTTTTAATATGGTTTTAAGAACGCAACTGTCATGGGAAGACCAGTTAAACGATTACCGCCACCCGTTGTAAAGCATTCGGGTAAGATCGATAGGGAAGCATTGGACGCCAAAGGCGGCCTGCTCGAATCGAAACGCGGCCATTGGGTGCGCAATGAGTTGAAGCGCCTAGAAGTGGGCGAACTCTACTTTGTGCACCGCAACGAATGGAATTGGAAAGGGAAGGCCAACGGCCCCGCCCGCATTGTCAGCGACCTGAACAAGAACACCAAACTGAAATTCAAAACCTGGCTGGTTGCCGATGGCACCGGTTGGGCCATTGAAAGGTTGGAGTGACCGCTGTTTAGCGATACAATCGCAAAGCCCGTCACCCTGAACTTGTTTCAGGGTCTGATTTCGTTATTCGTTGCATACTGAAACGAGTTAAGCAATGCATGGATGACCCTTGGTGTAGAGCGTCACCCTGAATTTTTTTCAGGGTCTGTTTCTAAGATATTACTAGATGCTGAAACAAGTTCAGCATGACGCGCTTCAGAACGCCTTTACTGCTCCCAGATCCTTGGCGTAGCGTTCGATGTAGTTGATGTGCTCGGAGGGCATTTGGTCAAGGTTATTTTATTTCCACTTTCAGTTGATTTTGTCATTTTTAGTTTGTAACCAAATATAGTTCAACGGACTCTTGCAGTGATTATTATAGACTAAAATTGCATACTAAAATTAGCATAATGACCTTGAAATTTGAAAAGATCGGTTTACCATGCAGATTGCGTGAGTGGGATGAAGGAATTTCCTCCAAATGTGGTGGATTTGGTTGTGACATCGCCCCCATATGATAACCTTAGAATATAAAGGTTATAAATTCGAATACGATAAAGTTGCCAAAGAACTGTACAGGGTTGTCAAAGATGGTGGGGTTGTAGTTTGGGTCGTTGGTGATAAAGTAAAGAATGGGAATAAGACATTAACGAGCTTTAAGCATGCGTTGTGCTTTCAGAAGTGGGATTTAATGTTCGCTGACGTGATGATTTACAAGAAGAAGAACACTCCGTTTATGAGGTCGAACAGTTATACAAACTACTTTGAATACATGTTCGTATTTTCAAAGGAAAACCAAACACTTTCAATCCATTAAAAGTTCCAACCGTTAGAAATGGGTTCGAAAGGATGCCTGTGAATAAAAGGCGGATGGGGTGAATAATAAGGTTTTGGGAAGGTTGAATGAGCAAAAAACCAGAGATAACATTTGGGAGTATGCAGTGGGTCTAGGTGGCTCTACAAATGACAAATTCGCTTTTGAACACACAGCGATATTTCCAGAGAAACTAAGCGCCTTAGGCACGTCTTATCATGGTCGAATGAGGAGATTTAGTCTTTGATGCAATGTGCCGGATCGAGGAGTACTGTTTGCAAAATGGCTTTTCTGAGCAATCGTCATTATATAGGTATGGACATATCCGACCAATGCATTCAGTTGTCCAGAAGAATAGATCGCTGAAGTTTTTGGCTACTGGTTAGCGTGGAAATTTTAAATAGGCAATTGCCTTTTCCATCAGGTCTATGTTGTCTTTGAACCTGCCTGGGCCCGTGTTACAACTATCGCATAGCCAACCTCTCCTTTTCCGGTTTCATGGTCATGATGCTCTGACCAAACTGGCTGTTACCGGGAATAGATCGCTCTCACATATTGGACAAATGAAAAGTGTTGAGGTTGAATTGCGTCTAACTCTTTTCTCTGTTGCAGAAAGCGATGAGCCGTCTATTTCAGTTCGGCAATCTCTACAACTTGGCCTTGTTGTTTTTTTCTTCCGCTGGCATCAGTTTGATTAATTTGAAAGTCCACAAAATCTTCCTTGAGAATGTGACAAACGTTGCAAATTTTGCTATTTATGAGTTTGCCAGTCATAGATACATCTAGAAATGACACTTTCTGACTGTCAATGAAATTTCCCTTTGCGACCCAATGAAAATACCGAAGCTTGATTTTCGTTTAGCGATTTAACTAACCCTACAGAATTCGTCTTTATTCCCGCCTATCTCCTCTTTCAGAATGACAAATACTTGTTTTTAAACTCATTAAAAAGTGCGTTAATATTTACGTTTAATGCCTTGGCAATTTCTCAATGTTCAGAAGTGTAATATTTTTTTTCCGCCCTTTCAATCATGCCGATATAGGTACGGTGTAGTTTAGCCTTGTCCAGCCAATTCTTCTTGGGACATGCTATTTTTCTTCCTGTAATCTCGTACACGATTACCAGATTCGACTAGGACATCACTTTTTTGATTTCATTTTATGATCGATCTGTGCAAAGGATTAATCTTAGTCTGGAAGTTCATTTACCAAGTTATATTTAGCGTCTTAGAATCAAATCTTCCCCTCCACAATCCCCAAAATCTCCTTCTCCATTTCAATAGCCTCGTCTTCGTGGCGTTTGGCACAGGCTAAATTTCGGTCACAAAATTCCTTGTCTTTCAAGCTAGCTGCATTGATGCTTTACATTGGGGTGCGCACCCATCACGGCTGTTCGGGCACAGAGCGCACCAGCACACGCATCGGTCACCGAATTCGGGTTGCCAATCTCGGCCATGGCTTTGAAGTGAGGTCAGAAGGAGCTGTAGGCCACTTCCATCACACGGAAGACTTGAATGGCGTATTTCGTAGCAGTCTGAATGGCTGCTGAACGGGCAACTTTCTCTTCGTCCGTGTTCTTTGGCAGACCAAAGCATCCATGATCTTGTTGAATGCGGCCGTGTCCTCATCCACCAAATGCAGCAATTCGTTCTTGATTTATTGACCTTTCTCTGCCCAAACGGAGAATTCTTCCCAACAGTCGTCCCAACCACGTTTGTGGCTGCTGAGTTGGCAACCATCGTAGCAAGCGAAGCGCCCATCCCACTTACCTGCATAAGCCGCAATAGAGCCACCTCCGGGAGCAGGACTTTCACTCGCTGTTTCATCCGCGGCGACAAATTCATATCGACCAATTTCTTGGAAGCATCTTCCTGACGCATCTTGTATTCGATGATGCGCTCCTTTAGCATCGAGGAGCGAGGTCGTCCAATCCAAAGATTTGACGGCAATTTTCACCAGTTCGCTTTCAGAAACACCCACCGAGCGTTGCTGCTTGCGTAGGAAATACTTGCCCGCATCCGTCATCGCCTTTAGCGGCACCAACCCGACCAACTCCGAACCTGTGACGCGGATACCGCGCTCGTTGGCCTTCTCGCAAGCGGTGTCAAACGCCACGTGCATGGAAGTGATGCTGATGTTGGTGAGGTTGAGCGAAACCTGCGCAATGCCGTATTCCTCAATGTACCATCCAATGCCTTTCACGGCTTTCAGCGCACCTTTTTCGCGCGCTGGTTCTCCGTTTTCATCCAACACAACTTCTCCCGTTATCGGGTCGCCTTTTCTCAGCACGCGACCGTTTTCCCGCAGATCGAACGCGATGGAATTCGCTCTACGAACCGAAGTTGTGTTGAGGTTGATGTTGTACGCCACCAAGAAATCACGCGCAGAAATGGCGGTAACACCCGAACCTTTGATGCGGTCGTTGAATTCTGCCGGACCGAAATCAGGTTTCCATGCAGGATCAACCAATTTCTTAGGTAAACCTTCGTATTCTCCCGAACGGCAAGCCGCTAGGTTTTTGCGTTTTGGCTCGGTTGCAGCATTCTCGTAGAAATAGCCTGCAATGCCGAGTTCTTCGCCAACGCGTTTGCCTAGTTTGTGAGCATACGGCACCACTTCATCCATGGTAATATTCGCAATCGGAATAAGCGGACAGACATCGGTAGCACCAAAGCGTGGATGCTCTCCCGAATGCTTGCTCATATCAATGAGTTCAGCGGCTTTTTTGATGAGCAGAAAAGCTGCCTCGATCACAGGCTCAGGTTCGCCCACAAAGGTGATGACGGTTCGGTTTGTAGCTGCACCCGGATCGACATTCAAGAGTTTGACGCCTTCTACAGTCTCTACAACACTTGCAATGGCGTTGATCTTGGCTTTATCGCGTCCTTCAGAAATATTCGGAACGCATTCTATAAGTTGTTTCATGCTTGGATTGAGTTCAAGGTTTAGTGTTCCAAGTTCAAAGTACTTGAACCGAGCCCAAATCTATAAAGACTGAATTGACCTTGGCGATAAAAGTCGGAAGACTTTATTCGAATATTTTGATTACCTATTCGTCTTTGACGCAACGGCAGGAGAAACGATTGTACTCAAATCCTGAGTTTGTGGCTATATAATCGATGCCCTGAAGGAAAATGTAGCGTGGTACGGCTGGACTCCCTGTTCCGTAGCTCGATGAGGTCCAGAAATTTACTTCGTCATCTTCATTGTAGCAATCAGACCCATCGCATCTCCCAGCCGGAAGCGCAGCAAAACCATAATCATCTGTGTTCGGTTCACTATCTACCCAAAGAGGGGAATTGGCCTTCAATCTTCGGCCAGCTTCGCTCTGTCCTCCGGCAAACGCGATCAGTTGTTCCCATTCGGCCATGGATGGCACATGCCAACCTTCGGGACAAATTCCCTGAACTCCGCTCGGCACAGCATCTGAACTTACTCCACCTGTCAGTTCATTCCAAGTGTAAAGTCTTCCGAAAGTTGCGCAACTGTTCGGGTTTCCGTCATAGCAAATTCCAGTTCCAGCAAAATTCAAATTTTCGGCCATCCAGACTTGGTCTCCAATGCAAGTTGCTGCATAGGTTTTTCCATCGCGCTGATCGGTAAACTCGGTTTCGCAGTTCTCATATTCATAACCAGGGTCTAACCAATGCTCAAAAGGTTGTGGCTCGAAAATGAAGTAGCGTTCGGCAAATCGTTGTAATCTTTTTCCAACGTTTATCTGGCTCCAATAGAGTACATCGCGAATAAGGCTGGTACCGTTGGCAAGATGGGCAATTCCGGTGGAGTCTATGTCATAGATCAAACTTCGGATGACCGTGTCCTCGCAGGCCCAAGCAGCCCCGTTGGTAACCTCCCATGCCAATCCTGTCGGATGTCCATAGCCATAGAATGATTTCATACCCTTAGTCGCCAGCACATCACCCATTTGCCCGAAGTTGGCTCCTGAAAAGCAGTAGTTGCCTACGAAAACCCCATTGTCGAACTGCCAGTTCTGGTTGGCCACGTATTCTTTTGTAATCGTATAAGAAGCATATTTCACTTGAATCTGTCGGTCGGTATCGTAGTTCCAGTAGGATGTAATAATGATGCGGTTTTCACGAAGATCAGAACTGATATCATCCATTCCGGAGCTTACTTCAAGGTCGGCATTCGCAACTAGAATATCTTCAAATACAGGCTTTCCAGTAGAAAAACTTCCATCGTGGCTTCCATGGGTATTTACAATAATGAAACTGAAATCAGAGAGATCACGGTAAGCTGCGATTCCTTCATTCACGCGAAGTGTAACATCCAACGACACATCTCCGCCCTCCATCAGGTCGATCACGTCTTGAATGTGTTTCGCTCCTGGTTCGATACAATATGGCGCATAGAAATCCTTAGCATGTGCCAAGATTACAAGCGCTTTTTTATTGGTGATCTTCTTTTCTTCTGAACTGGTCTTGTAGTGGTTCATGGGACCAGAAGAACCTGCTCCGCGAGTGATGAGTGCTGCTTCGGATTGTTCGCGGCTGAAGACCATGGCACTTTTCAGTCCGTTCGCATGGGTTATCCCAAAAACTCCTGGAATGGTAAATTCAACAGAAGCTACATCTGGCAATTGCTCTATCCACAGTGCCAATTCATCCGAATGAACGAAGTCGTCAAAGTCGGCCATGTCGTAATCGGCAAGCGTGGCCTCATACTGTTCGGCTATCTGACGATGGAGAATGTAAACCTCTTTGACGTTCTCCTCAAGTGCGATGGATTGAGGCTCATCTTTTTTGCATCCACTAGCGTAAACAAGCAAAATGACAGTAAAAAGGAGTCCTAGTTTTTTCATGGCAATAGCTGTTTGAACTTGAAAAATACTAGATTTCGGTTTATGCCTCTTGAACATATCCGTTAATAATCACCGTCTCCACCAAATTACTCCCAAAACTGTAGGGAATATTATTGATGGAATTGATGGGTTTGGTAATAATGAGATTGGCCTTTTTTCCTTTGGTGATGGAGCCCAATTCGTGCTGTAATTCCATGGCGAAAGCACCATTCACAGTAACTGCGTTGATGGCTTCTTCCGGTAGCAATTTCATCTTCAAACAAGCCAATGAAAGCACAAAAGGAATGTTGCCACTTGGTGTGCTTCCCGGATTGTAATCGGTAGCCAAGCAGAGCGGAAGGTTGGCTTCGATGAGTTCTCGTGCTGGCGCATAAGGAATACCCAAAAAGAACGAGCAGGAGGGAAGCACCGTTGGAATCACATTGCTGGCCGCAAGGTCTTTCTTGTCCTGTTCGGTCATCACTTCCAAGTGATCGACAGAAATGGCTTGGTTTTCTACTCCAACCTGAATGCCACCAATGGAAGTGAACTGGTTTACATGGATCTTTGGTTTCAGTCCGTGTTTCTTACCAGCTTCCAGAATGCGCGAAGTCTCTTCTGGTGTGTAGTAATTGGTTTCGCAGAACACATCAATATAATCGGCCAGTTTTTCATCAGCAATGACAGGAAGCATTTCTTCAATGATCTGGCGGATGTATTCCTCTCGATTCTTTTTGTATTCGGCTGGAATGGCATGCGCTCCAAGGAAGGTTGCCCTAATGGTCAGTGGATGACTTTGCTTCAGATGTTTGATGACGCGCAGCATTTTCAATTCACCATCAACCGAAAGTCCGTAGCCGCTTTTGATCTCCACAGCACCTGTTCCGAGATGCATGATCTCGTTCAAACGTTCCGTAGCCGAGACAATCAATTCTTCCTCAGATGTATCCGCCAGTTTCTTGGCTGAATTGAGGATTCCTCCACCAGTTGCCGCGATTTCCTCATAGGTCAATCCTTTGATCCGTCCAACGAATTCTTCTTCCCGTGTATCGGCAAAAACCAAATGCGTGTGACTATCGCACCAAGCTGGCAAAATCAGTTTTCCTGTAGCATCGATCACCGCTTTCGGGTCTTCTGGACAAGAATCCATCGAACCATAATCTTCAATAATGCCGTGTTTGACGAGAATCCAAGCATTGTCAATGCTCGGAAGTTCCGCCATTTCCTTACCTAGAACGGGAGAATTTCTTTCTTCTCGAACCTGAACCAGTTGTTTGATATTCTTGATAAGGAGTGCTGACATGGGGTGCAAATTAGAGAATGTGAATTAGACTCCAATGATTTGAAGGGATTGTGCAAAACTCGTTGGTTTTGGTGTCTTACTAGAGCAATAGAAACCCGCATTTCCGCTTTGAGTTCCTTAATTTCGAGGCTGATTTCG
>JAGYJL010000179.1 GCA_018402015.1 Flavobacteriales bacterium | reverse complement strand
GAGTCCGTGGAAGTGCGCTAGGTGACTATCGGTTTTTGTGGCTGGCATCTGCATCAACCGCGCACCGGCTGCAACCGATGCTTGAGCAAGGCAATGATATCCTCGCGACTCATGTCGCCATTCAGATCTACGAACTTATCGGCCATTTTTTCAAAATCATTAAAAAGAATGAGGAAGAACACTTCGAAAGCTTGCGTATCCTGAAATATCACTGCACGATTAGCCTTATACTCTTCTATGTGCTTGGCGTAGTTGATGGGGTATTCGGTCCAATGCGTTTGCGGGCGTTTGTGGTGCTCCACATGGTAATCTTCGTTGTAAACGTTGTATTGACCATTAAGCACCGTGATGCTGTTCTTGTAGATGTTCTTTGGTTCTGAAGGATCGGTCCAAGCGTGCCATGTGTAGTTGATGGCTGCTAAAAGAAATATGCAACTCATGTGCGGAATGAGCAGGTAAGCAACCCCGAACCAGAAGTTGATATACATGACCAACGCCATGAATCCGTAGAATGCCAACATACCGTAGATCATCTTTCGGAACTCAACCATCTTACCCTTTTTGTAGTGATAATTGGCAACCGATATGCCAGTCCAAAACAGCGCAAATTCGAACAAGTAGATGAGAAAACGTGCTGCATGCGAACGATCGTAGAAAATGGTAGAAGTAACATCATCAGCAGCATTGTCATGTTTATGATGGATACGCATGTGGCCCATCGGATAACCTTGCGGAACGTGCCCGTAAAGCAACGATAGCACGTGTCCGTGGAAATTATTGAAGATGCTAAAAGCTCCTTTGAACATGCCTTTTGGTGTGTGTCCTTCCTTATGGATCATGGTAGCAACCTTAGAGAAAAACGCGAAATACGGACCGTAATTCAACACATTGTAGGCCAATGCGGCCAACCAGTTCTTCCAACCCCAAGCTTGGTTAGCGCCCAAGTAAGTTACTTGGATATAATAGGAACCGAAGAAGAGAATGGGCGCAATTATTCCAATTCCGATGTATGAATAGAGGTACGGACTGTCTCGTTCATCTTTCATGATCTTCTGAGCCAACCAGAGCGTTGCCGCATCTGTTTTACTTGAAAGCCATTTGGCAGGGGCCGTTTTGTAGGTCCAACCGATAATGCCCACCCAAAGCATGGTAAGTGCAATTACAACCACCAACCACGGAATAGGTAATAGCAGAACACTGGTTCCAAGAAGAAATAGTGCATATTTCAATCTAAGCGCCAAGGTTTTTCCTTCGGCTGCTTCGTTAAGCGTTTGACTTAAATATTCCATTAATCGATCTGATTCAAAAACTAAGAGACGTCTAAAATAAATGCATGCATTGGAACTAGCACGACCATCATTCCGATTTCTGTCGGCAACCAACATTCCGGCAACTGTTTCCGGTGAGCATTTATCTTTGACGACATGGAAAACGCCTCTTTTGAAGACTTTCAACAAATTGACCTGCGGGTTGGAACCATTATCAAAGCAGAGAGCTTCCCCGAGGCACGCAAACCAGCTTACAAACTCACTATCGATTTCGGTGCATTGGGCACCAAACAAAGCAGTGCGCAGATAACCAAACGTTATAGCACGCAGGAATTGGTTGGAAGACAGATCGTGGCAGTTTTCAATTTTCCACCTAAAAAAGTGGCCGGTTTTACAAGTGAAGTATTGGTGTTGGGAGCAACTACAGAAGCAGACGATGTGATACTTCTTGGCCCGGAAAGTACATTGGCTAACGGTTCAGTAGTTCGATAACAGAAGAACTCAACCACCATCTCATATACTTCTGAGCATTTATTGCGTTATACTTGTTCAGTTGGGGCTTCCCGTTGTTCTATGCGCCTGTTAAAACCGATACTCAGTTTTCTGATGTT
>JAGYJL010000178.1 GCA_018402015.1 Flavobacteriales bacterium | reverse complement strand
ACTTCATCTTACGGGCCGATTCGACTCTGGTAACGATAGCGGCACCACGCCAGCCATGACCTTTGATGCCCGAATAGTTGGAAATACAAACATTACTGCCAGACCCCTATTTCGGTGGAGACGAGCAAGCGGAACGCTCATGCAGATGGATGCAGGTGGCAACCTCGGCATTGGCACCACAACCCCACAAGGAAGGTTGGATGTGAATGGGACGGTGTTCGCTGTGCTGTCTAATCAAAGTGTCGTGGGATTGAATCCAGTAGTCTATGATAATGGTACAGGCGAGTTGAAGGAATATACTTCCACACAAAACCATAAAACCCAGATCGAGAATGTTCAATTCAACAAAGAAGCTTTTTTGAACCTTCGACCTGTCGATTTTCGTTGGAAAGAAGCTTTTGGGGGTAGACAGGATGTGGGTCTAATAGCCGAAGAGGTGGAGCAGTTGATGCCCAATATGGTCAATTACAGCTACAAGCATACCTACGTAGATGAAAGCACTGGAGAGATGCTAAGAGATTCGTTAGGTAATCCAGTAATGGATACTACCGAAATCCAGCCATGGGGAGTGGATTATAGAAAGATTTCGGTTTACCTGTTGGCACTCGCCAAAGAGCAGGATTCGATGCTTGGTAATTTGGTGGATAGGCTTAGCGATCTTGAATCCATGGTGCAGAATTGTTGTAGTTCGGAGCCTTCGTACAGAATCGGAACATCCGAATTGGGTGGCATTTCGACAGTAGAAAAAGCAACTCTCAATGTTTATCCCAATCCGAATGATGGACACTTCACAATAGATTACCAACTTGGTGATGGAGTAACAGGTAAATTGTTTCTGATAACCGTTTCGGGAGAGAAGATGCTGCTTTCCGATAATGTACGGTCGGTTGGTAAAGAAGACTTCAATATCAGCGGATCCGCAGGGGTCTATCAGGTTGTTCTTGAGGGTCGCAAAGGTGAAATACTTAAGAATGTGAAGGTTGTCATTGCTTGGTAAAATGAGGTTTTTGATAATAGTAGTTTTCGTTTTGGGAAACGGCATGGGTAGTTTGGAGCAGTGTCCGGCTGTTGGCTTCGCTGCGGCTGGTCAGGATTTGTCCAATTACCCCGTGAGTTCTTCATATAATTCAGAAAGCGGTGAACTATATGTCTCTGGATACTTTGATCAGGAAACGTTGGTTATCAGCGGACATTCGATTGACGGAATAACCATTGGCCACCCGGTCAAATGGGATCTTTACCTGATGAAGATTACGTCTGATCTACAGGTTGATTGGTTGATTAACGCTGGCAAAAGCGTTGGGCTTTCTACTTCCAGCCGATTATGTGTGGTGGACAATGGTGTGCTTGCGGCTTTCCAGTTTGTGGATACGGTCACGTTTGCCTCACAGGAATTTGTGGTAGAGGGAGGCGGTTACGCTGAGAACGCTCTTTTCATGAAAATTGACTCGCAGGGAACGGTTGAATGGGTACATCAATTCAGTGAAGCAGCCACATCACAGATAAACTCCATCGATGTGGATAAAGACGGCATGATATATTTGGTGGGAACCTATACAGAGGAGATTGAAGTTCAAGGGCACTCACTTACGGTTGCCGACCCACAGACCGCTAATGGAGAGATGTTCATTGCCAAGTTTTATCCAAATGGAGAGCTCGTTTGGTTGAAACATTTGGGTGGAGGTGAAGGAAATGATGTTGTCTACTCCCTAAAATGTGCTGAGGACGCCATTTATCTGTCAGGTTTTTTTCAAGGGTCTATTAGTATTGGGGCCTCAAGTTTTTCTTCCAACTCAGGAACGGATGGCTTTGTTGCAGCCATTGATACTTCTGGAACTGCGCATTGGGTGGTGCATCTGAATGGTGCCGGATCTGTACGGAATGAAGAGGTCGTTCCATTCGCTGGAGGTTGTATGGTAGCCGGCTGGTT
>JAGYJL010000177.1 GCA_018402015.1 Flavobacteriales bacterium | reverse complement strand
AAAGTTCCTGCACGGCCATGTTTGCTTATGGAATGATCACCGCGCTCAAACTTGGAATTGTGGATGATCAACGGTTTGTGAGAAGCACCGAATTGGCCTACAATGGTTTACGTGAATACTCACTCGAACCGCGTGGTTATGGCCTCATCTGCACGAACGTTTGTACAGGAACCTGCATTGGCGACAAGGATTATTACCTCAAACGAGGCGTTCAAAAAGGCCGTTCGTTCGGATTGGCCATGTGCATCCAGTTCGGCATGCGCTATGAAATTGAAAACGGCTTGAGATGAGATTAGTAATCACATTTTTCCTTTTCTCCTTTTTCATTTTTCCTGCATCCGCGCAAACAGAAATCATTCAACTCAATGATTCGGTCTCGTTGGAAATGGTCTTCGTAGAAGGAGGTTCATTCATCATGGGAAGTGATGAAGGAAAGAAAGACGCGCGACCAGCACATGAGGTCAGTCTCAACGATTTCTACATCGGAAAGTTTGAATTGACACAGGAACAATGGATTGCCGTGATGGGCAATAATCCAAGTGAAATTCCATGCATGAAATGCCCCGTGAATGATTTCAGTTGGGAACAGTTGATGGAATTCATCGCGAAGCTGAATGAACTCATTGGAAGAAAATTCCGACTGCCTACGGAAGCCGAATGGGAATATGCTGCGCAAGGCGGAAAAGAAACCAAAGGCTACTTGTATAGCGGCAGCAACAACATCGAGGAAGTGGCTTGGCTCAAAGCCAACGGCAACGACCAACAGCATGAGGTTGGTTTGCTCAAACCCAACGAGCTAGGCCTTTACGACATGAATGGGAATGCTTGGGAATTGTGCCAAGATTGGTACGACAAGAAGTTTTACTCACGCAGCCCAAAGAATAACCCCGTAAACACACAAGAAGCTAAGTATCGCGTTTCGCGCGGAGCTTCATGGATGAGCGGAGCTGATTACTGTCTACGTTGGTATCGCAACATCGACCATTGGCACCACAAGCGTGGCAACGGAGGTTTCCGTTTGGTGATGGAGGATTGATCCTTATTTAGAATTATTCCAAACAAATCGACCAAAAGCTTGGTCGACTACCTTATTCGCGGTATTTTTGCGCTGAAAATCAAGTTCTATTTAGAACCATTCCAAATAGTAAGTGTTAAGGAAGTCGATATGATAAAAGTTTCTGAAAGCGCAGTCAAGAAAGCCCGAACTCTAATGGAGGAAGAAGGCAAAAGTCTAACCGAGGCGTTTATTCGCGTTGGTGTAAAAGGTGGCGGTTGCTCTGGTCTTTCGTACGACCTGAGTTTCGATACCGAAATGAAGGAAGACGATAAGGTTTTTGAGGACAACGGAATGAAGGTGGTGGTAGACAAGAAGAGTTTTCTCTATCTTATTGGAACCGAACTCGATTATTCTGGAGGATTGAACGGAAAAGGCTTCATTTTCAAAAACCCGAACGCGAACAGAACCTGTGGCTGTGGCGAAAGCTTCGCGGTCTGATTGAGTTGACAAAGTTTACGGAGCTAATACAATTGATTGAAAGGAAAAGGTTGAAAGGGCAGACCAACTATTCGCTGGTCGCTATTCACTAATCGCTCAAAAAGATGGCAGAGGAGAATCAGGCATTAAAGGAGTTTACTGAGAAGGAATACGAATACGGTTGGAGCGTAGATATCGAAACCGATGAGCTTCCAAAAGGACTCTCGGAAGACACCGTTCGTGCCATTTCCATGAAAAAGAATGAACCGGAGTGGTTGCTCGAATGGCGGTTGAAAGCCTTCCGATATTGGTTATCAATGGAAGAGCCAACGTGGGCGCATGTCCATTATCCGAAAATTGATTTCCAGGACATTATCTACTACTCGGCTCCGAAGAAAAAGCCGGAGATCAGCAGTTTGGATGAGGTGGATGCGGACATGCTCGAAACATTCAAGAAGCTGGGAATTTCTCTTGAAGAGCAGAAGCGATTGATGAACGTGGCCGGT
>JAGYJL010000176.1 GCA_018402015.1 Flavobacteriales bacterium | reverse complement strand
TCTACGCATGGTTATTCTTGCTTAAGGTTGGTTAAAAAATTATCTTTTGTTAAGTAAACAACTGAATTTCAGCTATTTCTAGCACAAATAAACTGATTTTCTTTCCAATTCAATGCACGCATTGTATTTTCGTGTCCTATTCAATCATCAAGTCCAAATAAAATATGAAACAGTTCTATTTCTTATCTGCATTTCTTATCTGCTGTTTTTCCGGTTCGGCAACAGCGCAGGAAACCTTTGCTGCCATCCATTCCATCCTTCAGACCAATTGCGGAGGCAACGGATGTCACAATGGTACCACATCCACATTTGATGTGACCCAAACCACCACCGACCTTTACAACGAACTTGTGAACGGTGACCCGATCAATCCTGCCGCACTTGCCAAGGGTGATAAGCTCATCAAACCAGGATACCCTACTCGCAGCTTTTTACTTCGAAAGATAGCTCACGGGATCACCGATGTTCTCGAGTTGCAGCAGCCGAACGAAGGACAGGACATGCCTCCGAGTGGTTCACTTGCAGAGCAGGACATCGAGTTGGTACGCCAATGGATCATATTCGGTGCTCCCGAAACAGGTAATGTGGTCGATACGGCACTGATCAATACATACTACCGAGAAGGCGGCATAGATGACACATATACTGATCATGAACCACCCGCGGCAAATGAAGGATTTCAGATGTACATGGGCCGCCTGTTCGTACCACCGCTGACAGAATATGAATACTACATGAAGTTCGATCCGGAGATTCCTACGGGAATTGAAGTGACCAAGATCGAAACCTACATGCCTCAAGAAACACATCACTTTGTGATCTACTCTTTCAATCCTGGTGCTGATGCAGCCTATGAGGATGGACTAAGAAATGCGTATGATCTGGGAGCACAAGACTCGCATTCGGACATCAAAAACCCAATTGCAACTGGTCCTGGCCTGTGGAATTATGAGTTGCCAGAAGGTACTGCATACTATTGGCCTGCGCATACGGTTTTCGATATGAATATTCATATCAAGAATTCAAATCCAGACAGCATCCTATCTACTGATATGTATATGAATGTTTATACTCAGGATGCTGGAACCACTGATCAATACATGCAGATCAAGTTGTTCCCTGTTCTTGACATTTCAATTCCACAGGATAATGAAGAGCACATTTTCGAGGAAATAGCAGCTGATACGTTGGCAACTAATTCTTGGAAAATTTGGAATATTTACACCCATACTCACAAATACGGAACCATGTACAATGCCTATGAGCGTAATCCTGATGGCTCGAAAGGGGAATTGCTTTACGATGGCGATTATAGCTACGAGTGGGGATTTGACGTAGGGTACTATAGAACTGGTCCTGAGGTGACTTTCCGTTATTTCCCTGACAATGACCTGTATGAAATTGACCCAAGACTAGGAATCATCCATGAGGCAGGGTTTGTGAATACCGATGGGCCAGACCCTGTTCTATGGGGATTGACATCTGACGATGAAATGATGGTACTCGGTATCCAATATGTTGAAGGGGAAAGCCTTACTGGAATTGAGGAAAATGTCCCAGTTGAAGGACTTCGACTGTATCCAAATCCTACCAACGGAAGTTTCTCCATCAATTTCAATCTATTGGAGAATTCTCAGGTCAATCTTACGCTATTTGATGTTGTTGGTAAGCAAGTTGCTAACCTTTACAACAGCGAAACCAGTTCAGGAATGTTTACTCAAACATTCTCGACAGTTCAACTGGGAGTTGCTGCTGGAACTTACACCGTTAGAATTCAGGTTGGTGAAGGGGTTTTAACTCAAAAAGTGCTCATTACCGAATGATAATCTGATTCAAATCACGCTTTTGGGGAGCCGTCAATACGATGAATTCAATTCATATATTGGCGGTTCTTTTTTAACATAAATTGCAGTCTTAATATGCTGGATGAGCTTCTAGAACAGGCAAAACAAGTAGCTACCGAATACGAGGTTACAGAACTGATGATCTATGGTGGCCCAATTTTCATCGCGCTCATTGTAGTT
>JAGYJL010000175.1 GCA_018402015.1 Flavobacteriales bacterium | reverse complement strand
AAGCCTCTGAGGGGATGGGAAATTGGCCGGAGCGTTGGTGGTACCGTTCATTGGGTTGACCACAACACTTGCACAGTTGGATGTAACGGTCATACCCGTGGTACCGGCATTACAATCGGAAGCTGTTACCACACAACGATAGAGTCTTGTTCCGGCAATTTTAGGAGGAGTGTATGAAGAAGATGTAGCTCCTGGAATGTTCTGCCAACTGGCAGTCGGAGCCCCTGAACACGCGGTGTAGTTGGAAACCTGCCATTGGTAGGTAAGTGCCGTACCGGAAACGGTAACGCTGATCGCGGTCATTGTTCCCGAGGTACAGATGCTTCTGTTGGCAGGATGTGCACTTATGGTCGGTCTTACGCAATAATTAATGGCAATGTATGGTCTGTAGGTAGAGTTCTGGTATCCGTACACATGGTGATAGGCGCCATCGTTCCCAGTGCAGGCGCACACACCGAAGACACATCCGGTACAGCAGTCGTCCCCTCCATTGTAGGCCCAGCCCATGGTCAATCGGTTCCCTGCCAATGCACCCGTCACATCCGCAGTACTTGCGGCCTGATTTCTCCACTGTGTGGGAGTGTTGAACCCCGTGCTATTATAATATGCGTTATTGTTCCTAACCCGGTTACCAACGGTGTTACAGTTAGATTCTGCTGCTAGGTTTGCATTCGACTCAACCATTCCATGTTTCAGACGGATCTGATCACCACAGGTACGACCACCGTAGCGGTACCAGTAATTCGTTGCAGAGTTGATGTAGGCATTGTCTGGGACTCCCCCGATGTCGAAGGTGGCATAGCCGTCCAAGTAGGGATTGGAGCCGAATATTCCTCCACTTCCATCCACCCATCCGTAGCTGATATCGTAGTTGTTCTCTCGGCCTTCTGCAGTCGTAACGTAACACCCCCAGTTCCCACTGTTATCGCCTCTGCTCACGGTACGGGTCCAGTTGGCAGCGTTGGAAGGATAGTAATTGGTGGTAGGGTCAATAGTAAGTGGGAATCTACGTGTCGAGGCGGTTAACCACTGAACAGGAATGCGCGTAAGCACATACATTTCGGTGGAAGATATTTTTTTGATGAGGAAGTCTCCGTTTATCTGATAGTCGTCATTCAGTTTTGCGGTGTCCGGTATTTCATCGCAATTACCAGCCGGTACCCGATCGTAGAAAAGCGGGCTTTCCAATTGTACCATCACCTCGCCACTCGGGTCAGAGAACGCGAAAGCGGAATAGTTCTTAAACCGGTTCCGCTTCACGGCCGGCATGCTACTGGGTGTGCTGGAAAATGTCCAATCAGAAGGAATGGCTACTTTTTCTCGGAATGCAAGGAAGGCCGCTCCCTGTGGTGCGTTTGCGATAGCACTTGGAGATTGGATGTGATAATTGAGTTTTTTACTGGTTACAGATGCCCTTATCTCTGCATCTATTCCTGGGAATATGGAAGCAAACCAGAGGACATCTTCCTGAGCGGATGCTGTTGCCTGTGCGTTCGCTTGTACCTCAGCAAGGATATTGCCGTTCTCATCAAGCCACACCATGGATGGCTCTCCCCAATCCTTGTAGATCTTTCCATCCATTTTGGAAAGTATGGGCATGTTAGGATTTTCAGGGGCATATATCTTCTGCCGATTGTGCAATACTGCCAAAGGGTATTGTTGGAATTCAGCGCCTGTATTTGGGATGAAATGAGTGAGTATCGTTTTCCATTGGTTGTCCTCCAAGTAGTGCACCGGACCGGCCCCGATCATGGCGGTATAGGTTCCGTCCTCGTTGGCGAAATGTTTTGTGAACTCATCGCGTTTTTCAACGACCTCGATTGCGCTAGGCGAAAGGAAACCGGCAGGCAGGCTCGACACGACCAACGAATCGGCATATCCTGATCTGGGGTTTTCTGAATCACCGTCCTTTACAGAAGGCCTAAGCTGAGCCTGTAGAGAGCCAGAGAATACAAAGAGATAAAAAACGAATAGTACTGGAAAGTACACGGAGTTTTTTGAAAGTCGTTTCATCTTAAAAAGACATTAATGAAAACAATGAATGAGTTGATTCAAGAGGAGAAAAACTCACCCTCCTG
>JAGYJL010000174.1 GCA_018402015.1 Flavobacteriales bacterium | reverse complement strand
TCTTCTGGGTCTGGCGCTACCAAAACACGGTATTTACCATTATCGCTAATGAAATTATCAATGGCAAAAACCTTCCCGCCATACGTTCCGTAGCTCGTATTTGGCCACCCAGAAAACACAATAGCAGGCCAGCCATCAAACTGCACACGAACGGGCGCGCCTTTCTCCAACAACGGAAGATCAATTGGCTTTACGTACATGGCAACTGCCAAATCATAATCGGCAGGCATTACGCTAATAATTGGAGTTCCTTCTTTCACAGTTTCTCCAATTCCTGACTGAATTGCCTTGGTAACATAACCATCTTGTGGAGCAGTTATGTAGTACATGCCCGTTCTTACAGAATAGTTCATGTACTGATTCTGCAGTTTGGTAACCACCGCTTCTGCATCATACATGCTGCTCATGGCAGTATATTTTTCAGATTCGGCTTTGGCAATGTCATCTCGGTATTGTGCTTGAATAGAAACCAATTCCACTTCAGCATTGATGAGCTCGTTTCTACTGGTAAGCAGCTTATTTTCTCCAGAAATCATCTCTGCCTGAGCCTTTTGCATAGAGTTTCGTTTGTTCTCCAAATCCGTAAGAGACTTCAACCCTCTGTCGTACAATCCTTGAAAACGATCAAACTGGCTTTTGGCAATTTCGAAGTTGATTTGATAGGCTTTATAATCCATACTATCAGCAACTACTTTAAGCTGAGCTTGCTTGTATTTGTTTTTGGTTTGCTTGAGTTTAAGCGCGGCTGTTTGCACTAAGGCGTCTACTTGATTATCTAAGGCTTTCACCTTCTCCATGTAGGAATCAACAGACATTTCCTTAGCGGTCAATTGCTCTTGTGTTCTGCCAAGTAAGTTTGGATCGAAGTACTCATCCTTTACCTCCGAAATAAAGAGAATGGTGTCTCCTTTGGCTACAAAGTCACCCTCTTGAACAAACCATTTTTCAATTCGCCCACCAATTACCGAATGAATTGTTTGCGGCCGTTGATTAGGCTTGAGGGTAGTTACATTTCCTCCTGCGCGAATGTTCTGTGTCCATGGAACAAACATGAAAAGAAGCGCAATGCCGAAGAATACGTAGAGTGTATTCCGAAGTACTTTTTTAGAGACTCGAGCTTCCGCATCACGTAGCGAGTGGAACTTATTGCGGTCCACATATTTACCGATAGAGTCGTTTGAAATATTCAACATCGTTTTTAAGACTATTGTATGAATTGACCGTTTTTCATCTCCAACACTCGATTAACTTTGGATTTGAAATAAGAACTTGACGACACAGCCACTATCGTCCATTCGTTCTCTGGTTTCACTAGAAAATCGATAATTAGTTTGCGCTCATCGTCATCCAAATGCTCTAGTGCATCTTCTAGCAACAACAAGTTTGGTCTGTCTGCAATACTTCTAGCAAGCAATAGCTTTTGTGTAATGCTTTGCGGAAGCTTGCGCCCTAACGGATCAATGTGCGTATCATATCCATTTGGAAGTTCTTGAACAAACTCATCTAGTTTCAGATTCTCCACGGCCCAACGCACATTTTCAAACGTGGCACCAGCTCTTCCCATACTAATGTTCTCAAGCACTGTTCCATCAAACAACTGTTCTTGGGTAAGGCAATCGCCAATTTCGGAACGTAATGCGCTTAAGTTGAGGTTGCCAATTGGAAGTCCGTTGTAATTAACTGATCCAGACTTTACTCCATACAAACCAGCAATTACCTGCAACAGCGTGCTTTTTCCCGAACCATTTGATCCAGTTATTACCACCCTATCTCCGGCAGATACGGTCAGCGAAATCCCGTTCAAAATCTTTTTATCTCCTTCTGGATATGTGAAATCTACATTATTCAATTCCACCTTCATGCCTTCATCGGCCTTGCAAATGGTTTCAATTCCTTCCGTTCTTTCAATCTCTATATCGGTTACCTGACCAATCTTTTCCAACGCTGTAAGGACATCGTAAATGCTTTCCATGCTCATAACCAGTTTTTCTACTGATCCCATCACCAACAGAATGATGATTTCTGCCGCTACAAATTGCCCGATATTCATAAGCTGTTGCATCACTAATATTCCGCCCAT
>JAGYJL010000173.1 GCA_018402015.1 Flavobacteriales bacterium | reverse complement strand
TTTGTTCCCACATGGATGTGAACGCCACCATTTACTGTCGTGAGAAGCACTTGAAAAAGATACAGGAGAACGGAGCGTTGAACGTGAAACGCGTGCTCAACTGGGCCAAATATGATTGGAACAAAGAGGGTGAAGACCCTTACCTGCTGCTCGAAACGCAGGAAGTGAAAACCACTTGGCATCCGATCGAGAACATCGCAGGAGCCAAATCTGGTTACTGAAATAAATGCCTGAATTCGGTCCAACACTGGTTGGGATTTCGGTCCTCTTTCTGCTGATAGCACTCTATTCGGGCAAAATTCGTGCTGAGGTTGCGTTCTTTTCAGCCGTCATGTTCCTCACGGTTTTTGGAGTTCTCACCCCGAAAGAAGCCATTAGCGGTTTTGCCAACGAGCAGTTAGCAGTCATCATTTTGCTACTGATTCTCAGCGACACCATCCGAAAAACGAACGTGATGGATGCGCTCTTCAACCGCCTTTTCAAAGGGACGAAAAGTCAGCGGTCGTTCGTTGGGCGAATGATGCTTTTCATTGCTCCAGCATCTGCATTCTTCAACAATACTCCGTTGGTGGCCATGATGATGCCTTACGTGCATAGTTGGTCAAAGAGAAATGGGATGTCGCCTTCCAAACTACTTATTCCGTTGTCGTTTGTGACAATTGTAGGGGGGTGTATGACCTTGGTTGGAACAAGTACCAATCTCATCGTAAATGGTTTGGCAGTTGATGCCGGTCTTCCAAGCCTCGACATATTCGACTTCACATGGATCGGGTTACCACTGGCCGTGGTAGGTGGTCTGTACCTCTTCTTTTTCTCGGACAAACTGTTGCCTACACACAAGGATGCGGTAGATGAATTCAGCGAAGATTGGCGCGAATATTTCGTGGAAACGGAGGTCGGTCAAACTTCAGCGCTGATCGGTAAAACCATCCAGCAGGCTGGTTTAAGGAATTTGAAAGGCAATTTCCTGGTAGAAATCGTACGGAATGAACGCATCATCACGCCCGTTTCACCAACACATATACTTCGTTCGCACGACCGATTGATCTTTACGGGAGGCTTGGATACGATTCAGGATATGGTGAAGGCAGAAATGGGCCTGAGTTTGCCGAAAACCTGCGAGAGCGATCACCTCTCGGATGTGGTGGAAGTGGTCATCTCTTACAATAGTTCGCTGATTGGAAAAACGGTAAAGGATTCTGATTTCCGAGGGAAATATGATGCAGCCATCGTGGCCGTTCACCGGAACGGTGAGAAACTGAGCGGTAAGTTGGGCGACATTGAACTGGAGGCCGGTGATGCCCTTCTTCTGTTTGCTGGTCGCGACTTTTACAAGCGAGCTACGGAAAATGCCTTCTACACCATCTCGCGGAAGCAGAATGTGCGTGTGCAAGCACGAAAAGCCCTTTACGTTATCCTTGGTGTCATGGCCTCCATCATCGTTTCGGCCACCACGCCTGTTCCGTTGTTCACATGTTTATTGCTTGTACTTGCCGGAACGCTTCTCGCTGGAATTCTAACAGCTACCGAAGTGCGAAAGGGATTGGACGTGAACCTTCTGACCATCATGGCATTCGGGCTGGCATTGGGTAAGGCGCTGAACAACAGTGGCGCGGCTGACCTTATTGCTGAGACCGTTCTGAACATCGGAAAAGGACTTGGTCCGGTCGCGGTCATCGCGGGGATTTTTGCCGTCACCAATCTTCTTGGTGCCTATATGACCAATAAAGCTGCTGTAGCGCTCATCTTTCCGATCTCCATTAGTTTGGCTCAAAGCATGAATCTGCCTGTAGAACCTTTTGTGCTGGTTGTAGCATTCGGAGGCGCGGCCAGTTTCATTACGCCCATCGGTTATCAGACCAACCTCATGGTATACGGTTCGGGCGGTTACAATTTCAAAGATTTCATGAAGATCGGTCTACCACTTACGCTGATCTACATTACGCTTGGAACGTTGCTGCTTTCTTGGCGATACGGACTGCTATAATCAGCCAAAGACCTACTTTCGCGGCCATGATAGAACAAGCGATTAAAAGCGCCTACGAAGGCGGATTGGAGATATTAGAAGTGTACGGAACAGAGTTTTCGGTGGATGT
>JAGYJL010000172.1 GCA_018402015.1 Flavobacteriales bacterium | reverse complement strand
GATGAGCCATGAATTGGCGTGCACAATAATGTGTTCGGTCAGTGGATAGTTCAATAGCGAGTCATAATGAAGAACCAGGCTATCCATGGTGCAGAAGTATTCGCCAATGGTAATATCGTGCTCAAATGCTGGCGTGTAGAAGCCGCGAATAACCGCTACGGTTTCAACTGCACTGGAATCTGATATGTCCTGCTCGTTCAGAACGGTCTCAATTGTTGAAATACTTTCTGGCTGCTGGCACGCACCGAGAAAAAGGCTTAAAGCAATGAATACATTACCGAAACTATAGAATGGGGATTGAGTTTTAGGCATCGAATACTTTTCGGCAGCTTTGGCGTTGAAGATACAACCGATGCAGCGACTCCTTTTATCCTCCCGATTACTATCGGGATTCTTTTTTCTTTTTTCCCTCTTCGCGCAGGCACAAGACATGCCCGAAATAGAAAACTTCGGGAAGAACCCAGGTAAACTTCGGCTGTTCATTCATGTTCCTAAAGAGTTGCCCGAGGGAAATGTGCCGTTGGTGGTCGTACTGCATGGTTGCAATCAGGACGCGCATGGAATGATGCGACTGAGCGGCTGGAACAAACTGGCGGATGAGCACGGTTTTATCATTGCTTACCCCGAACAGAAAGGAACAAACAATGCCAATCGCTGCTTCAACTGGTTCTATGGCAAAGACACAGAATTGGATAAAGGTGAAGTGGCATCCATCCATCAAGTGGTGGAGTACGTGAAGATCAATTACCCGATTGATGGTACCCGAGTTTCCGTTACCGGTGTATCTGCTGGAGCTGCCATGGCAGTTGCAGCTGCTGCTTTGTATCCTGCAGATTATTCGGGAGTAGCGTCTTATGCAGGTGGCCCATACGGCTTTGGGAATCTTATTTCAGGTGTTGGAAGTATGTTCGGTTGGGTGGATAAGAAGCCATGGGAGTTGGCAAGACGCGTTCGATTGGCTAATGAAGGTTACCGTGGCGCATATCCGAAGATGGTCATCCTGCAAGGAACCAACGACCCTGTTGTAAATCCTAAGAACGCCAACGAGATCATGGAACAATGGACCGGTCTGCATGGGCTGGACCGTGATTCTGTGATGGTTAAAGAACATTTTCAAGACAATCCGAAGGTGAAACGCAGTTCTTGGTCAGATACCGAATCGGAGAAAGTAGTTCTCTATGAGTTTGATGGAATGGGCCACGTGATTGCCGTTGATGTAGGAAATGAAACAGGCCAAGGCGGAAGCGATGGCCTTTTCTCGGAGGATATTGGTTTTCATTCCACCTATTGGATTGCAAAAGAGTTCGGAATACTGAAGAAGTGATATAGCTACTTTAGCAAATTGAACACGTTCATTATGAAAGACCAGAAAATTGCCATTATCGGTTGCGGTAACCTTGGACTGACCATCGCTCACGGATTGTTGGATGACGGTTTCCAATCCGCCAACCTCATCGCTACCAGAAGGAATACGAAATCGTTGAGTGAACTTGCCGAAAAAGGCGTGGTCATTACTTCCGATAATTCCCAGGCCGTAGCACAGGCCGATGTGGTCGTGTTAGCCGTGAAACCATATAATGTCGAACCTGTTCTGAAAGAGATCAGCGGTTCGTTGGAAGCCGATAAACACACCTTGGTCTGTTTGGCCACAGGAATCACATTGGCCGAGCTTTCTGCTTGGAGCGGAAAGGAACTACCAACCTTTCGTGCCATGCCAAATACCGCTGCGGATGTGAACGAAAGCATGACGCTTATCTGTGATTCGGGTGCATCACCTCAGCAACGAGAATCGATGAAGCAGTTGTTCGATAAAATTGGTTCCACGCTGTACATCGATGAAAGCCTGATGGAAGCGGCCACCATTTTGGGTGCTTGTGGCATTGCCTACGTCTTGCGTTTCATGCGTGCCATGATACAGGGTGGGATAGAGGTCGGCTTCGATGCCAAGACCGCCACAGCCATTGTCAGTCAGACCATGAAAGGCGCTTCGGAACTCATCATTCAGAACGGTTCGCATCCTGAAAGTGAGATCGATAAGGTGACAACTCCCAAAGGCTGCACCATCACGGGACTGAATGAGATGGAACATGCGGGTTTCA
>JAGYJL010000171.1 GCA_018402015.1 Flavobacteriales bacterium | reverse complement strand
TCGAGCGAGTTAATCATGGTTATTTCAGCATTTAGAAATGCTTCATCAAATGTTTTTCCAAGATTGAAACGCGTAATGAGTTCTATTTCCTGAATAGGGGACATTTTGATGGAAATGTTCTGTTCCGCACGTTTCACATCTTCCGGAAACGCGTCAAAAGCATAGCCCATTTCGTTTAGAATAATTTTCAGGTTATCAAGATTTTCTTGGCGAATGTCAATCCAGAAATCAACGTCTGTGGAGTGTCGCTGGTAACCGTGAAAATTGACAGCTCCACCACCGACCATCAGCATTTTTACATCATGCTTATTTGCCAGTTCGATGAATGTTTGAACCTTATCGTCAAACTCCATCTTCCGATTTTGTAAGAACGAAGTTTCCTTTGTCTTGCGGTTTTGTCTTCGTTCCGAATTTGGAAAACTCACCCACCATTTTCAAGAAAACCTGCACGCGCTCCGCTGGAGATAACGCCAAGAATTCTTCTTGCCGCCTGCGATTGTTATTCTCCTTTGTGTCGAAAATGAGTTCTGACATGATGTAAAGCTACGATGAAGAGAAAAGAAAAACGAAAAAGGAGAAAACGCACTAAACATTTTCTCTTTTTTTCATTTCATCGTTTTTGCTCCTTACTCCCTACGGAGAAAGTTGCGCCAGCGTCCAATCATCTCCGTTTTTGATGTAAACAAAACGGTCGTGTAAACGGCTTGGGCGGCCTTGCCAAAACTCTAATCGTTCTGGAATAACCACATAACCGCCCCAGTGCTTTGGGCGCGGAATTTCCTCGTCTTTGTACTTTTCTTGGAGTTCTGTAATCGATTCTTGTAGTTGACTAGAGTTGGGAATTATGTGGCTTTGAGCCGATGCCCACGCACCAATGCGGCTCTCTCGCGGACGAGAAGCCCAGTACGTGTCAGACATTTCGGTCGGCACTTTTTTAATCTTTCCTTCAATACGAATTTGCCGGTCCAATTCCGTCCAATGGAAATTGAGCGCCACGTTTGGATTAGCTGCAATCTCAACACCTTTTCGGCTGTTGTAGTTGGTGTAAAGCACAAAGCCATCTTCACTCACATCGCGCCAATACACAATGCGCGAAGATGGATGTCCATCTACATTTACCGTGCTTAAGCACATGGCGTACGGATCTAAAATCTGTGCGTTCACTGCTTCTTCCATCCATGTAGCAAATTGCTCCATAGGGTTTTCGTTTAGGTCGGATTTGCTCAGTGGTTTGCTGGCAAAATCTCGCCTTACGCTATTGATATAATTACGGACTTCTTCTAGGCTCATGTCGTGGTCAAAAGTAGGTTTTCACGGCAAACTCAAACTGCTCCATGAAAACGCGCTTGAAAGCAGAAATGTTGTTTTGTTCATAGAACAACAGCATCGCCTTCTTGTAATCGATGCTGTCTACTGTTCGAAACGAAATAGGGCAGTATCCGTTCTCGATCAGTATCGCATTACTAATGATGCGCGCTGTTCGCTTATTCCCATCACCGAAGGGCTGGATGTAGGAAATGAGCACAAGAACCAGGAGTGCTTTATCAAAAATGGACGAGCGCGAATTTACGAGGCTGCACATGTCCTGTAGCGCCTCCTTGATCTGAAATTCGTTGTCAATCGGTTTGTAATTCGTTCCTGAAATGCCGACCCTACGCTTTCGGATGTTACGGTCAATGCCGAGTTCTTTCACTAGCAGACTGTGAATGTCTTCGATGTTCGAAACCGACAAAGGCGAAATGTATTTTGGGTCAGAAATGATAAAATCCAATGCATCCTTGTGGTTGAGAAGCATCGTGGCCTCATCCTTCGATTTACCCTCTGTTGTGATTTTCTCGTTCAGCAACCGCTCGGTTTCCAGTAAGGAATATGTGTTTCCCTCTATCTGAGAAGATTTCCAACTCAGGTCCACCGCCAGACGCGTCAGTTCCTTGGCGTATTCCGCTTCAGAAAGTTGGGCAACGTTGTCTCTGTAGGTTTGCTGAAGCCTGTTCAAGTGCTGCAACTCTGCGGCTGTGAAAAGCGGAACGTTCCTCAGGATGTTCTGGATCAGCGCGAAATTGAAACCATCGCTGATCTCGCGCTCATCAATTTCCTTCTCAAAATACGCAGCCTGATCAATGGGATGGAACAAACGGTACGCGGCACTCACCACATACTTGGTGG
>JAGYJL010000170.1 GCA_018402015.1 Flavobacteriales bacterium | reverse complement strand
TCAGGAAGCATTGCTGCTGGATATCGCTTACCAACTGGAAGCTACCCAGCCATGGAAACGCATCTTCGAATAACGGTCTGATAAAAGTTCCGGGCATGCCACTGTGCCAACCGAGTGTAAGATCAGTACAGTCGCTTCAAGAACCCTCGTGAATTAATTGGCGGTAACTATTCAGTATGGTGAACTGAATTCTGCATTGGTTAAAAAAGTATCGTCAGTCAAGGTTTTCAGGAAAGCCACCAAATCTTCTTTTTCCTGGGCATCAAGCATAAGTCCCGTTGCTGTTGTCGCATTCAATGCTGGATCCAATGTTGAAGATTGTTCTATTCCGTTGTTGTAATGCTCAACCACTTCCTCCAAAGTCGTAAACCGCCCATCGTGCATATATGGGGGCGTCATTTCAATATTTCGAAGAGAAGTGACTTTGAATTTGGCTCGGTCCATTGGATCATTCGTTTCTTCAAACCTTCCGAGATCATCAAAATTGGCCTCAGTATCAAGGCCATTGTTCATGTATTGATCATTCTCGAAAAGAATTCCGCCATGGCAATGCGCGCAATCAGCTCCTGACTCATTTGGAAAGAACTCATTGTATTCTGCAAAGAACAACTGACGGCCTCGCTCTTCGCTTGGAGTAAGGGTAGCGCTACCAGCAAGAAAACGGTCGTACTTTGAATTATTGGAAATGAACGTGAACATGAACTGTTCAAGAGCAGCACCAATGCGCTCTTCTGTTATCTCATCATCGCCAAAGGCACGGATGAATTGATCCGTATAACTTTTATCTGCCGACAATTTGGCTACCACACTTGGAATGGTCTCATTCATCTCCACGGGATTTTGAATTGGCTGCGTAGCCTGATCATGTAGTTCTGGAGCACGTCCGTCCCAAAAGAAACCGTTATTGTGCCAAGCCATATTGAAAATGGCCATTGCTTGACGTCCACCTACATCCCCTTCAGCGCCAACACTAAACTGCGCTGTGTCTGTAAAAGCGTGTTCTTGTCTATGGCAACTGGCACAAGATTGTGTGAGATTACTGGAAAGTTTGACCTCATAAAAAAGCATTCGACCTAAAGCTACTTTTTGTGCTGTAAGTACGTTTGCAATCTGAGAATTAGGAGGAGGAAAAGTTCCGTAATCAAGAATATAGGCAGTATCGTCATAAACCGCTAGGTTCTCTGGGTCCTCATTGCATGCCGCCATAATAACGGCAATTGGTAATAGGATGTATAGTATTCGTTTCATTTTCAATGTTTTCGAAGTTTAATAACTCTGTGGATGAAATTCTTTTCTGTTGATGAACTCTTCATCAGTAAGCGTATGAAGGAACGCTACCAATTGCTCCTTTTCCTGTTCGCTCAGGTCGATAGGTTTCATGAATTCACTTTTATTCTTGTGTGTTTTTCCTCCGGTTGTGTAATGCTCCACAACCTCGGCCAAAGTCTGGAAAGAACCATCGTGCATGTATGGAGCAGTTAGTCCTACATTCCTGAGTGTTGGAACTTTGAACACAGCACGGTCGGTTTCCAGGTTGCTAAAGCGAAACCGACCAGAATCAGCGTACACTTCGTACAAACCGTTGTTCTTAAACGAGTAATCGGTAAAGTTGAACCCGCTATGGCAGTTCGTACAGCCCACTCTTTCTGAATGGAACAGTTCCTTTCCCTTCATCTCTGAGTCAGAGAGAACACCTTCCTGTTTTTGATAAAAATACTTGTCAAAGCGACTATTTCCACTGATGATGGTTCTTTCAAAACAGCCGATAGCCCTTGTGATCACAAAGTGGTCTGGTTCTCGGTTGTATGCTTTACTGCTCATCTGCACATAAGTCGAATCCTTCATCAATCGTTCAGAAATGAGCACGATATTGAAGTTGAACTCATTGTGTTCCTGAATAGGAACCAGTATCTGCATTTCCAACGTTGGTACTCCACCATCCCGCGTGAAATAAGGATTGTAGGCCACGTTAGTAAGCGTTGGAGCATTCCGTGTTCCAAGTGCTTTTCCAGCACCCATACTCATAGCTACAGTATCACTGAATGCAAACTGTGCCATGTGGCAAGAAGCACAACTAATGCTGCTGTCAACAGAGAGAATTGGATCATAGAATAACTTGCGACCAAGCAACCAACGGGCTTCTGTAAACTGATTTCCCTCCGCAAAAGGAAT
>JAGYJL010000017.1 GCA_018402015.1 Flavobacteriales bacterium | reverse complement strand
AGGGTGAATAGCTTAGATGCAGAAGCTCTTTTATAGCTTTACGACATGGATGCTTTGAAAGCGATAGCCAATGTAAACGCTTGGAGTAAGGGAGACAAACGGGCACCTCATAAGCCACTTTTGATGCTTTATGCCATTGCTCAGCTTTCGCGGGGTGTGAAAGAAAATACGTTTGAGGCGGTAGACAAGCACCTTTCGAAGTTGCTGGAAGATTTTGGTCCGCCTAACCCAACCAAGGCCACCTATCCGTTTCTCAGGTTGGCTAATGATGGTATTTGGACGGTACATGGCACCGAAGCGATCAACACGAAGAAAGATTACGGAAAGGGGCACTTGCTTGAAGTCAGAGCCGCTGGCAGTTTTACGCCAGAAATGGCGCTGGCTTTGCAAGATGCAACATCAAGGCGCGAAGCAATTGAGTTCCTGCTGCACCAGAATTTCCCCGAATCTTTGCACGAGGATATTCTCAATGCGTTAGGAATTGACCTTGATGTAGCTCTAAGCACAAACAATCGTAAACGAAGAGACCCTGAGTTTCGGCAACGGGTATTGGAAGCGTATGAGCGTAGGTGTGCCATCTGTGGCTTTCAGATTAGACGCGATGACCAAGTTGTTGGAGTAGAGGCCGCACACATCAAATGGCACCAGGCAGGTGGCCCAGATGTTGAGCAGAATGGTGTTGCCATGTGCACGATGCACCACAAGTTGTTTGATTATGGTCTGTTTGCGATTGACTCTGAATTAAAACTGAAGGTTTCTACCAAGGCAAATGGCGGTTATGGTTTGAATGAATGGCTTCTCCGTTTCCATAACCAAGAAATGCAGCGCCCAGTGAAACGTAGCTTTTACCCTGAACCTGAATTTACTGATTGGCAGGTGAACGAGGTGTTTAAGGGGAGTTATCGGGATTGAGTGGGGCGTTGAACTTTCTGTAAACTTCTTGTCGCATTGGCTGAAGCAGGATAATATGGCCTGGCAGCGAATTTGAGATTATACATTGGTAAACGATGAATTCATTAAACCTAAATTGCACCGCATGAAAGCTGGGCAGCGCTTATGGACACGTGAAGAGTTGATATTGGCTATCAACCTTTATTCGAAACTTCCATTTGGGAAGTTTCACAAGAGTAATTCTGAAGTGAAAAAGCTGGCTGAACTGATTGGAAGGACACCTTCTTCGGTAGGATTGAAGCTTGGCAACCTTGCAAGTTTTGACCCCATGTTGCAAGCGCGAGGCATTAAGGGAGCGAGTAATGCGAGCAAGCTGGATCGTGAGATATGGGACGAGTTCTATGGCAACATTGAATCAGTGGCGTTTGAAAGCGAACTGCTTCGTGCAAAGAAGGAACTGAGAAGTGCGGATTCGATTCTTAGCAATGAGCCTGACCTGAATGAGATTCTTTCCAAAACGGGCAAGGAGCGTGAAGCGATCGTAAAGGTACGTGTGAATCAGAATTTCTTTAGGCAGATGGTGCTAGCCGCATATGATAATACTTGTTGTATTACCGGTTTGCAACAGGAGGAATTTCTCGTTGCTGGGCACATTAAGCGGTGGTCCGATGATGAAAAGAACCGAATGAATCCGCATAACGGTATTGCCATTAATGCTTTGCATGACAAGGCGTTTGAAAAGGGCTACATCACCATTACTCCTGACTATGTGGTGAAAGTTTCCTCTGATTTGAAAAAGAAAGGTGCTTCAGAGAAGATGGAGGAGTTGTTTATACAGTATGACGGTAAACCGATTCATGAACCGAAGAAATTTTGGCCTGAACCAGACTTTCTGCGGTATCATAATCAAGAGAGGTTCAGACCCTGAAACAAGTTCAGGGTGACGGCTTAGGTTTTGTGAATGCTGCTGCATTATTTGGTGATTTCATCATCTGTTAATCTCTCCGAATAGTCTCCCATCTCATCATCTCTACCTTAGCAAGTATAATTCTATTACCAGTAGTTGAAAAAGATGAAGAAAGGAAGCGGGAAGAAAAAAGGCCCTTCCATATCGGTATATCAAGAACCGATCTTGGATGCCCTACCAACACTGCCTGTACTTTGAGGCCAATGGCATTGAGATAAGAAGGTTTGAGATTGCTTCGTTCCTCGCAATGACGGTTCTAGGGGCATCCATGCACGGTGAGCAACGTCATACATGCAGCGTTACATGGCAACGATCTTGCGTGTAATTGCAGATCGTGTACATCAATTTCATAATGACATTGCAATAAGATAATTTCACCTCTAAGATGAAACCCCGTACTTCGCAGGCCAAGGAACAAGCACCCCTACCCATGCCCATTGTTCGAATTGTAAGCGCTTTGGTTCTCACCATCGTCCTTGCCGCCAGCGCTCTTGCGCAAGATGTTACCGTGCCCGGACCTGTAGGCTGTGGCGCGGCAGCCCAAGCAGGCGTGTTTGAGGTTCCCTGTGGCGTTACTTCCGTAACCGTAGAACTTTACGGAGGTGGCGGAGGTGCCGGAGGCGGAGGCGGTGGCAGCAACGGAGGTTTCTATGATACCCGCGGAGGTGGCGGTGGAGGCGGTGGCGGCTACACAGCCATTACGGCCAATGTCACACCCGGTTCCCTTTTCAATTACAGCATTGCGGCAGGCGGTTGCGGAGGCGGCAACGGCAGCGATTTCAACGATGGCGATAACGGCAACCCCGGAGGAGCTACCACCATAAATGGTACCGATGCCTTGGGCAATCCGATAAGCCTGACGGCCAATGGCGGAGCAGCCGGAGGCGGTGGCGATGGAACAGAAGGAAGTCCGGGCTCGGGCGGAGCAGGAGGAACGGCCAGCGGTGGTGGCACCAACACGCCTGGAATAGCTGGCCTTAGCGGAAATGGAGGCAATGGCGGAAACGGTGGCGCGGGCGCAGGCCCTGCCGGAGGACCGGGTGGAGCAAGCGAGGGCGCGGCCGGAACAGCCTTTGGCGGTGGCGGTGCCGGAGGTGGCAATTCAAACGGTGGAAACGGTGCCGCGGGCGGAATTCTTATCACCTTCAATGGCCCCATCAACCTACCTCCCGGACCAACCATCACATCGGGCGCGCCAACTTGTACACAAGATGGTACAAGCACCATCGACAATTACAATCCTGCCGAGACCTACACCTTCAACCCGCCCGGGCCTACGGTAGGTGCAGGAGGTATCATCAACGGCATGACCACGGGCACCAGCTACACCGTTGTTTCCGGAAACATCAGCTGTCCATCGCAGCCCAGTGCCGCGTTCAGCAACGCAGCCGCCACAGGTCAGTTGGATGCGCCCACCATCGCATCTGTAGCTGCATCGTGCACAGCGGCCGGTAGCAGCAGCATAAGCAACTATAACGCAGCCCTTACCTACACCTTCAACCCTGTGGGACCCACCGTGGGTGCGGGAGGCGCCATTAACGGCATGGCCATCGGAACGTCTTATACCGTTGTTGCCAACGAAGGCATGAACTGCATATCTCCCGCGAGCTCTGCCTTCAGCAACGATGCGCAGCTCGCAGGTCCAGCGGTAACCATTTCAGGGGCCTTGAGCCATTGCCCAGGAGGAAACACAAGCGTAACGGCCAGCGGAGGTAGCAGCTATGCTTGGAGTGGTGGCGAAACAACGGCCACGGTCAGTCTTTCGCAAGGCAACTACACGGTAACGGTAACCGATGCGCAAGGCTGCAGCACTACGGAGAATGTGGTGATAACGGTGAGCGATGTCCCAACGGCTGATTTCATCATTCTGGATGCCTGCACAGGAAGCGAACTCGGATTCACAGACATTTCAACCATTGCATCGGGCAGCATTACCAACTGGGATTGGGATTTTGGAGACGGTTCCACCTCCACAGTGCAAAACCCGACCCATATCTATGCCGCACCCGGTGTATATGATGTAACACTTACGGCCAGCGCGGGCAATTGCTCCGACCAATTGACGCTGCAGGCCAACTCTTACCCGAACCCAACGGCCAACTTCAGCACCGCCAATGTATGTGTTGGCACTGCAGCGGTCTTTACCGATAATTCTACCGTTACAGGCAGTACCATTCTGCAATGGGCATGGGATTTTGACGGGCAGGGGAATTCCACCCAAGCATCACCCAGCTATACCTTTCCCAGTGCGGGAACCTACACGGTGACAATGGGCGTCATTACTGCCGACCTTTGCGCAGACACCTACGACCAGCAGGTAACGGTTTACCCAGCCCCTGCCGCACAATTCACCGCCACGGAAGTGTGCGAAGGAGCGGCCACCGCATTCCAGAACCAAAGCTCGGTAAGCGGAGGACAGATCGCCACGCAGGCCTGGGATTTCGGAGACAACCTCGGCACTTCTACCGTTGCATCGCCCAGCTACAGCTATGCAGCTGCCGGAACCTATGCCGTGGGGCTTGCTGTGGTAAGCACCAACGGATGTGTGGCCACCACCATTCAGAACGTAACGGTGAACCCTTTGCCAAGCATCAACGCATCGCACACCGATATTCTCTGTGCGGGACAGAACAACGGAACTGCCACCGCCTTGGCTGCAGGAGGAACCGCGCCTTACTCCTATCAATGGAACGACATCTTCCAATCGAACACGGCATCCATCGATGACCTGAATGCGGGAGGCTACACGGTAACCGTTACCGATGGCAACGGATGTACGGCCGACACCACGGTTGTTGTAGTAGAACCCGCTCCGATCAATGTGTTGATGCAGGCTGGAGACGATACCTGCGGGTTAGGCAACGGTGCCGTGCAGGCAAGTGTGATCGGTGGTACAGGTCCTTACGTATATGTATGGTCGTCCATTGCCGATTCTGCTTCCATCTATTCTGAAGAGGTGACGCCATCGGGCTGGAACACGCATCTTTCTCCGGGCGAATACTCGGTGGTGATAACGGATGCAGGTGGTTGCTCCACTTCTGGCGCGGCCGTGGTGGGTTCCATTCCATCGCCCACGGCTGCTTTCGATAGCCGCTCCAAACCGGAAGAGTTCGTTGACCCATCGGTACAGTTCATCAATCAGAGCAGCGGTTCTGTTTCGTACGAATGGCATCTGGGAGATGGTAACATCTCTTATGAAGAAGACCCACGGCATATTTACGATACTGCAGGGGTTTTTCTGGTGATGCTCATTGCCTACAACGACCCTAACTACGGATGTTCGGATACTACCTTCGGATATGTGCAGGTAGATCCTTTCTTCACCTTTTATGTTCCCAATGCTTTCACGCCTGATGAGGATGGCAAGAATGATACATGGGGCCCGATGGGAGACAACTTTGAGTACGAGAGTTACAATGTGCAGGTGTACGACCGTTGGGGTAGCCTGGTGTGGCAGACCGACAATCCTTTCAAGTGGTGGGATGGAACAGACCAGAACACACAGAAGGAGGTCAAGCAGGGCATGTATGTCTATCAGTTCCTACTCAAGGAATTCAACACCTTTGAACCGAAACGCATTACGGGCACCGTTACACTGTATCGGCATAATTGATCTCTGGCTCATTCCCTTCAGTTCTACTATCTGAGTGCCTGATGTGGAAATCATCTAAGGGCCCGATGAGCCCATCCGACCAAACCCTGAGGTACTCGAAGGGTACTACACCGCCATTCCCCGTACCCTGAGGTACTCGAAGGGTACCTTCCCCCAATTCCCCGCACCCTGAGGTACTCGAAGGGTAAAACCGTAAACCGTCAACCGTTCACCATCAACCAAAGCTCACACCTCGCACCCCTAGTCCTATTATCCCTACCTTTACCACCAAATAATGAATACAACTAGTTGAAAAAGAAGAAGAAAGGAAGCGGAAATAAAAAAGGCCCTTCCATATCCGTATACCAAGAACCCATCTTGGATACCCTGCACAAAAGCCCCGATCGGGCACTCAATTATAAACAGATAGCAAAACGTATTGGCGTTACCGATGTACAGGAACGCGCCCGCCTAGCACAGACCCTCAATAAAATGAAGGGCGATGGACTGCTTCGCGAAGTGGAAAGAGGCAAGTACCAGCTTAAATTCAAACCAGCGCCTAAGCTTATTGGCAAGGTGGATATGACCAGCACAGGGGCCGCCTACGTAAAAGTGGACGGACTGGAGCGCGATGTGTACATCTCGCCCCGAAAAGTGCGCCAAGCACTGCCCGGAGATATTGTAAAGGTGCACGCCTACGCCAACAGCAAGGGCAATAGGGTAGAAGGAGAGATCGTAGAGGTGCTGGAACGTGCCCGCGAAACGTTCGTAGGTACCCTCACCATCAACACCACCAGCAAAGTGGCCTTCATGGTGCCCGATAACCGCAACATGCCGGTCGATTTCTTCATCCCCCTCGGAGAAATGATGCGCGCACAGGATGGCGATAAGGTGATTGTAAAGATGATGAGCTGGCCCGAAAGGGCACACAACCCCATTGGCCACGTCATTACCGTATTGGGCCGTCCGGGAGAGATGGAGACCGAGATGCATTCCATCTTGGCCGAGTTCGATTTCCCCATGTATTTCCCTGAGAACGTGGAGCGCGAAGCAGAACGTATTCCAGAGATCATAAGCGATGAGGAGATAGCCAAAAGACGCGACTTCCGCGAGATCACCACCTTTACCATCGACCCCGATGATGCCAAGGATTTTGACGATGCGCTCTCCATCCGCAAACTGGATAATGGCAATTGGGAGATTGGCGTGCACATAGCCGATGTTTCGCACTACGTGCAACCCGGCACCGCCCTCGATGAGGAGGCCATCAGCCGTGCCACCTCGGTTTACCTCGTGGATCGGGTAATACCCATGCTGCCCGAAAAACTTTCCAATAAGGTCTGTTCCTTGCGCCCCAACGAGGAGAAGCTCGTCTTTTCGGCCGTCTTCGAAATGGACGAGAAGGCCAACGTCATCAACGAATGGTTCGGGCGTTGCATCATCAACTCCGACCAGCGTTTTACGTACGATGAGGCCCAGGCCATTATTGAAGGAGGCGAAGGCCCACTGAAGGACGAAGTGCTCACCATGCACGAACTGGCAAAACAGTTGCGCGCCAAACGTTTCGATAACGGAGCCATCGCCTTCGAGAAGGAGGAAGTAAAGTTCCGCCTGGATGAGAAAGGCAATCCAATAGAGGTCTACCTCAAACAGTACAAGGATAGCAACAAGCTCATAGAGGAATTCATGCTCTTGGCCAACAAACAGGTGGCCACCTTTATTGGCAGACCCAAGCAAGGGCAGGCCAAAACATTCGTTTACCGTATACACGACAACCCGGTACAGGAACGCCTCGAAATGCTGGTGACCATTGCCGCGCAGTTGGATTACAAAGTGGAGCTGGGCCCAAGAAGGATTCTCACCGATTCGCTCAATAAACTCCTGGCCGATGTAAAAGGAAAGGGCGAAGAGAACATGCTCAGCACCATGGCCATCCGTTGCATGGCCAAGGCAGAATACAGCACCGACAACATCGGTCACTTCGGCCTCGGTTTCGAATATTACACCCACTTCACATCACCTATCCGAAGGTACCCCGATGTAATGGTGCACCGCCTCCTACAGCGCTACCTCGATGGAGGCAAATCGGCCTACAAGAAGGATTATGACGAGCTCTGCCTGCATAGTTCGGATATGGAGAAGAAGGCAACAGAGGCCGAACGCGCTTCAACCAAATACATGCAGGCCAAATACCTGCAGGATCATATTGGAGAAGAGTTCGAAGGCCTGATATCGGGTGTTACCGAATGGGGCATCTTCGTAGAGATAAAAGCGAATAAATGCGAAGGCATGATCCGCTTGAAGGATCTTCCGGACGATTTCTACGATTACAATGAGGATACCATGTCGGTGATCGGTTCCACTACAGGAAACACCTATCAATTGGGCGATGCGGTGATTGTCAAGGTGATGAACGTATCGTTGGAGAAACGTCAGATCGATCTTGCCGTAACAGGTTGGCCGGATTAAGAGGCTTGGCCATTACTGCTGAGTCTTCCGTCACCCTGAACTCGTTTCAGGGTCTGTTAGTGTGGTCGAAGATGCTGTTCCGTCCCGATAGCTATCGGGAGCTATCGGAACAAGTTCAGCATGACGGCAAGTTGATAATAGCGTGTGTCTTGACCGAACGATACTTTTACCTTTATCCGCATGAGCGAGCAGCCATTGGTATCGATTGTTATTCCATGCTTTAACGAAGCAGGCAACATAACCGAACTTTACGCACAGCTTACGCCCATTCTCCAGCAACTGCCCCGTTACGAACTGCTGTTTGTTGACGATGGCAGTAAAGATGGTACGGCCGATATGGTACTGAAGCTTAAGACAGGGAATGAGCACATCAAGCTCCTGCAATTGTCGCGCAACTTCGGACACCAGGCGGCTCTCAAAGCTGGCCTCGACCATGCCCTTGGCGATTGCGTCATTAGCATGGATGCCGACCTGCAACATCCACCCGAAATCATTCCCGACCTGCTTAAAAAGTGGAACGAAGGCTACGAAGTGGTCTTTACCCAACGGGAAGAGGACAAGAACCTCTCGTGGATGAAACGCAGCACATCGAAGTTGTTCTACAAACTGGCGCAGAAGCTTTCTTCCGTGCAGTTACATCCCGGCACGGCCGATTTCCGCTTGCTCGATAGAGCGGTGGTGGATGTGCTCAAGGAACTGGACGAATCTTACCTCTTTTACAGAGGATTGGTAAGTTGGGTAGGTTTCAAGCAGGTGGCCGTGCGCTATCAGGCCAACGACCGCTTTGCGGGCAGTTCCAATTACACCTACCGTAAGATGCTGGCATTGGCCTTGTCGGGCATCACATCTTTCTCTATCAGACCCTTACAGCTCAGCATCTTCCTCGGCTTCTTCATTGCATCCTTGGCAGGATCGTACGGCATTTACGTGGTCTACGCTTTCGCCTTCACCGATCAGGCACTACCCGGTTGGGCAAGTACAACCGCCAGTGTATTGTTCATAGGCGGTGTGCAACTCATCATGTTGGGCGTGTTAGGAGAATATGTGGGCAAAGGTTTTATCGAGGGCAAGAGACGCCCCAACTACATCATCCGCAGGAAAGACCTTTAAAGAGGTCGGTCTACGGCATACATTCGGAACAACATGTCGTCAAGATACACGGCATTGCCGGGGCTGCACCACACATAAACGCGCAACACATCATCTTCCAACAGTTCCAGATCCGGTTGCGCCACCATCAGAACAGGAACCCAATCCTTCGATGCTTTTACCATGGCATTGAGCCCAATGGCCGAACTCCAAATGCGCTCGCCATTCCGCTCCACATTTACGTACATGTTTGCCATGCCGCCATTCCCACTCGGTATCTGGGCAGAGGTACCGAACACCAATTCGTAGTGGCCTCTTGTAGCAACATCACCTACCCGAAGGATCAATGGCGGACTGCCCATCTCGTCCACACCGATCTTCCACCGCTGTGTTCCGCTAAAAGCATCAACTGACGAATCCGACCTGGCAACTTGGAAATTCCACAGGGCATTGTCCTCCTCAAAGGATAGCCGTGTCTCAAAATGTGGCGCATCAGCAAACCGAGCATCCGAACGATAGATGAAACCCGCATCGCTGGACATCTTATGCAGATAGCCGAATCGTGTTCGTAGCAGTTCCTTTACCGCATCACTTTCTGGCTGATTCCAAGCAGCGTAAATAAGCTTGGCGCCCGAATCTGTAGGCATGCGCAACAGTTCGTTCAGTTCCGGTCCGCCCGGGTTCGATACCACTACCACCTTATTTGCAATACCATTGGCTTTTAGAACGCTGTCCATCAAAGCACGGTCGTCTACCTGCAATACAATGGCATCCGAACTTCCTGAAAGAGACGCAGCAGATAAGGCAAGCAGCTCGTAGTTTCCCACTTTGAATGCATGGTTGGACGCTGTATTCGACCACTGAAATGCAAGAACACCCGCGGCCAATGCTCCGAACACCAAAGCAGCTACACCCGCCCGAACGTGTGAAAGACCCGCCTCGCCAAGCGAGAAGAAAACCACCAGAAGAATCAGAATAGCAACAATTCCATAGGAGAACAGCACAGCGTTCTTAACTCTCGGGTTTCGATATTCGAACTGCAGGGTGGAAATTCCTTCTGGCACCGCCACACGTTGGAAAACACCATCGACCAACGAAGCAGTGGCCAACGAGCCATTCACGGTTGCCTCCCATCCCGGAAAGTAGGTCTGCTGCAAGGTGATGGAATCTGGGCCATTTGCCACAACGCTACAGTTCACGCCATTCGGTCCAAAGTCGGTAATGCGGATCGCTGTCTCGGGTTTCATTCCGTACAGCAAAGGCTTGCTCATTGCTTGGGCAAAGGCCTCTGGCCGTTCGTCTTTGAACGACTCGAAATTCCGCAGCTTGAAACTGTTGAATCCATCCCACGAAACGGTTTTTGTAAGAATGTTGGTATTATGATAAAGTGGCAATAACTCAGGCTTCGAATCGCTGTTCCATCGCAACGCTAGCTCATTATCCGGAATAGGGAAGCCTTTAGCTTGTGCATCGAGCTTTGCCTGTATTTCACTGGGTTGGTAACCCCCGCCAACCGTTGTTTGGAAATTGAGCCGTACGGATACCACCATTTCCAGCATCACAAGTAACAGCACGAGCCCACCGAGCAGTGTCTTTCGCTCCTTAAGCGCAAAGAGCAACCCGCCTAAAGCAAGAACAAATGCCAATTGATAGCAACCGTGAACCATCAATCGCTGCCCGAATTTCATTTCCCCTTCCAATGCCGACCAATCGAATAGATTACCCAGCACCTGAAGCGAAAGCGTTGGCCATGCTGCATATCCGACCCACGAAACCGTAACGGTAAGGAGCAGCACAAAAAGCCAACTCCGTTTGAATAGCGTCCAACTTGCCTGCGGCTTACGCAGAAAATGCTCTAATCCTACCGATGCAACCAGCAGCACGGCCAATTGACTGAAATAGGAGAAGAAACTGCTCATGCGAAAGAGATTCATCCCCGGAAGAATGTTGAACAGCCACTCCCTAACGGGCGTAAAAGGACCAAGGCTCGCCAAGAGGCAAACAAGCCCAAAACCAAGAATGATCTTCAGCTCCGTAGATTTCCGAACGAACAGCCCAATGAAGAAGAACAGCAGCACAATGAGGCCCACATACATGTTCTGCATGGTGCCATCCGTGGATTCTAAGCCTTCTTTTGCGGTGGCGGCATACGGGGCAATGAAAGATGCAAGCATATGTGGCGCTACGTAGCCCACATGCGCCTCCTGTAGCGTAAGTCCGGTAAGGCGGCCAACGTGAGGAGACACATCTGTATAGGTTAACGCCAACATGGCAATGGAACAGATGACCAACAAGCCCAGAAGCGCGTTCAACAGAACCTGTTTCGTGCCATCTTCAGACCATCGTCCTGCAAGGCTGGCCATACCGAGCAGCAAGAGTAGATAGATATAGATGATGTTGATGGCCTGATAACCGCCCGTGAGCAGCAGAAAGAGAAAAAGCGCGAGTTTGAAGAGGTTGGCAAACCGGAGAGATTGCTGAAAGCGCAGAAAGTAGAGTAGCGTCCACGGAATCCAAGTTGCCCCAATGATACCCGCCAGCTCTTGCCCATGTCCCACAAAAAACCCGGACAGCACATAGGCGCTTGCCACCACTATCCGTGCCCAATTGTTCTGAGCGAAATGCCCCGCCAACTGGTACATGCCAACACCGGCCATTACCAGATAGAATAGGAAAATGCCATGGAAAACCTTCATACTGTAGCCACCGAAAAGCCCGATGAGCCACGGTTCGGGATAGAACACGGAGCGCATATCGGCATAGATCGGATAGCCCATATCCTGGTACGGATTCCAGAACGGAAACACACGGAACTGCACGCACTCTGCCACAAATTGCCGCCACGGATAGTAGCAATCCAGCATATCCCACTTCAACGTGTCGTTAAAGAAGGCAATATCCCAATAGGCAATTACGCACAACCCAAGCAGAAGGATGGATATGGCTAGCGACCTTAGGAGATTCATGGAGCGAACAGACGAGGCACGTTTGGTGTTAAGACAAATGTAATTCAAAGCGCAAGCACCATATTTTAAAGTGAGAGATGCTTGGTACAATATATCGGGCAAATAACAGTTATTTCGCATTGCAACCACTATACTTGTTCCTGCATGCCTCCTAGTTCGACAAGACAGATGTCTCGATCATTTTTTCTCCTCATCATTACCGTGGTGGTCAATCTTCCACTCTTTGCGCAAGTTGCTGTTGGTCAATGGCGCGATCATTTACCTTACAGCGATGGCGTGCAAGTGGCCGATGCTGGAGATTGGATCTTTGCTGCCTCCAGCTACGGACTGTTCCAATATCACAAGCAATCGCAAGATGTGATACGGCTTTCAAAGGTTTCTGGCCTTTCCGACATCGGGTATTCGGCCATTGCTTGGAGCGAGGAGAACAATACACTGGTAATTGCTTACAACAACACCAACCTGGATCTGATTCAGGATGGTCAGATCATCAATGTTCCAGATATCAAGGATAAATCCATCCTAGGGAATAAGACCATCAATAAGATTCACCTGAAAGGCGACTTTGCTTATTTGGCCTGCGGTTTTGCCATTGTGGTGTTGGATATGGTGAAACACGAGATCAAAGACACCTACTACATTGGACCGAACGGAACGGCACTTAACGTGTACGATGTAGCTGCTTCGGACAATAAACTCTTTGCCTGTACCGAGGCGGGCGTTTACTATGCCGACATCAACAACATCAATCTGGCCAACTTCGAGAATTGGACACTCTTCTCTCAATTGCCTGCAGGCACCTACAACACAGGAACCTGGTTTGCCAATAAACTGTTTGTGAACTACAGCGACCCTGATGTAGCCGACACGGTATTCGTGTTATCCGGAACGAATTGGAGCATATTTGCTGACGCCACAGAAAACGAGATCCGTTATCTGGAAAGCACAGAGAACAAGCTGCTTGTGGTTAACGGTGGGGCTGTTGTAGAGTATAGCGCAGCATTGGAGAGACAGCGCCTTGCGTTCGATTATGGTAATGGAACGTATGCCAATCCATCACACGCTACTATAGATGAGGACGAGATAATCTGGATAGCAGATAGATGGAACGGGTTGATCAAACATCGTCCAAGCCCGAGTTTGGCATTTGATATTCTGGGTGTCAATGGGCCTTCGTCTGTTCTAAATATGAACATCAGCATTTGGGATGGTAGATGCTACGTTTCTTCTGGAAGCGTTACATCTACTTGGGCCAACGGCTACAACAAGAATGGGCTATACACTTTCAAGGACAATCAATGGGCTAACCTAAGTGTGTTTGCGTTTCCGGAAACATCTTCATTTTACGATTACCTGAGGGTTATTGTAGATCCTTTGGATAGCAAACGTGTGTTCACTACTTCTTACGGTAACGGAGTAATAGAGATGTACGATGACCAATTGGTAGAGATCTACGATACGACCAACAGTCCGCTACAGGATCTTGATGCGGCTCCGGGAAACATCCGTTGCGTTGGCCTGCAAGTGGACCGTAGAAACGGGACCCTTTGGGTTTCAAGTGGAGGTACCACTAATGCGCTTTATGCCAAAGAGCCAAATGGCCTGTGGCATGCTTTTGATGTTCCTGGACTTGGTGGTGCCACCTTGGCCGATATTGCCATTGATGACATTGGCCAGAAATGGGTGATGGCGCCTAGAGGTGTTGGCGTAGTGGTGTATAACGATGGTGGAACCTTGGGCAATAGCAATGACGACCAATCCCGTAAGCTTACTCAGAATGCTGGAAACGGAAATCTTGCCAGTAACGAAGTGTTCTGCCTTGCAGCCGATCTGGATGGCGAGATCTGGGTTGGAACCAACAATGGTATTTCGGTCTTCTATTCGCCAGAAAGCGTTTTTAGCGGTGGCAATTTCGATGCGCAGCAGATCCTTGTTGAGCAGGATGGATACATTCAATATCTACTAGAGAATGAAAGCGTAACCGCCATTGCGGTAGATGGCGCCAACAGGAAATGGATCGGTACGGCAAGTGCGGGAGTTTTTCTCATGTCTGCCGATGGAACGCAGCAGGTGCATCACTTCACAACGGAGAACAGTCCACTTTTCTCCGATCAGATAACTGCTATTGGTGTTGATCAGATCAGTGGGGAAGTTTTCATCGGAACAGATAAAGGCATGATCTCTTATCGTGGTACTGCCACTTGGGGTACGCCCGAGTTTGTGAAGGAAGATGTGTATGCTTATCCGAATCCGGTGGAACCAGATTACGAAGGGCCGATTGCCATCAAAGGTTTGGTTCGTGATGCTGATGTGAAGATAACAGACGCTTCGGGCCACGTGGTTTTTGCAACCATTGCCGAAGGAGGTCAAGCAATTTGGGATGGAAACCGAATTACCGGTGGCCGCGCGCAAAGCGGGGTCTATCTGGTGTTTGCATCTAATGAGGACGGACAGGAAACCTTCGTTACCAAGATCCTCTTCATCAACTGATATGATCCTGAACAGCAGCGGCATAGTGCTCAGTTCGCTGCGCTATTCCGATAGCTCTGTAATAGCCCGCATCTATACCAAGGAAAAAGGCCTGAGGGCATTTATGGTGCGCACCGGAAAAGGCAAGAACGCACTCTCTAAACTCAGTCTGCTACAGCCCCTTAGTCTGGTTGAGATCTCGTTCTCTAACGATGAACGGAAAAACCTGCACACGCTGCGGAACATTGAACGGGAAAGCGCGCTGCTTTCAATACCATTCGACCCGGTTAAAACCTGCATTGCACTTTTCGTTTCCGAGATCATTGGTCGGTCGATAGGCGAGGAGGAGACAAACACTGAACTCTTCAAGTTTCTGCGCAGTTCCATTCTTCTGTTAGATGATCACGAAGCCTCTCCAGCCAATTTCCATCTCAAATTCATGATCGAATTCTCTCGGTTTCTGGGCTTTTACCCGCAACCGCAGGAAGCGGGTGAGCTCTATTTCGATCTGGCCGAAGGCGAGTTTACCAGATCAGAACCCTTTCATCCGCATGTTATAGAAGAACCCCTTACAACGGTTTTCAATAAGCTGTTGCTGGTTGGTATGAGCAGTTTCGATGCTGTTAAGATGAGCAATGAGCAACGCAGAACCCTGGTTCAAAAACTGATAGACTTCTTCCGATTCCACTTGGATGGGATGAAAGAGATCACATCGCACAAGGTGCTGGAAGAAGTGCTTGGCTGACCTATTCTTTAATGAGTCTGATGCTCTTGTAGAAGAAGTATTTGAGCACAAAAGCCAATAGCGTAATGACGGGCGAAGCGATCATGGCGGGATATTCTAAAAAGTCGGTTGCAACGATCTTCATTCCCCACATTACGGCCGTAAAAATGGCTGTGGAATACACGTATTTCCAGAACTGAGGTTCCAGAACCTTAAGCCACAGGTAACTGTAGTAGCGGCCAATGTAAAGGATCACGTAGCCGATCAAAGCACCAAGCCAACCAGGCAGATTCCAATGATCGATGAGTAGAATGTCTGAACCAATATTGATGGCTGTCCAAACGGCACCGACCAAGGAGAAACGTACAAACGTGCTCAGGTCTTTCTTAAACAGATTAGTAAGCCATTCCATAGGCGCAATATCAGAATAATCAATCCTTCAGATACGCATCAATTGCTACGGCTACTTCGCGATAGTAATTGGCATTGGGATGCCCCTCTGTCCAATGGATCTTGTATCGTTTTTCTTCTTTGTCCAAGAGATTGGAAAGATCCAGAACATCAATTTTTTGTGCTTGTAATGCAGCTACAGCACGCTCCGCCAATTCGCTGTTCGGGCCAATTACCACAAGGAATTTCCCCTCTGGATATTGCTTCAAGAACTCCTTCTGCGATTCCTTCAGCACGGCACCAAAAAGTTCCATGTGATCATTGCGTACAAACCATGGAATATCGATATCAAAGAGATCGATAAATGCACTTTGACTGATGGCACGATAGAAGCGGGATGTCAGATGTCTTCCTGTCCAAAAACTGCCATCCCGTTTCAGTTCTCCGTCTTCCAAGTAATAATACGGGAAGTTCGATGCCCACAGCTTGATCAATCTGCGCGAACCGATCAATCTCTTAATGTGATCATCTATGAAAAGATGGATCAACACTCCGTTCGGTTCGTGCAACTCCGCATGCAGATCACGCGATTGCAGCAAGGCAAGTGTTTGCTGCGTACCATGTCCGGCCACACCATAATTGTAACCACGCTTTCCTGTTATGCTATCTAGAAAGAAACCGAGCGTTTCCCGCTCCTTCAGTCCGTATCCGAAGGCAAACGAACATCCCGTAACCATAGCAAATTCGTTGTACACAGAATCGGGTCTTGTGGTCGGGGTAATGCGTCTTCTGAATTCATCGGTACTATATGCCTGTTTGTAAATGAGCGAATCGTTGATGACATAGGCATGCGTTGTGACGGAATCCTTTGAAAGGGCTGTTCCTAAAATGGAATCGCGGATACATGCACTCGGTTCCCAGTAGGTTTTCTCAGAGTAAGGAGCTTTGTAAACATGCTTGAAATAGTACCTGCAACTGAATTCTACCGACATCAATAGGCAGTAACTCAGAAAGCAACCCAAATAAACCAGAACAGATCTGACATGGTTATTCGTCAGCTGTTTCAGACGGGCAGAGAACGTCATATTTCTCCAAAGGAAACTCAGCACAAAAACAAGGATGAACGCATCAAGGAAAAGCGTCATCAGTCGCAGAAAACTGTCAATGGGTTCAACGGGAGAAACAAGCCGGAAAGCCCATTCGTTGAACAGGAAACCAAAGCAGAGAACAACCAGTGCTACAACGCGTGCCGACTTCATCTTGCCAATATCGATAAAAGCAAGAAGCCCATCAATTGACGGGCTTCTTCAACTCAATTTCAGGCATTATCATTTGACCAACCAAATGGTCATCTCACCACCATCATCTACAGGCATTTTATAAACCATTTCTGTCTCGTTCACAGACTGTACGGTCAACGGAATACAATTGGTCGGGTCTTCCTCGTCCATAATGTTAATAGAGTTATCCAGGCCATTGAAATACCAATCTCCTTCAACCACCACCGATTTTTCCTGGCAAACAAAAGTTTTGTCTTCATTGAAACGAATGAAATCGTTCCGTTGCTCAACGGTCGGTTCTGTGGTAACACCATCTTGTTCGTACTGCACCGGGCGCCATTCTCCGTAAACATCCTTCTTGGTAATGTCGTCATTGAATGGAAACATGTTATCGCAAGAAGCGAACAGGACAATGGATAGAATTGGGAGGAGTCGAAGTAGTTTCATGTAGTTGAAATTTGCCTAGCAAGATAGGAGAAACTTCAGAAACTCCACTTCAACCGTAGGAAAATGCTGTTGCTCAGATTCTGATACGAGCTTGTAATACCTGTTGATGTTATTTCGGGGAATTCGGAAAAGAACAACTGACCTACCAAGAAAACATCCCAATTCTCTACGATGGAATATGTAATACCCGGGCTCAGAAAAAGCAGATTTGGACCGTAACCATAAAGGGCAGAAAAACTGATTCCGATAAGCGGAGTGGCGGGGTAGGATAGCGTTATAAGCGCGTTGTATTTCGTTGGCATCAGGTTCTTGGCGGTTAGGGCGGCACCGGTAAAGAATGTGGCCAATTTTGCAGGGTCTGCATCATCAATTCCGTTTGAACTGTACAGAACAGATCCGCTCAGATACAGTGAGTTGGAGAATGAATAATCGGCTGTTACCGAAGCGGTTACCGTATGTATGCTATCCACGAAACCCTCGTACGGCCCAAACCACTGTATTTCTCCTTTCAACCCTGCATTTCCTGCATTTCCGGCAAAACCGAAACCAGCCGTAATATCGGTCTGGTACTGCCCAGCAATAAATTGGAAATCGTAGTTCTTAGCATTGAATTTGTACATGAATGCTGCGGTAGATCGTTTCCAGCTGCGATGCGGGGCTACGGCAATTTCGAAACCGCTCATGTTCTTTCCAAAGTATTGAAAACGAAAGGCATCTGCTCCTGGCATTTCTTCGTAATCGAAGTTCACAAAGTTGAAGGCGTTGAAAATATCGTTCGGATTCCAAGCCGTGTTAATGCCCCAATTGATGCGCTGCCGACCCACTCGAATGTCCACTTTATCGTTTCCCCAGCCCACCCAAAGACGGTCGAGTGTGGTATTGAGATGAACTGGATTAACGTTGTTGCCAATGTTCCAATTCATATCAACAAGACCGGGGTCCAGTTGCATCGCATCTTTGGCCACGGGAGAGTTTGCAGTGGCACCGGCATAGAAGAAACGAGAGCGTAATTCGGCCGCTACGGTCAGCCCTTTTACAGGATAAATGCGGAGGTTGAGTCGGTTGTGCAGGAATTGCTCGTTGGAGTTACCAATGAGTTTATTGGGAGAAAAAGAAACGATGTTCAGGTTTTTCAGATAGCCGTTAAGCGTAACGATATCCTTGAATTTTCGCTTCGGCTTGACCGCGGTGCTGTCTTGTGCAATTGCACCCATCGAACACAAGGCCAAGGTCAATAGAAATCCGATGATCCTATTTCCGTTCATCTGAAACGATTTCCCCATCTACCAGCGTTACTACTCGCCTGGCACGTTCAATTACACGCTGATCATGAGTTGAAAAAACGAATGTGATTCCTTCTTCTTTATTCAACCTTGCCATAATATCAAGCAGATTGAATGCACTGTGCGAATCTAGATTAGCCGTTGGCTCATCAGCTAGAACAAAGTCAGGTTTGGAAGCGAGGGCGCGGGCCACAGCCACCCGTTGTTGCTGACCGCCAGATAATTGAGATGGTCGGCTATCTTTCTTATCGGCCAGACCAACCTCTTCCAGCAATTGTTCAACGCGCGCGTCTCTCTGCTCTTTCGGAAGCTTCTGTAGAAGCATGATGAACTCGGTATTTTCTTTGGCCGTAAGTACGGGTATGAGATTGTAACTCTGAAAGACGAAACCGATGTGTTTTAATCGAAAATCAATTAGTTGGTTATCGCTTAATTCGGCAAGGTTCTGACCATTGACGAGCATTTGTCCTGAGGTAGGTCTGTCCAATCCTCCGATCATATTCAGGAGAGTGGTTTTACCCGAACCAGAAGGACCAATAATGGCGGTGAATTCGTCATCTTCAATCTGAAGGTTGACCTTATTGACCGCTTGTACCGGCACAACGCCTTCATAGGTCTTGCACAGGTCTTTGGTTTCTATTACGAACTTGCTCATATCTTTCTAATTGCTTCAACCGGGTTCAAATTCAATGCTTTTATAGCTGGATAAATAGCTGCGACAATGGCCATGATGACCACCATGAACGTTACATCCAGATAACTCCGACCATCTAAAAACGGATAGATCACGGACGAAAAACCGACTTCATCATAGGCTCCGCCAAGGTCAATTCCGTTTACGCCATAATAGGTCACAAATGCCCAGGATATCAGCAATCCAAGCGGCCCTCCGATCATTGTAAGGATCAAGGTCTCAAGCATGATCATGAAGAAGACTTTTCCTTTTGTCATGCCAACGGCCATCAGCATTCCGATCTCGCGAACGCGCTCCAGAACAGCCATTAACATGGTGTTGAGTATACTGAATAGCAGTGCGACCAAGATGATTCCAACAATGTAGTATATGTACACATCGATCATATCAACCATCATTCTCATACCGGTTGCAAGGTCGAGCCAAGATTGCACGGAAAGGTCTGGATGGATCACTTGATACTTAGTGGCCATTGGGTCGGCCAGATCATGATCGTTGAGCGAAACGGCAATTTCGTGTAAGCCCGTTTCAATCTTGATGAGTTTTCTTAGATCATCCTGACGGACGTAGACGTTCATTCTATCAAACATCACATTCTCCGTTTTGTAAATGCCAACCACTCGGAAAGCACCAGCTATGATCTCGCCATCTACATCTTGTAATGTGAGTATGAGTTTCGACTTCAACTTTACTCTGAATTTTTCTGCTGTTGCCTGACTTATCAGAATCGGATTACGCATTACACCTTCAAAATATTCGCCATCCAAAACCTGCTCGTTCAGGCCTGTTACCGCTGCTTCATCATCAGGATCGATCCCTACGATCTTAATAGCGCCATTCTGCTTTGCGGATCCAACCATTCCCATGCTTATCAGTCGGCCAGAAGAAGCAATTACCGATTCTTCAGTACCGACTTTGGAACGAATTTCTTCTCCGTTCTGCATGTAGAGTTTGGCCAAGTATTCATCTGTAAAGCCAGGTCTGTGAAATTGGAAATCAGACATCTCGGCCTTGATCACAGTTTCAATTTTCTGCCTCATCATGCCTTGCACAAAGGCCGAAGCAAACACACCGGCCCACAGGCCGAGCGCAATGGCAATGATCACCACTACACTACGGGTAGTGTTTCTCCAAATATTCCGCCAAGCGATTTTAACCAGCATATCTCTTCGTTAACGCTTTTTAAGATTGCATTGCATTTATAGCTCTCAGCCTGAGAATCTTTAGGAATGGATAGACGGCAATAACGGTGGCCATCAAAGCCACCACAACTGCCTGTTGGATGAAAACAGCCGGTTCAATCGATGCCTGCATCACTGCCTCCATTCCGTACTCCTCGTACATTTTTGCCATTTCTTCTCCTTTTGCAAATTCAATTGGCGAATAATGGAAGTAAGCACATACAGGCAAAGCTCCGATCATTCCCCAAAAGGCGCCCATAAGCGATATCATCACGGTTTCAAGCCAAACCATTCCGGCTAGATTGATGCGTTTCATTCCAACCGCGATAAGCACCCCGAATTCGTGCATTCTTTCTGCCATCATCATTAGCATGGTGCCGAATATTCCGAAGGAAATGACCATGTACAGAATGAACATGAACACGTAGCCCTCTACTCTGTCCGTCTCAATCAGGTTTTTGATCTCCGGGCTCATTTCTTCCCAATGCATCACTTCATAACGGTCGGAAAGGTTGTCCTTCAAAGCCTGGTCAATTCTTTTGGAATTGTCTGGGTCATCAACCAACACAACCATGTTGGTGACCTTGCCTTCTGCCCCATAAAACCATTGGGCTTCAGCCAAAGGAAGGATAACGAGCTGCTTGCTTAGGTCAGGCGAACCGAAAGTAACAATGCCTTTTATTGGATACTTTCCAGCAGCACTTACCCCGTGATAGCCCGCGCCAAGCAGAACGATCGTATCCTCAACCTCTAGGTTCAGATAATCTGCCAATCCTGCCCCAACAAGTACCGATCGATCACCTTCTTCTAGATACTTTCCATCTGAAATTCGTTCGTGAATGGAGGAATAAGCCTTCTCCAATTCAGTGTCAATGCCCACCACCATGGAACCTTTGGTGATTTCCTTTGAGGCAGCTAACGCGAAATTCTCTATCCGCGGAACATACCCTGTAACACCGTTTGTTTCAAGGACAACCTGAATTAGGCTGTCTGTGATCTCCATGCTGTCGTCAAGCGATTTATCGGTCCAATAATCTAGAGCGTGAATTTGGATGTAGCCTGTGTAAGTCCCAACCAAGGACGAGATCATTCGGGCATAGATCCCCTCTTTTAAGCTCATCATAAGGGTGGACAGAATGACCGCAAAGAATATCGATCCCATGGTAATAAACGTCCTCCGCTTATTTCGCCAAATGTTTCGCCAAGCGAGTTTGATCAGCATGATCATTTGATGCGTTTCATGTTGGCAGGTGTAAAGAACTCATCGTCCATCGGCTGGTCAAACTCCATGGATGTGAATTCCATTACGGTCTTATTTCCAGGTGTTTCAACGGGAATCATTTCCATTTTTGCAGCAACCAGTTTACCTCCCATTTCTTTTATATCATACGAGTTCATAATGTTGATCAAAGATCCGTCTTCATCATACATTTCGCTCCTAAGTTGGATGTAGTCTTTTTGATCGATGAACACGATCAGCTTCCCCCAAACAACAGGAGCGTTTGGTTTCGGGTCGAGTTGGATTTTCCAACATTTACGCCCTAATATGGTTGAATCGCCCACAACCTTTTGGTCATAATCATTCAAGGTTGAACTTTCCCGAACGAGGTCATCGTTGGTAAAGTCCGTCCCCATCCAGCTTTGCATCATCATACTTGGAGGTAGTTTGATCGTACGTTCGATCGATGGCATCCAATTCCAAATTTCTTTGTCTCTTTTTAGGAACGTAATACCTTTTTCTTTGGCAGGTGATTTAATTAAAGAAAGGCTCAATTCTTCTCCTTTTGACCAGCTCTTCAGCGTCATTTCGCGCTGCCATTTGGGCCGCACGATAGTTATCGTCATTTCAGTTATGGCCGAAGTGGAACCACGCATTTTCTCATCTGCTTTCTTGATTATTTCTCGTGCAGTTTGACAGTTTGCCAGCATGCCTGCAAGAAGCAATGGTATAACAAGTAGTTTTTTCATTTTATGCGAATTGATCGATGATCATTTGTTTCACTTTATCAACCGGGAAATTCTGTGGGTCCATTAGAATGTGCATCTGAACGCCATCCAATACGGCCGAATAGTACCTCATCATGGTCATGGGATCTTCATGACCTTTTCCGATGAAATAATTGCTCATGGCAATCATGAATGGCTGAAGTTTTGGCATCAACTCTGTCATGATCAGCGGGGTAACATCTGGCTGGAATGATAGCGACATGTAGAGCTTCCAACGCTGTGGCGTCTTTACCACTTCGTCAACACTCAGCTCAATAATTCTTACGAAGTCTGCCTTGCTAAGAGGTTTTTGCAGATCAAGCTGCAAGGTTTTCATCATGTGGTCAAAAATCCCAACAATGAGCGTTTTAAGAATTTCTTCTTTGCTCTCGAAATAATTGTAGATCAATCCTTTCGATACTTCTGCCCGTTTTGCAACAGCGGCTATAGAAGAACCGTGATAGCTATCCTCAGCAAACACATGCAACGCAGCATCCAATATCTGTTGCTTCCGTTCTTCGCGGATCTCGGCAAATTGCTTCGGAGAGCGTGGTGACATGTTACGGTAGTTCTTTAATTGACCAAACGGTCAGTCAAAGTAATGTCATATTTTTTAGTTGACCAAATGGTCAGTGTAAAAACTTGTTAGAAGTGTAATTAATGACCCACATTTTGTTCAGGTTGTTGAGTGGTAATTAATGCCGATAATCTGGTTTTATGTTCGATAGATGGAAAGCTAGTCTTTAAGCGATCTTTCAATCAGCAGATATTACAAACGCAGATTGAAACAAGCGTGTTTACTCGAGGTTTGTACATCTTATCTCTAGAAGCAGCTTCGGGAAGCAGGCAGATCAAAGTGCCGTTGGTAGAATAAAAAAAGGCCGCTCCTTGGGGCGGCCTTTCTTAATCAAACAGTTATGCTACTTAGTTCTTGATCAGCTTCTTGAAAGTTCTTCCTTCAACTGTTTCAATCTCCATTACATAAACACCAATACGTGCATTCTGCATGTCGATGTTGTACAGCGTACTGCCAGCCAATTTCTCAGAGCGTACTACTTTACCCGATACATCCATGATTCGGATGTCGATGGCGTCTGTACTTCCCAATTGTAATGTGAAAATGCCGTTGCTCGGATTAGGGTAAATGCTTGCATTGATTCCAGCAACCTCATCCAATCCAGTTGCAATTGCAGTGACATCAAGATCGTCTACACCTTGGCAACCACCATCAGTAAGTTCAACTTCAATGTTTCCGCTACCGTTCCAAGTGACATCAACAGAATTGGTTCCTTGACCAGAAACAATTGTTCCATTGGTTACCGTCCAGTTATACGTAACATTCGGGTCCTGTGGAACAGAATAAGTGTATTGCGAGTTAGGCTCAACGTTTTCAACGCCAGAAACAACCGTGCTGATGTTGGCGTAATCTGATGGTATTACCAACGTATCCAAAATCACAAATTCCCCACCTCCAAAATCAGGATTAATTGTACTTACCCATTGTGGACCGCCCAATACTCCAAGAATGTTCGGGTTGGCGCTTGCAACATATGCATCTACTAGGAATTCCAACGGGTACACTCCCTCATTGTTAAGACCACCGCCAATGGCAGCGTCCCAATCGCCACCTGCACCAAAAACAAAGGCGCAACCTAATGCCGCAGTCTGGTTCGGTGTGCTACCTGTGTTTTCCCAATATCCCCACGGGGCATCCTGATCTGCAGAACCGATAACATCTGTGCTAACCTGCAAACCAGTAGGAAGACCCACAATGTCATTGATTCTTAAACGCGTGATATATAATGTAGATGTTATTGGGAATGGATTAGTAACCGTAACAGTAGTATCCGTAAGACTGATAATTGTTTTTGCTGCAGTAAGATCGCAAGACGGCCCAAGAGAACCTGCCGGATAAAGCCCCGGAGGTGAGCCTGCGAATTGCGCATCTGGGTTACAGGTTTGAGCATTTACAGCACTGCCAATTAGCAAGGCTGTACTAAGAAGTAAGAGTTTTTTCATGGTGATAAGGTTAGTGTTTAGAGAACTAAAGGTATAACGTTATCCCAAATTCGGTAGGCTAGGTTTCGTTATGAACTGAAACGCACACTTTTTATGATCGCCTCAAGCTGTCGGAGGTAGTTACGTTTGTTCTTTCCTGGCGCGAAAACGAATCCGTGCAGGTAATAAACGCGTTTGCCTGAAGGGTCTAAAAAGGCGTAGGTTACAAAAGGCCCGCCCATCAATGCTCCTTCAACATTCCAAAGGCCAACCAACTTAGAGGCGTAAGCATCTGCAATGGTTGATTCTTCCATCAGTGGAGGATATTCCATGAATGTGGTCATGAATGAGCCTTCATCGGGCCCTGGTATGTATCGCTTGCCGTACGCATCCATCACTTCCACCATTCCTTCTGCGGTAAAGGTGTTCTGCTTGGTGTAAGGTTCGGAGTAGACCAGAATACTTTGGGTCACATCCTTGGTTTCGTAGCGTATCCAAGAGAAATCGCCCTCATTTCTAACAATGTTGTATCCCTTTGGAACACTCAGGTTCAGTCCCCACTGGTCTTTTACAGGACCGACAACATCGTTATTCAGTTGCGCATTGTAACTGCGTTGAATGCGGTCCTGTTCTTTCTTAAGCACGTGACCGATGATCTGTTTTTGATTGGCACCGAACAGCTCAATGAATTCAGCATCTGAAGAAGCCCAGAGCTCAATAACCACTTGTGGAGTAGACCAGACATCGGTCTTCATCTCAATCTTTTTCGTGTGCTCTTTTCCGATGTTGGCAATCAGAATATTACGGTGCGATTGGAAAATCTTAGTAAAGGCCGATGACTTGATGTGAACCACATTGAATGTAGGTTCAGCCTGTGGAAGCCCGTACACATGAGCCGCAAGCGTGTTGAAAACCGTATCGCCAGCGGCACTGTTCCAGTCGGATTCATTCATGACCACCACTAGCTCTCCAGCTTTTCCGGTAATGCCAGGTAAGGGCATTTCAGGTGCATTGCATGCAGAAATTGAAATGAACAGGAAGATGAAGATTCCGAATAGACGCATGTTAACCAACCTTCAGTTTAGTGCCTATTTTCAAGGTATAGTGATTAGAAATATTGTTGAGCTCTTTTAGTTTATCCACGGTTATACCGTTTCTTTTGGCAATATCCCAAAGCGTATCTCCTGCTTGAACCACATGATAACGACCTCCGGAAGATTCTGAAACCGTTGCCGTAGAAGTAGTTGCTGGTGCTGCTGCGGTTCTTGAATAGACAATGAGCGATTGTCCTTCTCGAATCAGGTTTCCGTTAATTCCGTTCCAGTCTCTAAGGTCGTCAACACGCACACGATAGCGTGCCGCAATACCGCCCAAGGTCTCACCTCTTTGTACCTTATGCGTTCTCCGCACGTCCTGCATAATTTCATCCTGATTGGCATATGCAGGATTCACGGGTTGTTCGCCCAATTTGTAGATCGCCTCTTGATTACTTAAGAATATGCCAACCTTGTCTTTTGGGAGAATTATGGGTAATCCTTCCGTAGTGGCAGGAACAATATCATGTCGGAATCTAGGATTGAGGAATTTAACTTGTGAGTAAGGCAGCTGTAATACTGAAGAGAGCGTAATCAGGCTGGTTTCTTTCTTCACAACAACAGTGTCTAACTCATGATGGAAGAATTCGGGGTGAACAGGATAAACGTTATTCTCGGCTGCATAATTCATTGCGTAATTCACGGCAAAGAAGGCAGGAACGTAGCCTTGTGTCTCTCTTCTCAGATATGGTCGAAGTTCCCAATAATCGCGTTTGCCCCCCGATCGTCTAATAGCCTTTAGCAAATTGCCCGGGCCGCCATTGTATGCTGCCAATACCAATTGCCAATCTCCGAACATGTCGTACAGAAATCGGAAGTATTCGCAAGCTGCCTGAGTGGCCAGATACGGGTCCTTTCTATCATCCATATAGGACGTTGAGTTGAGGTTGTAGATCTTTCCCGTTCGATACATGAACTGCCAAAGGCCCATGGCACCCGATTTCGAACGTGCATTCGGGTTCAATGCAGATTCTACAATGGCCAAATATTTCAATTCCAGTGGCAGATCGTAACGATCGAGCATTTCCTCGAAAAGCGGAAAGTACAACTCAGCCATACCTAGCATCCGCGAGACCTTTTCACGATTCTTCAGCAAGTAAGCATCTATGTAGGCTTTAACCGGTTGGTTATAAACCAATTTGAAAGGGGATTGCGCATCCATCTTTTTGAATGCCTCCACATAATGTTTTTCATCGAATTTTGGTATCTCGTCTTTCTTCCATTTGCGATGATTGAGAAGCGCAGTATCTGTAGTGAACTCGCTCGATTCGAAGAATTTGGCAACGAATAAACTATCCAGTGCAGCAAGAATCGGATCATCCTTGAGAATGGTAGCGTTGGTGGTGTCCGGATCGGTGGCAAATGCTCCGAGCGAAACCATTGCAAGCATCAAGTATACCACTAAGGTTTTCATTATCCGTTCCATGTGTGTAAGCCTGTAACGCAACTTCATTGCACAAAATTATTCAAGGCTGTGCTCTAAAAGATGTTAAACCCAATAAGCTATCAACGTTACAAATTGAATTACTTAAGCACAAATGGATGAAAATGGCCGCGATTACTTCGCGCACGAGTCTTGAATTGCCTTTGCTCCAGAGAACATCAGTTGTTCTTGAAAACGATCGGCCATTATCTGAATACCGAAGGGCAGTCCATCTTTCTCTCCCGCAGGAATAGACATAGCGGGAATTCCAACCAGATTGGCGAGTACCGTGTAGATATCTTCTAGGTACATTTTTATAGGATCATCGCTGTTCTCACCAAATCTGAAGGCTACATCTGGAGTAGTTGGCGATAGCAACAGGTCGTAATCTGAGAACAACTTATCTGAAGTTTCCTTTAAAAGCCTGCGAACCTTCTGAGCTTTACCATAATAAGCATCGTAATAGCCTGCAGAAAGAACAAATGTTCCGAGCATGATCCTACGCTTCACCTCGGTTCCGAATCCTTCCGAACGAGACAGTTTGTAAGTGCTTTCCAGATCGGTGGCCTTTGGGCTACGGTAACCGTAGCGCATGCCATCGTATCGAGAAAGGTTTGAAGAGGCCTCTGCCGTTGTAAGTACGTAATATGTTGGGATCAGGTAGTCGAGCACAGGAAAATCGACCGCTTCAACGGTATGCCCAGCAGCTTTCAGTTTTTCAATGGTATTGTGGAATGATGCTTTGATTGCTGGATCAAGCGCGTCTGTTTCTACACATTCTTTTAGGTATGCGAACTTCTTTCTTTCGATGGCCCGTGGTTGATAATCTTCCACAGGTTTCGATGAAGCGGTGCTGTCAAACTCATCATTTCCAGCAATAACTTCCAATAGCAGCGCAGCGTCTTCTATATTATTTGCGAACGGACCAATTTGATCGAAACTAGAAGCAAAGGCCAACAGACCATGGCGCGAGACTCTTCCGTAGGTAGGTTTAACGCCAACAATACCGCAGAATGATGCTGGTTGCCGTACAGAACCACCCGTTTCTGAACCAAGCGAAACGTGGCAAAGGTTGGCAGCAACAGCTACGGCCGATCCACCTGAAGAACCTCCGGGAACACGCGAATTATCGATTGGATTGAGCACATTTCCGTAGGCAGAATTCTCATTAGAGCTACCCATGGCAAACTCATCGCAGTTCAAACGACCAATGATGATAGCGTCTTCTGCCAACAGTTTTTTTATCGCAGTAGAACTGTACAATGACTCAAAACCTTCTAAGATCTTACTAGAACCGAAAACCTTGTGACCTTCGTAACAGATGTTGTCCTTAACTCCAACAACAACGCCAGCTAGTTTTCCAGCATTGCCGCTGGCTATTTTTTCATCCACTTCTTTAGCCCGAGCCAACGCTTCATCGCCATACACTTCTAGGTATGCATTGAGGTGGCTGTTAGCGTCAATCCGAGCAAGAAAATCCTTCACGGTCTGTTCAACCGTGGTGGTTCCATTCTTGAGTGTTTGTTGGTAGGAAGCGATGTTGGCCATGTGCCCCAATCGTAAGGACTCAGTCCTTTTTCTCTGAGATTTGATCTACATCATCGCCCTTCGATGCATCCTTGAATTCCTTGATGCCCTTTCCAAGACCTTTCATCAGTTCGGGAATTTTTCTCCCACCGAATAAAAGGAGAACAATTACCAGGACAATGATGATTTCCTGAGGGCCTAAAAAACCAAGTATGATTGTACCTAAAAGCATGCGTCAAAGGTATTTATTTTTTGCTCAAGATCCATTTTGCCGGATTGAGTTTTGAGGCGCCTTTCCATATTTCGAAGTGAAGTACGGTCTTGCCATCTTCTCTACTGGTAACCACGGTTCCGATTTCTTGTTTAACGGCCAATTTGTCGCCCATTTTAACGAGAACATCTTCCAAGTTGGCGTAAACGCTCAGGAATTCTCCGTGGCGTACAATCACTGCCTTGTGGGCTCCGGGAATTGAAACCACGGCAGATACGGTTCCTTCGTATACCGAGCGTGCTTTTGTGCCCTTATCGGTGGTAATGTCAATTCCGTTGTTTTCAATTTTTATGGAAGGAAGTGTGGGGTGAGGGTGTTCTCCGAACGAGGAAGTTATAACACCACGGTCTGATGGCCACGGGAGTTTGCCTTCGTTATTACTGAAGTTGCCCGAAAGTTCAAGTTCCGTTGGAGTAAGGGCAAAACCGGATTTGGTGGTTGTGCCGCCTGTTTTTTCTGCTTTTTGTTGGGCCTTTCTTATCTCTTCCTCAATGATTCTGGCAATTGCCTTCTCCAGCTTTTTGGCATCGCGTTGCTTTTGTTGCAGCTGGTTTTTGAGCTCGCTTTCTTTTTGCTTTAGCGTTTTCACCATCTTATCCTGCTCTTCCTTTTCGGTCGATAACTGGATCTTTTCTTTCTCTTTGTCTTCAACCAGGTAGGCCATTTTCAACTTCTTGTCGGCCAATTCTTCCGTCCGCGATTCCAATATCTTCTGCATCGCTTCAATAGCTTCGGCCTGTTCTTGGCGATGCTTGGCATACTGCTGAAAATACTTGATGCGTTTGTATGCTTGGTTGAAATCTTGGGATGAGAGAATGAACATCAATCGATCGTACTGACTTTGATTCTTGTACGTATGGTAAAGCATTAAAGCGTACTCATCTTTCAAACGCTGCAGATCATCTTTCAGCGAGGAAACGACACCTTTTGTTTCATTTATCTGGCGTTCTATCAGTTCAACCTCCCGCAGAATTGTGTTGATCAGCTCTTGCCGTTTGTTGATCTTGGAACTGAGTAGGTTGAGTTCTCCAAGCGTAGCTTTCTTGTTCTGCTCGGTTTCGCTCAGCAGTTTATTGGTGAATTCAATGTCCTTAAGCAGTTGTTGCTTCTGCTTTTCCAATTCCGTTTTGCTCTGCGCAAAACCCAATGCGCAGATGGCCGCAAGAATTGCAGTGAAGAAAAGGTGCTTAGTATGGAACATACTTGTTCGGAACATTGAAAGGGAATCGCAAGGTACTTTTCTCCTCGATCTTAGACCAATTAAGGTCAACGGCAATATTCTCTTTTCCTTGTGTACGGAATCTCATTGTAGTAGGAAACACCTTCGATTCCAGTTGCTGGAAATCGGTGTATTCTGCCAAAATCTGTTCATTACGAGGCGGATTACGCAATATGGTTCTAGTAACACGCCAAATACTTGGGTCGAACTCGGTTCGTTGCTCCAGTTTCAGCAAGGCATCGGTAGCCCGTAATTTATTCGTGTCGGCAACCAGAGTGTAAAGATCCACCAATGGCATTAGCGAATACACCGGTTCTTCGTAAAGTGGAACAAATTCTCCCGTCAATACAGACTGTAATACCTGATAGTTGATCTGTAACTGAAGGATCTCGTTGGTCTTCTCAAAACTTTCCACGAAGTATTTCTGATCCAGCCGGTTGATCATTTTTATACTGTCTGGAGTAATAACTACTCGAACAACTTCAATTCCTAATGCTGGGGTTATGGAAACCCATATCACGCTGTCTTTCTTGATCCGCAATCGCGCACCAAAAGTCTGTGTGCCTTTTTCATTGGAATGATTCACGTTCAGTTTCGCACTTAGAAACGTGTAGCTATTGGTATTTACCGAATCAAGTAGCGTAGCAGTAGTTATACGTGGTAGGCCTGAAGGCGTAGTGGCCATTTTACCAGTTCTGCAACCATAGAACAGGACAGTCGTCAGCAAGACTGAAAAAATGAATGAAAAGGTTCTCATTAGGTCTAAGGCAGCTTTTTCGTTTCTACCTTCTTAGCCAATTCATCGCTGTGATCTCCAAGTTGTAAGGCAAGTTCCCATTGTTCTAAAGCTTTGGCTTCCTCGCCAAGCTTGAAAAGGATATCGCCATAGTGTTCAACGATCACTCCACTTTTATCGCCACCGTTTTCCAAGGCCTTCAAAATCCATTCAAGTGCCTTTTCGTACTTGCTTTGCTGATAAAGAATCCAAGCATACGTGTCTTGATACGAAGCTTGTCTTGGTTGAAGAATGTTCGATTTTCTGGACATTTCTTCGGCTCGGTCCAAGTTCTCCGCCCGTAACGACAGGAAATAGCTGTAGTTATTCAGTATGAGAGGGTTGTTGGGGTCCTTGGTTATGGCTTTTTCAAAAGCCTCGTCAGATTCCTTGTGTTTATCAAGATTATTGTAAGCATCGGCCAAAACGCTAAGCAACTGCACATTCACGTAGGTATCGGTTCGTGTAAAAAGCTCTCCTTCGTTAAGAATATCCACAGCTTCCTTGTAATTCTTTAGGCTGTTGTTGGCAATGCCATTAAGTAGATACAGAATACCTTGGTTGGGGAATAATTCCAATGCCATTCTGCTGTCTTTTTCCATTGCTGGATAATCGCGGAGTTCGTAGCTAGTGTTCACTAATTGGCTCCAAACCATAAAGCGGCTGCTATCGAGCCTAACAGTTTCGTAGAAGGATTCTCTGGCTTCCTTCAATCGGTTATCACGCATCAAGAAATCGGCCTTCATGGCAAATGCCTTGGCGTCTTTCGGATGAGCAGTGGTCAAAAGGTCTAGTAATTCGTACGCCTGCGAGATGAGCTTATCGCTATTCTCCGTGAGGCTGTAGTACGACATCATCACTTGGATCTTGTTGTCAATGTTCAGCGCAGGACTGGCAAATGCCAACTTAAGTTCTGAGAAGGAAGATTCGAAGTCTCCTTTTTTGCGGTAGTACTCGGCCAGATTGAGGTGTACGATCGGGTCGTCAGGATTATTCTCCTTCATTCTTTGGTAAACCTCAAAAGCCTTATCCGTCATATCGTTGGCCGTGTAAACTTCTGCCAACATACCGAGGTACCGCTGTTCTCTAGGGAAATTGTCAATCAGATTTTCAAGTTCAGCAACAGCCTCGTCCAGTTTATCAAGTTGTAGGTAGATCTTCTCTTTTTGAACAGAGATTTCTTCGTTTACACCAATGATGACCTCAATTTTATTGTAAGCTTCAATGGCTTTCTCCAACTCATTAAGGTAGAGGTAGGTAGTTGCCAATTCGTACAGATAATCAACATTTTCGGGTGCCTTCTCCGAGAGCTTTGCGTAGATCTTAGATGCAGCGCGATAATCGTTAAGCCCCATTTGAATATCGGCCGTGAATAGCGCGTACCACTGATTTTCAGGGTCTAATTCCAGTGCCCGTAGCGCAAAAGGGAGCGCATCTGCCAAGTGATCCTTTGCCGATAGTAGACCGCCTAGCTCGTAGTATGCTGCTGCATGATTCGGGTCTATCTTGATGCAATCGTGGTAATATCCTGCGGCTTCTTCAAAATTGCCAAGCATCTTTTGCTTGTTGCCATCGAAGAAAAGCGCTGTGACTTTGCGTTGTGCTTCGTAGCTCAACTCTTTCGTCTTTTTCTTTCGCTTTTGGGCGTCAGCAGAACTTACCGAAAAAGCAAGTGTAGCAAGGAGTAGTATTTGAAGTAAGCGTCTCAACTTTTTCCAGTATGTCCGAAGCCACCAGCACCCCTCACCGTTTCGCTCAGTGTTTCTACTTCCAGCCAATCTACGCGTTCATGCTTCGCCACAACCATCTGCGCAATTCGTTCCCCATTCTTGATAACAAAGGTCTCGTTGGAAAGGTTTACAAGCAATACTTTCACTTCTCCACGGTAATCTGCATCAATCGTTCCCGGAGAGTTCAAGACGGTTAATCCGTGCTTATATGCTAATCCACTTCGAGGTCTTATCTGTGCTTCTGTCCCTTCTGGCAGTGCAATAAAAAGTCCAGTAGGTACAAGCACCCGTTCAAGACTCTTCAGCTCAATATCAGCATCGATGTTGGCACGAAGGTCCAACCCAGCAGATAAGGCCGTTTCGTAATTCGGAAGAGCGTGTTCTGAACGATTAATTACCTGTAGTTCCATTTGTTATTCTGTTCTCAGAAAGCCGCGCAAAGCTACTTAAAATTGGGTCGGAGCAAGACCAATGAAACGCCAAGGTAGCCCAGAAGGAACAGTACGTTGATGATCAATCCATATTGCATTGCACCAATATTAAGTATCACGTTTGCAGCATACAGCAGTACGGCAGAGCCTAGAAATATGGAAAGCTTACCAAGTTCGTAGGGTACCGGATAGTGTTTTTGTCCTAGCAGATACGAAACTACCATCATGCTTCCGTAACAAGCAAAGGTTGCCCAGGCCGAGGCTACGTAGCCATATTTTGGAATGAAAAGTAGGTTCAATACTAGCGTTATAATGGCCCCGAATATGGCCAATGCAGCTCCGTGGCCTGTCTTATCGGTAAGCTTATACCAAACAGATTGGTTGTAGTAAATGCCCAGGAAGATGTTGGCCATGAGTAGAATCGGAACGATCTTCAGTCCTGCCCAGTAATCTTCGTTTGGAATGAAGTACTTGAATAGATCGATATACAACATGACGAATAGAAAGGTCCCGGCCAGAATCCAAACGAAAAAGGTCATCACTTTGGCGTAGAGTTCTTTGCTCCCGGCTTCCTTTTGCTGCGAAAAGAAGAAAGGTTCAGCGGCATACCGAAATGCCTGTATCATCAATGAAATAATGATGGAAAGTTTATAACAAGCACCGTAAACACCCAATTGATACATGGCTTTGTCTTCGCCCATAATAGGGTAGAGCAGTCGTTTAAGCATAACGCGATCAAACATCTCATTCATCATACCTGCCAAACCTGCAACCAATAATGGCAACGAGTAAATAAGCATGGGTTTAAGTAGTGATAATTTTGGTTTTACGAGACCAGACAGCATAGTTGGCCCGAGTAAAAGGAACTTGACGATGCTTGCGATGAGGTTGGCAATGAAAACGTATCCAACTCCTGTGTTCGGATCATAGAACGTGTCTGTGAGCCAATTGCCCCCGCCTTCGGATACCAGAGGCAAACAGTATTTCAGGAAGAATACGTTAAGACCAATGTTGACCAACACGTTTGCAATGTTTACCCCTGCAAAGGTCTTAGCCTTGTTCTGCGATCGTAGTTGGGCAAGCGGAATGGATGAAACCGCATCTAAACCCACAATGATGGCAAACCAGACAACATATTCCTTATTGTCGGAGTACATCAACCAATCTGCAATTGGCTGCGCGAAAACCACAGCCATGAGAATGAACATGGCCGTGCTGCTTGCCAATGATGTAAGAATGGTTGAGAAAACAGTCTGTGGCTCAAACCCTTCTTTGGTAGAAAAGCGGAAGAATGCCGTTTCCATCCCATACGTCAACAGAATGATTAGGAATGCTACGTAGGCATACATTTCTGTGATGACACCGTATTGCTGTGGCACAAAAACCGCAGTGTGAAGTGGAACCAATAGATAGTTAAGAAAGCGAGCAACTATGGAACTTAATCCGTAGATAGCAGTTTGCCCGGCTAGCTTTTTTAAGACTGACAATCTTCTTGGTTTGATTGATGGATGTAACGAGAGTTAAACCCAATCATTTGGTTCAACAAATTAAAGAATGTTAAACGGCCGTAAACAAAAAAGGACTCACAAGTTGTGAGCCCTTTTTTCATTTATATGCTGGTGCTTACTCTGCGTCTCCCGCAGGAGCAGCATCCGTATTTTCAGTTGCTACTTTCTTCCAAGGGCGGAATCGAACCCCGATCATCATCTCATGCGTACCATTAGAGTAATTCCTCAGGTTTGATGTGGTCATATCATAACTGTAGGCCACAACAAGGAAATCCTTGTAAGCCAAACCGCCCATGAATGAAACCGCATCTTCATGACGGTATGATGCCCCGATCCAGAATTGATCTCTCCAGTCGAATTTCACACCCGCATCAAACTGTGGCATGGTAGGAAAAACGTATTTCACCAAAAGGTTAGGCATGATACCAAAATCACCTACATGAAAGGTGTAACCACCCATTGCCATGTAGTGACGCGCGAGCTGACTTCTGGTGGATTCTTGATTCTCCAAGAACTTGAGGTCGTTACCAATGATCTGTGGTATCGAGATACCGAAATTGAAGTTCTTGTGCTTCAGGTTAAGACCAAAGGTCGCATCTGCGGTATATACCGTCATCATTTGATTCGGGAAAACCGGATCTCCATTTTCGTACAACGTTACTTTGGTTCCGTCAATTCGGAACTGCAATAGACCAAAGCTAAGACCCATGCCCAATTTCAAAGACTTGGAAAGCTTTAGATGGTAAGCATACGAGAGATAAAATCCAACCCGACTTGTAGGTCCGGTAATATCAGCAAATACGGACCCTCCCATACCCATATTGTATTTACGGAATGGGCCGTGCGCAGAAAGAATGAACGTTCTCGGAGCATCGGTTATACCGACCCATTGCAATCGGTTATTGGATTTTACCTCCCAATAGTCATGCTGTCCGGTCATTGCTGGGTTCAGTATATAGTCGTTGAGCATATACTGACTGTATTGCGGAATCTGCTGCCCGATGGACGAGAAAGAGAATCCGAAAACGAGGGTAGATATGTATAGAAGTCGTTTCATGCTTATCATCTAACAATGGTGATAGGTCCAGTGAATGGTTCCTCGAAATTGGCCGAGTGAATCACATAGTAGTAGGTTCCAACAGGCAGGTCATTGCCTTTGTATTTGCCGTCCCACGGTATTGGATACCCAGGAGCTGATATGAAGAGTTGCTGTCCCCATCTGTTGTAAACTTCAACTATTGCGTCATCAAATAGGTCGATGTTGTCAATTATCCAAACATCGTTTATTCCATCTCCGTTAGGAGTTATACCATCTGGGAATACAATTCCAGGAAGTACCTCAACAAGTACGGAGTCTGTTGCTGTACAGCCATTATTATCAACCACGGTCACATAGAACATGGTTGTTTCTTCTGGGCTTGCAAGTGGATTGGTGATGTTCGGGTTATCAACGAATTCCGATGGTTCCCAAGTGTACTCCCAATCGGTTACAACACCATTTGCATTCAAATTGATTGAACCACCGGTAGGGATCTGAACATCAGCACCACCATCAACAGGTGGAATGGCGTACGTGTATATAGTAACTGAATCTTGATCAACGCAGGTTCCTATTGTAACGGTTAACACGTAAGTTGTTGTATCTACTGGAGTAGCAACTGGATCAGCAACCAATGAGTCGCTCAAAGTTGCTCCTGGGGTCCAGAGGTAAGAGCCTCCACCAAAACCATCAAGCATGATCGCGGTGGCAACACAGACAGTATCATCCAATCCTGCATCAGCATTAATATTTACAAGCGTACCTACACTGTAAGTAGCAGTTATGGAACATCCTGAAGCATCGGTGATCACCACTGTGTATGCACCTGTCTCCACATTGGTCAGGTCTTCTGTACCAGCACCGCCAGGCGTCCAAGCGAAAGTGTAGCCAGGAACACCACCTACAACCGTTAGGTCAATTGATCCATCGGCTAGGTTGCTACATGTAGAAGCTACAGAAGTAGCGTTAGAGACAATTGCTGGAGGACCAGTTACCGAAACGCTCGTAAGCGCAGTACATCCGTTTACATCAGTTACAGTTAAAGTATAGGTGCCAACACAGAGGTTACTAGCTTCAACAGTATTCTGGCCTGCCGGATCATTCCATTGGAAGGTGTATGGAGGAGTTCCGCCTAGTGGGAATCCAATGGCAGAACCATCGCAAAGATTTCCGCAAGTAACGTCAGTGGCAGTTGCCGATAATGTTAAAGCAATTGGTTCAATGATCGTTACTGATGCCTGAGTTGTACACGCTGGCGATTGTGAGTCTATTACAGTAACTGTATACGTTCCAGGGCATAGGCCAATTGCGGTTTGCGTGCTTTGGAAGTTAGGATCATTCCAAGAGTACGAGTATGGGCCCGTTCCACCGTTTGCAAAAACAGTAGCAGTACCATCGCATTCACCGTTGCAGGTAACTGAAGTGAAAATCGGGATAGTAGCGGTTAGTGCTGCCGAATCTGTTATTGCAGTAGTTGCTGTCGCAGTACATCCAATGTCATCAGTAACCGTTACTGACCATATACCCACACACAGGTTTACAGCCGTGCTGTTTGTCTGGCTACTTGGGTCATTCCATTGGTATACATACGGTGCCGTACCTCCTGTAGGAGTAACTGTTGCTTCTCCAGTACAGCCAGCAGAGCATAGAATCTGTGAAACAGAAGTGATGTCTGCAGTTAGGACAGGTGGTTCAGTCAAGTTTATTGTGGTAGTGTCTGTACATCCAGAAGCATCAACAACAATAACCGTGTACTCTCCTGCACATAATCCCGTTATCGTAGGAGTTACTTCTAAACCTGGTAACCAGAGAATGTTGTAAGGAGGGGTTCCGCCAGTAGGAGAAACAGTTGCCTCACCATCACAAATACCTCCACAAGTAGGATTCACAACACTTACGGGGGCCTCCAATACTGGTGGCTCAATGATGGTAACGCTAACAGAATCTGAACAACCATTGGCATCAGTAACTACCACTTGGTAAGTTCCAGCGCAGAGATCGGTTATAATTGGGTTTGTTTGTCCCGCAGGGTCATTCCATTGATAAGTGTAAGGAGACGTTCCTCCCTGAACTAACACACCCGCAAAACCATCGCAAGAACCACCGCAGCTAATGTTCACTGCTGAATCTAGCAGGAACAATGGCAGCGGCTCGGTTATAACAGCTGATGACGTTCCTGTACATCCTAAAGAGTCGGTAACAACAATACTGTAAATACCAGCGCAAAGGCCTGTAACGGTATCATTCAGGGTTGAGTTTGGATCGTTCCACTGATATGTGTATGGCGCATTTCCACCAGTTGCTACAGCAACAGCAGATCCATCACAATCGCCATTACAAGAAGCGCCAGTTACGCTAATGTTAATGTCAATTGGATCTGGTTCATTAACAACCACATCCGTTGAATCTTGGCACCCGTTAGCATCAGTAACTACTACGGTATACGTTCCCGCACACAAGGCAACTGCAGTATCATTCGCAGTAGACGCTGGATCATTCCATTGATATGTGAAACCACCAGAACCGCCAGTGGCAACCGCGTAAGCCTCTCCATCGCAAAGACCATTACATGAAGCATCTGTAGTACTCGTGTTTATTGCAATGGCAGTAGGTTCGTCAACTACAACAGTTTGTTGCTCCTGACATCCATTAGCGTCTGTTACAGTAACCGTATAGCTGCCTGCGCAAAGTCCTGTTGCGGTTGAAGCATTTCCTCCAGAAGGAGACCAACTGTAGGTAAATGGAAGTGTTCCTCCAGAAGCAATTATAGTAGCAGTTCCATCACAAGCTCCCGGACAGGTTGCATCTGTTACCAGTTGCAAACTCAGTGAAATTGGGTCTGGATCATTGACCTGTATCTGAATTGTTGATTCACATCCGTTGGCATCAGTCACAGTTACATTGTATGTACCTGCACAGAGACCTGTTGCGATAGCGGTGGTCTGAGCAGCTGGGTCATCCCAAAGAATTGTGAAAGGAGCTGTTCCTCCAGATATCGTTACTTCTCCGGAACCATCGCATGATCCATCGCAAGTTGCATCTGTTGCTACTGCTGTAATTACTGGTCCATCAATATTACTTACAGGAATAACCTCTACGGATTCGCAACCTGAAGCATCTGTAATGGTAACCGTATATATTCCAGCACAAAGTCCAGTTGCTGTTTCGCTTGTTGAAACTGCGGGAACCCAGCTGTATGTGTAAGGACCGCCATCGCCACCGCTAGGCGCTAGAACAATTTCTCCATTACAAGCTCCACAAGTTGCCTGAGTTACGTTAGCGTTTCCAACAATTTCCGAAGGCTCATTTATGGTCACCAACTGAGTATAAATACAGCCGATCGAATCACTTATCTGAACGTTATAAACTCCTGCACAAAGTCCAGTTACGGTAGCAGTAGTCTGTCCTCCTGGAACCCACAGATATGTATAAGGAGGAATTCCACCAACTGGTGTTACGGTTGCTTCACCATCGCAAACCCCAAAACAAGAAGCATCTGTAGATACAACAGTTGCACTTGTAGGTCCGCCATCATTGCTCACTGCAACATCAAAGTTCGATGTACATCCAACAGCATCCGTTACGTCAACGGTGTAAACACCCGGACATAAACCACTTATCGATGCTGTGGTTTCTCCGTTACCCCATAGATAGGTGTACGGAGGCACTCCGCCATTCGCAACTACTTCAATCTCACCGTTACAAACTCCACAAGTAGCGTTTGTCACTATTGTATCAACAGATATCGGAGTTGGGGGTTGAAAAATGGTTTCAGTTGCATTGGCCACGCAACCGTTACTTCCAGTAACAGTTACCGAATAGGTTCCAGCGCAAAGATTTATTGCCGATACGGTCGTTTGGTTATTCGGGTCGTTCCACTGGTAAGTATAAGGAGGAGTACCACCAGTAACGAACACACTGGCAATCCCATCGCATTCACCGAAACAGCTTACATCGTCTGCTGTAGTGGTTGCTATGAGCAAAGCAGGCTGAGTAATGATCACCGTAGAAACGGATACACAACCATTGGCATCGGTTACAACAACACTATAGGTTCCTGCACACAATCCTGTTGCTATAGCCGTAGTTTGATTGCTCGGGTCGTTCCATTGGTAAGTGTACGGGCTAGTTCCACCTGACGCTATTACCGTGGCAGTTCCGTTGCAATCGCCAAAACATAATGCATTGGTTGAGGCGCTAATGCTTGAAGAAAGACCGTTCGGTCCAGAAATGGTCACCGTTTCAGACGCTGTACATCCGTTGGCATCTGTAACTGTTACAGTGTAGGAACTTGCGCAAAGGCTGTCAGCAGATTGAGTGTTCTGAGCCAATGCATCATCCCATTGGTATGTGTAAGGACCAGTACCGCCAGTTACATTCGCTGTGGCTTCGCCAATGCATTCGCCATCGCACTGAAGGTCAACAATTCCTGTGAAGGTGATTACAATTGGATCAGGCTCTGCAATAGTCACAGGAGCAATGAAATCGCAATTGTTTGCATCGGTTACGGTAACTGTATAACTACCAGCGCAAAGTCCTGTTGCGGTTGCGGTGGTCTGTCCTGCAGGGTCATCCCATAGATAGGTGAACGGTGGTGTACCGCCAGTAATAGTTGCTGTTGCCGTACCGTCACAAACACCATTACAGCTTGCATCCGTTGCAGTAGCCACTGCAGTAAAACCAACAGGATTGTTAACTGTTCCAGAAGTAACATCAGAACAACCATTTGCATCTGTAACTTCTACAGTGTAAGTGCCAGCGCATAGGTCGATAGCTGCAGCAGTGGTTTGTGCAAGTGGGTCGTTCCACAGGTATGTGAACGGAATTGTTCCTCCAGAAGGAATCACCGTTATGGAACCATCGCAGTTTCCAGCACATGTTCCATTATCAACAATTAGAAGAGAAACTCCAATAGGAGTAGGTTCGGATAATGACACTTGATTGACCGCCACGCATCCGTTTGCATCTGTTAAAGTAATGGTATACAACCCTGCACAAAGACCTGTTGCAATTGAGTCGGTTTGTGCTAGAGGGTCATTCCATAGGTAAGAGAAAGGCGGTGTTCCTCCGGTAGGGGTAGCAATGGCCTCTCCATTACACGAATCATTACACAGTGGATCGATACCTGTCATTGCAATGGATGCAGATGGGATGTCGTTGACCAACGAAGTCACAACAGTATTACATCCTGAAGCATCTGTTACCGTGATATTGTAAACACCAGCGCATAGGCCTGTTGCCAGTGTATCTGTATTCGGAACTGATGGCGACCAACTGTAAGTGAATGGTGCAATACCTGTGATAGGAGTTAAATCTATCTGTCCGTTGCACTGGCCACAAATTGAATTGATTACAGTCTGACCAATCTGTATTTGAGCTGGCTGATCGATCACAACTGTTTCTGTATAAATACAGTTAAGTGAATCTTGAATTTGAACGTTATACGTTCCAGCGCAAAGACCTGTGACGTTGCTGGTGTTAAAACCACCAGGAACCCATTGATAAGTGTATGGTG
>JAGYJL010000169.1 GCA_018402015.1 Flavobacteriales bacterium | reverse complement strand
TTGTTATGGAATCGGTTTGTATTCAAAATATCCTATTGTTTCGTATAACGTTATTGACTTGGATAATACGCCAGTCATCATTGCCCAGTTTCTTATTGGCACGCAAGAATTAACGGTTATTTCGTTGCACACAAGGCCACCAGCATTCCCCAACGAAACCGAGAAGAGAAACCGACAGTTGGAAACCGTTGCTGACATCATTTCACACGAAAGTGGGCCTTGCTTGGTAATCGGAGATTTCAATATTGTACCATGGGACGAGATATTCAAAGAATTTCTGAAAGTGGCCGATCTTTCAGCCATAAGAGATGGTTTTCAGGCCACGTACCCAATGGATTTTGGTTTTCCATTGATTCCAATCGACCACATAACCCATTCGAATAACCTGGTTCCGAAATCCTGCGAAGCGGTTATTATTCCAGGTTCCGATCACCGTGGGTTAATAGCTGGATTCAAATTCAAAGATTGATGACCTTTGCGCGCCATGTTTAGGTTTGCGGTAGCTGTTGTCTTGCTTTTTACTTCTCTGAATGTTCGCGCTCAGATTACGCAAACCATTAGAGGTAAGGTGGTAGATGCGGTTACACAACGCGGGCTGCCCGGAGCAAGTGTTATGGTCATCGACTCGACCAAATTCCTTGGCGCGGCCACTGACTTTGATGGTGATTTCAAACTGGAAGAGATTCCAATCGGCCGCGTTTCCCTCAAGGTGTCTTTTATCGGATACGAAGACCAATTCCTTCAGAACCTCGTTTTGACCCCATCCAAACAATTGGTCCTGAACATTCAACTGCAAGAGAAAATAAACAAGGTAGATGAAGTGGTGGTGAAAGCCGAAAGAGACAAAGGCGAAGCGCTAAATGAAATGGCCATCATCAGCGCTCGGGCTTTTTCGGTAGAGGAAACCAGACGCTTTGCTGGTTCGTGGCAAGACCCAGCGCGTGCAGCAGCTGCTTATGCCGGTGTTTCGGGCGGCTCGGACGAGCGGAACGACATCATCATTCGAGGTAATTCGCCAACTGGTGTGCTTTGGCGGTTGGAAGACATCAACATACCCAACCCAAATCACTTGAGTTTTTCGGGCAGTACGGGCGGCCCCGTGAGTATCCTCAACAATAACATGCTGGCCAACAGCGATTTCTTTACGGGCGCTTTCCCTGCGGAATACGGAAATGCCAACGCGGGAGCCTTTGACCTAAACCTGAGGCGTGGGAACAACGAGAAACGGGAATATTACTTCCAACTGGGATTGGCAGGATTGGAATTTGGATTGGAAGGTCCTTTCTCTAAGAAACATCCCGCTTCTTACATGGCGTCTTACCGCTATTCTACCATGGCCATTATTGGCTTGATGGGAATTGATTTCGGCATTTCAGCCATTCCGCAGTATCAGGATCTCACTGTGGTAATTGACGTGCCAACCAAGAAAAAAGCAGGTCGGTTTACCCTTTGGGGAATTGGCGGTCTCAGCTCTATTCATATTACCGATAACCCCGGTTTTAATGGCGGAAAGGAGGAAAAACGCGACCAGAAATTGGGGTCTGATATGGGCGCAGCAGGCCTTACACATCTCATTTTCTTGGGCGAGAAAACCAGTTTGAAAACGACCGTTGCAGTTACAGGTCTGCACCAGTGGCAGCGCAAGTTCGTGTTCGAAGAGACCGATTCAACATCCACCAGCTACTTAGAGAATTTCAACGAAAACCTTACCGTTGGGGCAAGTATTCATACTCAGATCAACACAAAACTCAGCGCTAAAAGCAACATCAGGACCGGTATCATTTACGACCATAAATTCATCTCGTTTGTAGATAGCGCATACGATTACAATACCGCAAGTCATTACGTGAATCTGAACCTACAAGACAGTTACGGCTTGGCACAATTGTACACCCAGTTTCACCATCGCTTTTCGGAAAAAACTTCTGGAACCATCGGTGTACACGGACAAATGAGCACGCTTAACACCTCGTTTGCCATTGAGCCACGTATCGGATTCAAATGGCAACCACACAAGCGCCACGCGCTTTCTGTTGGTGGTGGTATGCACAGTCAGATGTTACCTGCGCTCACCTATTTCTTCCAAACGTATTTGCCATCCGAGAAACGCTACATCCGTACCAATGAAGATGTTGGCTTTACCCGAAGCGTCCATGCCATTGTTGGGTACGATTGGACCATTATTCCCAAACTCCG
>JAGYJL010000168.1 GCA_018402015.1 Flavobacteriales bacterium | reverse complement strand
TGACAATCCTGCGTTCCGCGATGGCTACGACCGATCGGCCAAACGTAAAAAAGCTTGGAACTTCATTAAAGGTTCTATTGCTGGACTCAGTTTTGGGCTGTTAGTAGGTGACGGACTTTTCCGAAATCAGCTGATTCCAGCACCAAGGTAATGCGATGCGCGGGCTGTTCACCTATTTCGTTTACGGCAGTTGGTGGGTAGCCTTCTGCGCAACTGCTTTAAGTTCGCTATCGTGGTTTGAGTTTACTGGGTCTTGGATCAACGTTCCTTTATTCACTTTCACCTTGGGTTCAACGCTGGTCATTTACAATCTCAACATGCTTTCTGGCCTCAATGAGTTGCGCGAGATGGGTACAGATTCGGAACGCCATCATTGGTGCATGCAGCACGAATCCATCATGAAATTTACACTGCTTTTTGGACTTGTTCTTGCAAGTGTTTCGGTCTGGTTTCTGCATTCCGATATCTGGTTCTTCATGATTCCGCTCTCCTTGGTGGCTTTGGCCTATGCTGCGCCCGTGGTAAAGCGCAATGCATCAAAGATCCGTATACGAGAAATCGGTCTTTGGAAGATATTCATCATTGCCGTGGTGTGGAGTGGAATGACGGTTATTCTACCGGCCGTTAACCATCTGGGCTGGCAGCAGATTACTGATCCGGAGAGTTGGTTAATGGGCATAGAGCGTGGCATTTTCATTCTGGCCATCACTATTCCGTTCGATATCCGCGATCTTGTAAATGATGCCAAGAAAGACGTTCGAACCATCCCCTCTGTAATTGGCTGGAAACGTTCTGTACTATTGGCCGAAGCGCTGCTCTTACTCTTCGTTGGCCTGATTTGGCTGAGGATAGGTGGGTTCACTCCTATTTATATAGGATACCTAATCAGCGCTACGATTACTATGATAGCAGTTGCGTTTGCAACACCAAACCGTAACGATATGTACTGTTCTTTCTGGATTGAAGGAACCATGATTTTGCAATTTCTACTGTCATTACTTTTTACTTCGCAACGCTTAAATCCATTTTTCGTCTGACAGAAAAAACCTAACCCCATGAAGAACTTCTACTCCATTCTGATCTCATTATGCTTCTCAGTTCAACTTTTTGCGCAAGGCACAATAGTGGGTATTTCCATTTACCCGAGCAACCCTACCATATTAGACGAAGTTGAAATTCATGTTCAATTACTATTCTCTAGTGGAAGCTGTAACGCTGACAACCAAGGATTCGAGTTGAATGGAACCACCATATCAGCATACGCCCATCACTGTGTAGGTATGCTGACAGTGATCTGTGAAACGGCTGACACCTTTGAATTAGGCCAGCTCCCTGCTGGAAATTATACGTTTGACATGACTCTATCCAGTGGCTTTGGCGGTCCTGGTTGCAGCCCAGGAATTGTACCTGACGACAGCGAACAATTTCAATTCTCTGTTTCAACAACAGTTGGCGTGGACGAGCTGAACATTGATGAAAACTTGGTTTTTCCGAACCCGGTTGATGAGCAACTCAACTTTAAAAACGCGCTGAAAGAGACTGCCGTGATTTTAAGCCTTTCAGGTCAAATTGTGCACAGAATTCCTGAAGGCGTTACCAGTATTGACGTTTCCGGTCTTGAATCAGGGATTTATGTGCTGAGTTTTGGCTCTCGAAAAATTCGGATCTTAAAGAACTAGAACAATCCTAGCTGCCCGTCTCCATTGTCTGATTTCGGTGGAGCGATATCCTTTTTCGGTTTTACTTCTTCCTTTTTTTCTTCAACGGAGTTGTCTTCCACTTCTAGCTCTACCGTTGTTGCTTCTTCGGAGTCAGCGGCCTCCTCAACTTCCTTTGGCTCTTCCTCGTCCTCGCCATCATCTATTGGCGGTTCTTCCTCAGAAACGGGCGGTTCGTACGGAATCGGCTCCAGCAGATCGATGGTATTAACCGTTTCCTTGGTAAGTTGATTTCCTTTGGCCTTCAATCCTTTTACAGCAATGAACTCCTCCACATTGATTTCTTCAACCGTGGCTTCTTCCTCGCCTGGTTTTTTGCGGAAATTGATCTGAATGCGAGGCTTCCAATCGGAGGTTACGAGTTCCAATTGATTCTCTTCTCCTTCGGGAAGCATGCTCACTCCTTTAGCCGATTTCTCAACCAAGAATCGTTTGATCATGTAAACTTTCTTGGCCGTGTCGAGATAAACAACCGAAAGTGGCTTTTCAGGATTCCACTTCTCAATGAGGATCATATCATCGTCAAACTGCGTACTAAGGTCAAACCCAAGCAACTTGTATTCTCCACTTTGCATGATGGTCAGGATCTTATCCTCAGGCGCAAATTCGCCTAAAAG
>JAGYJL010000167.1 GCA_018402015.1 Flavobacteriales bacterium | reverse complement strand
AGGATGTTTCAGTTGATGGAGAGGCGGTGGGAGAGGGTGATGCGGGTACTTCAGCCAATGCCTCTGCTGCGCATTCTCGACGGTCTAGTTTTGTGGACCATTTTGACATGGAAACCTTTAATATGAACGCTTTTGATCCATCTGATGACTCCAGCATCTCTGATCAGTCCAGCCAAAAGAGCACAGATGGCATCAAACCGGAACCCACAGATCCGCAACCCCCGACGAATTCACCCGCAAAATCTTCCCAATCATCTGTTGAAGTGCTGCAGACGATTCTTGGTATCACTAATCAGCCTCCTGAATCCTACGTGTTGCATCTTATTGAATGTATTGAACTGAGCTACTTTGCTGTCAAACATGATGTCCCTGGAGATGGTAATTGTGGATACTACGCCGTCATGAATGTACTCATACGTCATATGACAAGACTGTTTCCAGAACATCCCAGCTTGCATGATGAACTGTCCGGCGTTTCATTCCACCAGGCGACCTGGTTCCGTAACATGTTATTTGAATACGTCCTGCAGGAATACGAGTCTTTCCTTGATCCTTCCAATCCTGTATTTGTTGACGAGAATGGAGTTGCTCTGTCTGATTTCCGCATAAGAAGCAGAGAAAGGGATGGCCTAAGGAGGATGATCACTCACGATGGTAGGAACGTTAGTAGCTTTTTCTATTCGCTGGACAAAGTTTACAATGCGTGAGTTGTAGTTGTATCATGATTACATCCATCTTATTTTCCTACTTCACTCACCATCTTCTAATCCGACTGCTGGAAACAGCCCCTATTTTGTAGAAGAACTTAAGGGAGAACATATTGATGAGAGAAAGTTTTGGATGGATCCATCGTTTGTACTACCTATAGTGGCGAAGAAGTATCAGGTGTCAATCATTTGTTACAACGCGCACGGATCCTATAGCATCCCAGTAGAAAACGAGGCAAGATCTTTTCGTCGCGGCGCTACAACTCAGGTTTACCTATACCGTGCTGACGGAAAGGTTCAATGTCAAACCATACGCGGGTCCTGTAAGCCGTGGGACGGTGCGCTCACTTCACTATGGTTAGGTCATTGATCCCATGCTTCTTCGCTAACTGCCGACCGCATGTTATAAGGGCAGCTTGTCGGTGGATCAAGGCTAGCAAGCGTCAGGCTGCGATTAGAAATCAACTCAAGGCATTCATGCGTCTTACTTATCGCTTGTTCAGTTCTGGATCTGGGATGTTGTCAGTTTGTGAAACTGTTGTTGCTTTAGGCTTTGTGAAATACATAGTCTCACAACAGAAGTTGAATGTGGATCGTGTTCAGATCTTATCAAAAGCAAGCTCATGTAACAGAAGTCAAGTAGAAGAAATTACGCGTTCTTGCACCTCATTTCTGAACAAACAGATCAAGTCAATCCAGAACATCCTATCCACTATGTTCCTCGAGATCAAGCAGTCCTCTTCGACGTTGAGTGTCGAGTGAAAGAAGTGGATGAGCTTGGAATTGGTTGATATGGTTGTGCAGGCTGCTGTGGATGAGAACTTGAAGTTCTCTGCATCGTACTGTTGTGGAACTGCCCCCGCCATCATTGAAATTCTACAACCTATATCTATGGATTGCTCCCAGATGAACCAGGAAAAAAGGTCTATCCAGAGTGGCCCCACTTTGCTTCAGTGCGAAAACCAAGGTTTATTACAGACGTGCAACACTCCATCGCAACTCAGACAATCGTTGACCATTCTACTCCAACAATCGAGATTGATAATCCCACGTTCAGCCCTGAGTTTGAAACATATCTTAGGGAGTGGGGCCCAGCGATTCCCTCATGGAATTCTTCAATTCTGCACGTTTGCCAGTTGGAGCTAGTTGCTTCTGTTGATAACTCCAACGGTGTTAGTGAGAGTAATTTCAAACATTGCAATGAAGACAAGGAGCAACGTTTATCCGCTAGTGATCCAGGTTTATACGCTTGGCAACGGTGGGATAGGTCACTTGTGCAAGCAAAGACATTGACCCACGATGTTGCAGCGATTTGTAATTTCGTCGAAATCAAGAAGGGGAAGAAGAAGAGGGAACTGGAACAATCCAGCGATTTGGAGAAGAAGGTGAACGAAGAAGATCAGCAAGATCAGGTTTGGAAGAAGAGGAGAACCTGTTCGAAGATGGATACTGTCCGTGATCAGTTACGTACTTTGCTGGATATAAAGAATGCAAATGTGTCGAAGTTGGATCGCTTCAATACCGTTTCTGACTTTCTTACTAAGGCCGATGCGTTGTTGGACGGTAAAGGCAATCTTATTGTTAACCAGAGGACCTTGGACAATTGGCCCACCAAAAAATCGGCATCACCAGTCTTTTTAA
>JAGYJL010000166.1 GCA_018402015.1 Flavobacteriales bacterium | reverse complement strand
TTTCCGTCAACCCATCGCAGTTGTAATTAGATACACATAAAGGTAACGGGTCTGTGCTGTTGTTTAGTGTAGCAGGTATATTTGGTAAACAATTTATACCGGTGCCCTGATGCCGGAGAGATTCCAAAGAATTGGGTAGCGTAGGTACACATTGAATTCCAGGACTCCAACGACAATCCAATATTTCGAGTGCACCAGGAAGTGTAGGAAGAGATTCAAGGTCATTAAATAGACAGTTGAATTCTTCAAGTGAAAGAGGGAGTTCTGGTAAAGACTCAAGGTGTTCATTCGAGCCGCAAGTGAATATTTTCAGAAGCGGAGGTAACTCCGGAATGCTACTCAATTCGTTACCAAAACAGTTGAACTCTATTAATGATGGAGGAAGTGCAGGTAGCGAGTCAATCTCATTAATGGAGCAATTTAAATACTGAAGCGATTCTGGCAATTCTGGAAGACCTTGGATCAAGTTGTTACTACACTGTAACCTTTCCAATGCTGTTGGCAAAGGATGAAAAAATAGAATGTCGTTGAAATCACAAATAATATCTGTCAGAGAATCTGGTAATTCAGGTAGAGAATCTAAGTTATTATAACCACAATCAAGATACGTGAGGGATTCTGGTAAATCCGGGAGTGAGTCTAAACTATTCGTACTACAAATTAATCGCTCCAAGGTTTGAGGTAAAGTTGGGAGGTAATCTAGATAGTTTTCAGAACAGTCTAGTATTCTTAGCGTTTGCGGAAGATTTGGAAAAGTGGTTAGGCCTAGGTTAAGAATACCATTACCTGAGCTACCTCTGACATATAACTCTTCTAGATTTGGGGGTAATGCTGAAGATAAACCATCTAAAATCATGGCATTCACACCAAGTTTTGTCAAGCCAGTAAAATACTGCACTCCCTCACAGGACACAAGGCCGGGTGGGGTATACTGACTGTATTGTTCTATTTCTGTAATTGCCTGAACCGCTGGTTGACTAACATCCAAACTATCGCCATTAAAATAGGGCGTCAAGTTCGTATATGGAGTGAGGTTATTGGGGGTGGTAAGTATAATTCTGAACCAAGGACTAGGAATTTCAACCCATTGCTGGGCGTTTACCTGCCCAACTCCGGTTGCAATGAAAATTAGAAAAGCAATTATTCGTTTCATTCTGAGTGTCATATCGAGTTAATGTTTGCCAACAAATCGCTACAGCCGATTTTTTATATAACTACAGTCGGATCTGTCCTGTTTGTTTCATTGTTTGCTCTTCGATCTGCGTTGTCAAAAATACAGTTCAAGGCATTGGCGGTGGCGGTGCCAGCGGCATCAATGTGACATTCAGCACCAGCGGGTTGGCTGGGTCGATGGTAACGGGGATGTTCTGTTCCATGAAATCGGGGTGGGTTACGCGCAGGTTGGCCGGCCCGGCAGGTGGGTTGGCATAGCCATACATGCCGTTGCTGTCGCTCTGGCTCTGTAACCCGTGGGGTTGCAGTTCGGTGAGGGCGCCTACCACGGGTGTGCCTTCGGGGGTGGAGACATCGGGCATGCGGGTAATGGTGCCGCTGAGAAGGAGTGTGCCTGCGGGTTCTTCGCTGGGTGGCAGCAGATAGAGCTGATAGCGGGCGCTGTTGTTGGCAAAGAGCGCCTTGCCCACTCCGGCCACATCGGTGCAGATGGTCCACACCTTATTGTGGGCCTCTATGCGGGCGCGGGTAAGGGTGGGCAGGCTTCTGTTGAAGTCTTCTTGCGCGTTATTGGCGGCATCGAGGTCGGCCCTTCGGGTCTCAATTTCGGCTATGCGTGCCGCTGTGAAATTGACCCCTGGGTCGGTGAGCTGGGCGCTGTACTTGACGGCCGTGCTGTGGAATCCTTTCATGAATTGGATCATCGCAGGCTGGCTTTTGCGCACCGCATCATAATCATCAAATCCGAATTCGTTCCATACCTCGGTGTTGTTGGGGAATGCCTTCTGAATATAGCGTTTGGCGGCCTGAAAGGTGTTGCGGCAGTTGGTCATTTCGGCCAATACGGTGGCGGTGAGTTGTTCCAACTGGTCTCTCTGCTGTTCGTCCGTAGGGTGAGATTCGGCTGTGGTAATGGTGTTGAGCCAATCGTTCTCAAAGGGGGTGGCAAAGTTGCTGTCCTCGGTTTCGAACTCGGCCTGATCGTCAATGAATGCCAGGCGTAGCACCTTGGCGAACTGGATCATGTAGGCATCGGCCACTTTGAAAAGTCTAACTAATGGTTCTGGGTTCATGATATAGTGGTTTTAAAGGTTGCGGGTGAGTGTTGCTGCGCGGAAAGACGCGATGGTATGGCGGAAACGGAATGCGTTTGACGGGCAGGTGGTCGGCTGTGGTTGGAAGCTGGGT
>JAGYJL010000165.1 GCA_018402015.1 Flavobacteriales bacterium | reverse complement strand
GATAGCTCACAACCTGTTCTTGGAACTGAAGTATCTGGGTATTGTAACGGATGAAAAGAAGTGGAATATTATTCAACTAGGTTTTTTACGGCAACACTCGTACCACACTGATTATGGAAAATCAATGAGACAGCCGCTGAAAAATAAGCACCTAGAGGAACTTGCAAAAATTGTAATGGGATATGACAATTTAGACATGTCCTGAATTCAAAAATTTATTTTTGTTACCAATAATTTAGAACTAAAAAATGGCTGAAAAGAATCCGATCATCCTAGTGCCAACAGACTTCTCAGATGCAGCTGAGACTGCAATCAACCACGCAGCCACTTTGGCTAAAGTTACTGGAGATGAGATTCGTCTCGTTCACATTGTGAACAAAGACACAAAATCGAAACTCAAGAAGGCAGGAGAATCTCTAGATGACCTGAATGCCAAACTGAAAGCAAAGCTGGAAGAAATTACCAATACCTATGGGGTAAAGGCGGATTATCATTTAAGAGAGGGGTCTATTTTCACAACAATTGGTGAAGTGGCCGAAGAGATAGGTGCCCGTTTGTTAGTAATGGGAACTCACGGTGTAGTTGGTATGCAACATATAACCGGTGCATGGGCTGTTAAGGTCATTACATCTTCTCCCGTTCCAGTAATCATCGTTCAGAAGAAAAAACTTGCGTCCCACGGTTACAAGACCATGGTTTTCCCTATCGATGCAAGTCGAGAAACGAAGCAAAAGGTTATCCACTCAGTTTCAATGGCAAAGCATTTTGATTCCGAGGTAAAGCTTTTCGCCAGCTATGAAGATGATGAGTTCCTCATCAATGCTCGAAACGCAAACATTGCCTGGGCAGAGAACATGTTCAAGAAAAATGGTGTGAAGTTCTCTCTTGAGCATTCTCCAAAAAGCGGTGGTCTAGCCAAAAACGTAATCAAATATGCATCTCAAGTAAACGCTGACCTTCTTGTCATTCTCACAGACGATAGCGAAGTAAGTGTGTCCGGGTTTGTGCTAGGTGCTGATCATGAAAAGGTAATTAACAATGACGCTCAGATCGCTACCATGTGCGTAAATCCGGTTGCCAACCTATATAACATTGGTAACGTCTTGTTCATGTAATGAAAGGCCAAGCAGCTCAGCATCGGCTAATCGACATCATCAGTTTATCTATACTGGGTATTTTCTTCTGCTCTGCGCTGATATCTTGTGAGGAAACCTGCTATGATGGAGAACTCAACAATAGCGAAGAAGCCATTGATTGCGGAGGACCATGTGTTCCGTGCGATACAACCAATGGTACTTGCTTTGATGGTCTTCTGAATCAAGGAGAAACAGGCGTTGATTGTGGTGGGCCTTGTAATGCCTGTATAACAGATACCACCATTCTTGATCCTGATTTTATCTGCGATGGTACGGGGGGTTCATCTTATTTCCCTTTGAGTTTGGGAAGCTACTGGATCTATTCCATGCCTTCGAACCAATGGTTTCAGTTAGAAATAACCGAAGAGATTACGCTAAACAATGGCAATGATTACTTCCATATGATTACAACCGGTGCTTTCGGAACTGTGCATGACTACTACAGAAACGTTGGTGGAACAATATATCGTTGGAACGAAAACCTGAGCATAGAAGAGGTTTACATACCATCAAACCCTATTGTTGGGTTTCAATGGACAACCTCAACATCAGACTCTATCGTTATACAGGATATTGATGCAAGTCTCAATTCGCAGAATGGTTGTGCCTACGATAACCTGTTAGAAGTTACCTCATACAATGGCGGCAATTCTTCTACCAATTACTACAAACAAGGCCTCGGTTTGGTTCAGCTTGCTGCTGTTTCTGCTTATTTAGACAGTGCAGTGGTTTACTGAAAAATTGAAGTTCAGTATCCTGCAGATGCTGACTCTTATGTTGAAAATGAAAAAGGCGGTAAACCCGCCTTTTTCATTGGTGCAATTAAGTGCTCTTATTCAAGCACTCTCAATTGCCTCACAGTAACGTTCTGTTCCGACTCCAATCTCAACATGTAAATACCATCACTCAGTCCAGAAAGGTCTAAGCTGGTAATTGCTTGACTGATAGTTGTAGAGTGAACAATCTGACCCAAAGCACCTAAAACAGTTAGACGGCCCGACTCAATTCCAGAAATCATTACCTGACCATTTGTTGGATTCGGATAGACAAGAACGTGGCTCAGCTCTGCCTCATTGATTCCAACCTTGGTCGGGTCAATCACAACCGTGTCAGACATAGCGGTCAATTCCACCTCAATTTCTGAAGCTGTAATAGCAAAAACGTTGTTTAAACCAATGGGAAGGTCATGCATTCCTGAAAGGTTATCTGTTGTCACAATTCGAACATGAGCAATCGGT
>JAGYJL010000164.1 GCA_018402015.1 Flavobacteriales bacterium | reverse complement strand
ACGCCCTTGTTGGTCAAATACTTACTTACCGATTTCGCCCTCTTTTCTGAAAGAATAAGGTTGGACTGGTCGCTGCCAACATTATCGGTGTGTCCGGAGATCTTGAGTTTGTAATCTTCTTTCTTCTTGAGAAGGTCGGCCAACTGATCAAGCGAACCGTAAGACGATGATTTTATTACATCACTTCCCGTTTCAAATTCAAGGTCGTCAAAGGCAGTATTCAGCACTTCTTGCTCTTCTTTTTCAATTACCGGACAACCTTTGTTCTCGGCTGGACCTGGAGTTCTTGGGCAATCGTCTTCTAGGTCTATCACTCCATCGCCATCAGAATCTTGATACGGGCAACCTTCATTATCAACTGGTCCAGGAACATCCGGACAACGATCTTCATTATCAAGAACTCCATCACCATCTCGGTCACCCCAAGGACAGCCATTGTTTTCAGATGGCCCAGCCTCATCTGGGCATTTATCCACGTTGTCTAGAACTCCGTCACTGTCGCGGTCTCCCCACGGACAGCCATTGTTCTCTGCTGGTCCAACAATCGTATCACATTCATCGATGTTATCCGTTACGCCATCACCGTCAATGTCTCCCCATGGGCAACCTTTGTTTTCCTGTGGACCCGGTACTTCAGGACATTCATCCACATTGTCGGTAATGCCATCGGCATCCTTATCTCCCCAAGGACAACCAGTATTCTCCTTTGGCCCGAACTCATCAGGGCAATTATCATTCTTGTCAGGAATGCTGTCAAGGTCGCGGTCCGGACATCCTCCGAACGCTTCAAGCCCAAAGTCGTCTGGACATTCATCCAATTTATCTGCAATACCATCGCCATCGCGGTCTTTCAGCTTCTTGTCTTTGTAATTGACCACGAAGTTCAATCCACTGTGGAAGTGTGCATTCTGCGAATGCTGCGGAATCATTGGAGCAAGAATATTATCCATTGCCAAGTACCACTGCACTGGCCCTAACGTAAGTGCAAAGCCCAGACCCAGATTGGCAAAGCTTCGGTTGTTGTACATATAACTTGCCGATAGGTGAAAAATGGTTCCAAATTTTCTGGTGTAATTCAACGCTACAGCTGGTTCGAAATGGGTTCTGAATATCTCGCCATAGAAATCCAAACCTAGGCGATCTTTCTCGGTGAATTTGTAAGCCCCACTTACGTAGATGTTGGAACTCAAATTAGAGGTATAGTTGTCTTCGTTCTCTTGAATGTCGAATACGGCAGTTAGCGTATCAACAAACTCGTTGAATACATCCGCACTGTCTGGTTGTGTGAGGTATTGCGCAAGATCGAGTCCTTGGTAGGTGAAATTTGCATCGTTCAGTTCGTAGCTCTTTACGTTGTCTTTCCAGAAGATCATTCCAAGGTCGTTGGCACTTGCGGCTACTTCCCAATGGTCGTCAATAAGATAATGCGCCCCGATGTTGAAGGCGAAACCGTGGTTTCCGGAGAACACGATTTTCATGGCATCAACGTTATCGATATCATTGAAGAAACCAGATGTCCGTGCAGTGAAATCTGCTTTGGCGGTAATGTTGTAGTTATTGGGATCTGTGTATAGCGAAAGACCACGGTTATCCGTGGAAGCATTGGCCTGACCGTTGAGATACTTGACAGTTATACCCAAACGAAGCTTCTTGTCCAATAGCTTCCGAGCGTAGCTGATTCCGTATTCGGTGTAAACAGAGGCATCGCCATTCAGCTTCTTCAGGTCCAAAGTTTCACCCAAATATGCTCCGTTTCCTTTCCATAGAAAATCGATACCGCTGGATGGCAACGTAAATCGTGAAGAAATACGCTGGGTAATGTTTGCGTAGATGAAGTTGTTCGAATTCGGTCCTACAGTGAAACTGAAAGAAAGCAGATCGATCTTAGCGTTCAGAGATAGGTAATTGGTCTTACCCATTTTGTCCAGGGCATTCTGTAAATCCACATACAATGAGTCGTTACCATCCTTACGGATAAGTTGCGAGTAGGTATGTGCATTGTAACCAAGCGTAATGTGATTACTAGATAAGGCCGGGATTCCTATATGCCACTTGCTATCTGGCACAAATGCTGGGTTTATGTACATACGTTGCGGTACAAGGGTCATTCCTTGCATTGTGAAATCGTACTGTGCCTTAACCTGGGTTGTGCAAACTGAAAGAACAATTACCATCAGTAATGCAAAACCTGTTTTGATTGTATTGATCGCCATGATTGGTTGCTGGTCTGGTCGTTACTTGGTTCGGTTCAATTAAAAATCATTGATATCAGAAGGGCTCGCTTTCAGTTTTACCCTCAGGCCAATTCTAACTTCAATGTGGTCTTCCGTAAATAGCTTGATGTTTCTTTGTGCATCGTCAGTTGTAGTGAAATCGGC
>JAGYJL010000163.1 GCA_018402015.1 Flavobacteriales bacterium | reverse complement strand
TGGATAAAAGCCTTCGACTGGCTCTGTGGTGGATAGGTTGAAGATATTTATTTCATGATCATCTTCTTTTGGTGGCTCTGAGTTCGAATTGTTGCTGTCAATAGCCGGAATAGAAATAACCTCTTTATCACCATTCGAATATTTGACCATAAATAACTCGCTTTTCAGTGTGGAGAATGTCGGACCCTCCAAGTTGTTCATGCGTTTGTATTTCACTTCAGAAGCGCTGACTTCCGTGATCTTTACATCCGTCTCATCTCCATTTAGGAAGAACAGACGGTCTTGTGCCAGGCTTTGCGAAACACTGAGAATAATGATGCTTAGAAATAGAATGATGGTTTTCATGATGTTGGTTTTTAGTCGATGCCGAAGGCATAGAATTTATGCATGATGTAAAAAGCGTACTCGTTTGGGCCAATTGGGTCTTTAGGAATCACCTCGTACACACCATCGGCAAGACGATTTATTTCTAATCTGATGTTGTTTTCGGTAACCTGTTCGGAGCTTGCACCACCCCAAGAGCCAGTGGTTTTCATGGATGGCATGTGGCGATCTTTGGCCGGGTCTCTTCGGCTGCGCTGCAACAGGTCGAATCGTACCAGTTTTACATAGTCAAGTGGGTCGAGTCCAGGGGCGATCTTCACCACAAAGCTGAATCCTCCATTGCTGCTCAAGCGAACATTGGAGCGGTCTCCTTTCATCATCCAAGAAGAACTGCTGCTTGCATAAAATGGCGCAGCCACAGTAGAGGTTTTTATCTCAGGTGTGCCTTTTTCCAGTTGAACGATCTGTCCACTTGCTCTATCAATTACGTAAGGCTGATTATTGAAGTAATTGCCATCCTGCCCAAATGCTTCTGCGTTGAAACCGTTGGGTCCAGTTGCTGGAGCAGACGAAGCGGCCGGAGTAGAAGGAACTCCCGCAAAACCTGATGCAGGTGTAGCACTGGCAGCCGGAGCAGCGCCTGGCTTGGTCATTACCTCACTCTGCCCATTGGCGTATTTTACCTTGAAAACCTTGCTACGCTCTACCACAAACACAGGTCCATCTAGGTTGTCCATGCGTTTGTATTTGAGTTCGGAAGAAGATATCTCAGTGAGTTTGGCCTCTATTTCATCTCCTGTAAAGAGGTAAATAACGTCCTGTGAAAATGCTCCAACAGGTAAAAAAAAGCTGGCCAGTAGTATGATGAAGATCTGATTTTTCATTTCGATTTTGTTTTATCTGTCACTGAACGTGTATCCCTGAAGAGAAATGATAGAGGTGCTCTCGCTTACAATGGCAGTTTCTGTTGCAGGATAGATTCCTGAATTGGAACTGATGCCTTGGCTACAGATCAACTGGGCTGTACTCTGATTGTTATACGTCACGGTCAGCAGTCCCGACTTTTCGTCTACGCTCCAATTAAAAGGAAGCAGGTTGATGCACGAATACCCCACAACGCATTCTTCATTTACACTTAGCGTTCCCGAACCATCGCTATTGAACATGACAAAACCGAATTCGTGGCAGTGGTCGGTCAGATCCCACGAGCCTGTTAAATGCTCTTTAATGGCATCTTTATTTGGAATGCAACCCGTTTGGCCGATCAGCAGCGTTACGAGTATGAAAGGCAGAAATCTTCTCATTTGAATGCGTTGAGTTTTGATTGAATTTGTTGAGCGCAAGGTTTTAAGTTCTATTCATCGAAACAATGGCCCTTTCGGGTCATATTTCGGGTCGAATTGAATTCAAGACCTTTTGGTCTAGGTGTCTCACAGTTAGAATATGACCCTATAGGGCTATTGCAATTATTGGAACGGAGCCTGTTCTTTGCTTCAAAATGAACATGATGAGAAACATTACACATTTGGCCGCACTGGCAGTGTTGCTGGTAGCGCCCGTTTTCAGTGGTTGCGAGAAGGAAGACCTTCCGGATAATAACAACCCTGTGGATTCGAACTTTGCGGTGTATACCAACGATAGCGGTGTGCCCAACGAAGAGGCCAACGCGCTGCAAGCGGTTTACACCAATGAACTGACCGGTGATGTGGTAGACTTTTACGGAAATTTCGATGCGGAGGGTAGTCCGCTGCAGGTGCAGACCATTAGGGTAAAGCAAGCCGATTCGGATACCATCATCAACTTCATCATCAACCCCATTACCAACAATTTCGATAAGGCCATTCTGGAAGTGAACGGGTCGAGGTTGAATACGATGGTCTCTTTCTTTTTTCCGCAAGGAGACACCAGCATGGTGATGAGCTTTTATGACGTGAATTGGAATGCCGGAGAATCGGAACTGGTATATTCCAGTGAGTTTTTCATGACGAACGGCACCATTGTAGAGCAGCCCGTGTTTTATCAGCCGCGCTTGGCTTCGCCACAGGATGGTGGGGCA
>JAGYJL010000162.1 GCA_018402015.1 Flavobacteriales bacterium | reverse complement strand
ATAGGTGCCCGCAAAACTGCCGTGTGTGTTCATTATCTGCACGAAGTTGTCGAAGTTGGCATCGTACGTCAGATCGAAGCTTGCCAAGTATGGGTTTGCAAGCAAATGCCAACCGCTTGAATACGGATTTCCCTGTAACGATGTGGTGCTCCAGCTGCTGTTGTTCAGACCTGTTTGAGCGTAGCTCGCATTGAGGTTTGCTGCACCTGTTACATCTACTGTTCCTGCACCGGGTATGGCCATGCCATAACCACGTCCGTTAGATGTTCCTCCGCTGCTGCGTACCACCCAGCCTTCTAAGTGACACGAAGAGACCAGACTTTCGTCCCACTGAAAAACGGTACCGTAGTTACTGGATGGGTCGAGCTGTGTCTCATCGCAATCTGCGGTAGGTGTTACTGCCACACCATCTGAGCCTGAAACAGCGAGGAAATCGCTGAAGGCACCGTTGTTGACCGGTGAGCCCATGAGGTGTTGGTCGAACGTACCAACAGCCGTAGCATGGTAGCGCTGTGCAGTAACATTACCGCTAACCGTACCACTAAACGTAGGACTAAAATTGTCGATAATCGCACAATGGTCTACAGCTGTGCTGAGGAACGTAAGCGTTCCGCCTGTAGTAGTAAACGTGCCTGTTTTTAACTCTAGCACATTATAAACACTTACCGTTGCTCCTGCTGCTAAGCTTGCGCCAGTAGCATTATCGAGATGCACGGTTTGAAAATCGGTGGTACCGCTGATGCTCTGCGCAGAAGTGCCTGTGAACTTGACAAGGTTATCTACCGCAGCGGTGCCCGTGTTGGCCCAATCTCCGTTATTGTCTATCACGCCATTGTTGGTAATGACGCCCCCGTTTATCATGCCATCGGTAACTACCGTGGCACCGATTTCTATAACGAGGTTGGCATTGCTGCCATTGAGCACTATGCCTGCTTTGGAGACAACAGCGGTTGCCAGACAGAGCAGCGTAAGTATAGCTATGCTGTGCTTGTTCATGGATCGGTGTTGTTAATTATTGTTGGACGCAGTGTAGGTGCTGCGAGGTAGTGCAATTGGCAGTAAAGCTATTTAACCACGAGGTGTTAGATATACTGACTTGACCTCTTGAACCAATGCCTGAAGTAGTTGACCAATTAGAACAATCATTGGGGTTTAAGGTAAAATCTCCAGATGCTGAACCTATAATTCCAGTCCAAACATAATTACCGGATACGATTGTATTCGTTGCAGATCTATTGGGAGGCTGAGTTAAATTTCCATCAGAAAAGTCTGCCCAGTTATTGGCTATAACTACATTGTTTGGAGCTTTGATACCTGACGCGAAGTCACCTGGAACTGCACCCCAACGGTCCAATGGCGAACCTGTTGCAGATGCAAGTAGTGCTTTGAAGGTTCCGGTAAGTCCCGCAGCGTCAGCTTCTGCTTGGCATAGCGCATCTCCTGCAGTTCCACCGCTCATATTTCCTGTAATTGTTCCAACAGTAGTGAACATTAGCTTGACAGGAGGAGGTGGAGGAGTGCCACAGAACATGTCTTGCCACGCGCCATATAAATAGATATTCACGCAGTTGGAGGTGGTATTCATGATCATTAGACCATCGGCAGGAGAAGCAATTGCGTCCCGCTGGGCTGTGGTCATTCTTGGCATGAGCAGACCTTTTGAGGTAGAAGACACATCGAGCATGGCTGATGGGTCTGGAGAGGCGCCTGTGGCGTTGATGGCCACATTGTCCTGTGCTTTTAGATTAAGGGAAAAGCAGAAGACCGCTGCCATGATGGTGGTAATGTGTTTTTTCATTTGAAAGGATTTAGAAGTTCGTTCAGGTTGCATAACTGCGACCTAAAGTTTCGGCATAGATTCAGACTACGCAACAAATAATTCTCAGATTTGTACACGTTAAAAACAACATGTTTAGATGAGCAGACAAGGGGAATTATTGCACGAATTGGTTCAGTCTATGAACGGAGCCGAGAAGAGACACTTCATGACGTTTGTACAAGCTAAAAACGTAACCGAAGCTGATAATAGGTACGTAGTTCTGTTTAAAGAACTGGGTGCTATGCGTGTTTTTGACGAAAAGAAGCTGAACGATAAATTGCATAAGCTTGGTTTTCCGAGTCAGATACACCGAATCCAGAACTATCTGTACAATCTGATCCTTCGGTATCTGGATCATGTGGATCAAGGAAGTGGATTCCATGAAGTACTCCGACTATACCAATACGCCTTGCTGCTATTGGAGCGAGGCCTGACCGACCAAGCAGAAAAAATATGTAAACGGGCTACCCAACTGTGCAGGCAACGCAGCATGCATGGGCTTGAATTTGAGTTGTTGTTGCTTCAACGGAGGATAAAGAACGAGAGGTTTGATTTTGGAAAAACGATGTCGATCATTGATGAACTTCAGGAATCTGTAGGACAAATGCAGCTAACAACCAGGTATCAGAGATGCGACTGGCAGATATTTGAGCTGT
>JAGYJL010000161.1 GCA_018402015.1 Flavobacteriales bacterium | reverse complement strand
TGGTAAAATCTATCGGTATCGGATTTATCAATCTGTTCAGAAGTTCTCCCGAAGACGAGGAAACGGAAGAAGATGAGGATATCGAGGAAGAGATTCTTGGTGAATACATGGAATGAACACGGCCATCAAGTTGCCCTTTTACGCAAAGGCCACATTTCTTCTTATCGGATTTTGCGTATTCACGTACATCCTCTACATCGGGCAAGAGATTATCCTTCCACTAATCTATGCGGTCTTCGTTACCATTCTCCTGAGCCCAACGGTGGGCTTTCTGGTGAAGAAAAAGGTGAACCGGGTGATTGCTGTTGCATTGCCGCTCTTTTTCGCATCCTTGTTCCTGAGCGCATTCATCGCCTTCGTTGTATGGCGCATCAATGCACTAGATGCGGGTCTGCCCGAACTGATTACCAAATTTGAAACCCTGCTAGACCAGGCCGTGAATTGGATTTCCGCGAAATTCAACATCCGTGAGCGCAAAATTGATCTTTGGATGACCGATTCCACGGAGGAACTGATGAACGGCAGTACTGCGGCCATCGGCATCACGCTTACCGCCATGAGCGGCTTCCTGACCACCACCATCCTCACACCTGTGTATGTTTTTCTGATGTTGATCTATGAACCACATCTGGTCCAATTCGTCCATCAACTGTTCGCCAAAACCGGCATTGAACGGGTAAATAAAGTGTTGGAAGACGTGAGCGGTATCATCAAAAGCTACCTCTCGGGTCTGTCCATTCAGTTCATCATTGTCACGGTGCTCGATAGTGCCGGACTGTTATTGTTGGGTATCGAATATGCGGTGGTGCTAGGCATCATCGGGGGCTTGCTCAATCTTATTCCCTACCTCGGGGGATTGATGACCATGTTGCTCTTTGCGGCCATTGCATTGGTTACAAAACCACCCATCTATGTGCTGTATGTGGTGCTGCTATATGGCCTCATCCAGTTTATCGACAACAACATCATTGTGCCGAAGGTGCTGGGTTCAAAAGTGAAGCTCAATGCGCTTGTTTCGGTGTTTGCGGTCATCGTGGGTGGTATGCTTTGGGGCATTCCGGGCATGTTCCTTTCCATTCCAATGATTGCCATTATCAAGCTCATTTTCGACCTGTTTGACCACTTGAAGCCTTGGGGTTTTCTGATGGGCGAGCCCGAAGTTACAACTGCCGATAAGGCACAAAAGAATTAACTCATGAAAACACGGATTCTATTACTCTCAATTTTCACAATTGCAGTCGTGCGATGCGGAGATAAAAAAGTATCGGAAGAACAATCCGATATTGTCTATGAAACCGTTGACGGAGAAGAGATCACACCCACCAAAAAGCAAAAGAAATCGAGCCGTGAGCCCCTTACAATTATCATTACCGATCTCCGCTCAGCGGATGCCCCCATTGTTTTGGGTCTGTACAAGGACAACGATAGCTTTCTGCATGAAAAGGGAAGATTGAAGGAATATCGCTTCATGCCGGATGGTAAAACGATAACCGCACAGATCACCGATCAGGAGTATGGCGAATATGCCATATCCATTTATCAGGATGAGAACAGCAACGGCAAGATGGACAAGAATTTTCTTGGAATTCCGAAGGAAGGATACTGCCTTTCCAACAATTTCAGACCAAAGTTGAAAGCACCTTCCTACGATGACTGCAAGTTCGATTATGATGCAAAATCGAACACAATCAAGCTGAACATGCTCAACTGAAAACATTTTAAATGTGTGAATGATGTAACTCTTACAAAGCGTTGTGTAACAGATACACCTGTCCTGCGCAGCACCTTTGCCGTGGAGACGGCTGCCAACTGGTAGTGATTCTATCTCGTGTTGAGAAACCCTCGGCAAACGAACTAAAACAATACGTTATGAAAACGATGCTGATTACGCTTGTTTGGTGGATGGTGTGCTTCTACATGCTTGCCCAACTCTTTATAGGTAGTAATCATTCCGACAAAAAAGTAATGGACGAAACGACTTTGCTCCCGCACGGAGTTCCAACTAAACGTGAGTAAAACCCAACCGAATTACACAACTATGAAAACGCGAATCTTTGTTATTCTTTTGTTCCTCATTTACCAATTAGGAAGCATCAAAACCGTGGATGCTCAGGTTCCCGTTGTAACGGAAATGATTCCGTTTCCCGATGGCCCAGATAGGCAAGCGTATGTAGTCACTATTCCTATTGGAGAGCTAAAAAAGATAAGCGACCGATGGGAAGATTATATTGGGAATAATGCCTATGGTTGGGAATCGCAAAAGAACGGCATCCATCGGCAACGTGGTGTAATGGAAAAGTCTATTTCTACTCGAAAATTTGGCATTTACAATGAGATTGTAACAACTGAATTGGGAGTTCGATTAACGATATGGTTCGACAGAAATGGAAAGGCATTTGCTGCCACAAAACCAGGCGATAGAATGGACGTGGCAATCAAAAAGTACATCCACGATTTCGCAATAGATCAATACCGAAGCGGAATCCAATCTCGGCTCAAAGACGAG
>JAGYJL010000160.1 GCA_018402015.1 Flavobacteriales bacterium | reverse complement strand
ACCAAGCTACTCCTTTGTACACCCCCTTTACAGAGAATAGCACGGGACAGGTGTTTTGCCCCTATTCGTGTGCCGTTATCGGTGTTTGATAGCTGATCCATCTAAATGAATGCGTTCTGTGCTCCAGTTGTTGCTCCAATAAATGGTTATCAAGTCAAGTGATTTTGACCGTAGAAGGTTATTCAGTGTGTGAACCGGAGGTTGCATCTTCGATTGATAACTAAACCAATAACCATGAGATTGATCTTACTAAACCCTTTAAAGGCAGTTCTATTACTTGGCATCGTTGCAATGGCAACCATTACAAATGCGCAGCAGGCACCAGGCGGTGGTCCCATTTATTGGGAGCCAGGCACATCTGGGTTCTATATTTCTGATAACGTGAACGACCGGGCCAGAACCAACTTTGCCATTCCATCTGGCAGCTTTACAGTAGAATTGACCTATAGGCTCTGTGATTCTGAATTGACAAACCCCGAGCGCATAATAGACGCTCTGGGTAGTACTACAGGAGTAGGGTTTGAAGTTACCGCCAACAGCTCAGGGTTTCAAGTAAGAACCAAAGCCTCGGGGGGTGGTGTACAGACCACTAACGTGAGCTACGCATTTCAGAATACAGATTGGCGTTATTTTACCTACGCTTACAATGCAGCAGATTCCATGAACCAGATCTGGGTAGATGGTTTCCCTACAGATCCTTTTCAGGCTCCCATAACCCCTTATACGTCCATCACTTTCGGTGGATTTGACAGTAACGCCAATGCATCGTTCAATGGATTTTTAGAGGATATAATTATTTCAGATACGGTACTGTATGCAAATGAGCCTTTGCTTGCCAGTATCTATCCGGCCATGACCGAACATGCCGTGGCCAAATGGTCGTTTGAAGACGGACAGAATGCTATGGTTTTCGTAGATAGTGTGGCTGGGCATTTATTGCTCGGACAAGGAGGTGCACACGCCATTGCCATTCCAGAGGGAATTGCGCAGGATACCATTGTAGTTGTTGCAGGCAGTTCGGTAATGATAGAGGCCAACGGTGGCGCAATTTGCACTTGGACCCCTTCTACGGGTCTCAGTTCCGAAACAGGTATAAGTGTCATGGCATCTCCCGAAGTTGATACATGGTACACAGTGGAGATTTCTGATTCAAGCGAATGTGCACCGGTATTCTTCGATGAGGTTTTTATTCGAGTTGTAGCACCCGAACCCGGTGTGGTTCCTGAAAATGTAACGGGAGTGTATTATAGTGACGGTGATGGCGACAAGGCAGTTTATGTAGGAACTGTTATTCCGAACGAAAGTGACTTTACACTGGAAATGATATTCAATGCATGCGGTCAGGATCCTGGCAAACTATTCGATCAGCTAGGTTCAACGGCAGGTTATGGCATGCATCTGTACTTTCCTACCCCACTGGAACTTGAAGTGAGAATGAGTGCTCTTGGAGGCACAGCACATGTCGAAAACATCACACTTACAGAGGATGTGACCGGAGCATGGCATCATTTGGCGCTTACACATCAAACAACAGACAGTATCAATACGGTGTATTTTGATGGCGTTGAGCTTGCCTCCTTCGTAAGCGGTTTTACCTCTCTTTCAACGTTTACGGCCTTAGGCAACAACGATCAGAACGACCTTTCATCCTATCATGGCCGTATGGATGATGTACGTATATCTGATATTGTACGGTACACTGGTTATTTCAATGTAGACACACTTACCATCGTGAACGATGCCAATACAGTAGCACTTTGGAATTTTGAAGATGGTCAGAATGCTACAACAATGGCAGATGTAACAGGAAATGGATTTGATCTGATCGGTGAAGGAGGAGCGCATGTAAATGCTGCACTTGGTTCGAGTGAGTACGCAGAGTTTTTCGGTACGCCTGTTCAGATTGAAGCCTATGGCGGAAGCATCTGTTCTTGGACACCAACAGATGGCCTGGATGATGCCACTGTTTTTAACCCAATGGCCAGCCCAACAGAGTCTGGCTACTACTACGTAACAGTTACCGATACCAATGCTTGCTACACTTATCAGGACTCCGTTTACATTGAAGTTGACCTTACAACAGTGGGAATTGACGGGAATTCAATCTCGGAAGTTGTAGTGTACCCGAACCCAGCCAATGGAAACCAAGGATTCAAGATCTACGGACTGGACAACTCGTTCACCTACAACGCACAGTTGCTGGACATAGCTGGCCATTTGATACAGACCCAAGCTTTAAAAGAGGGGCATTGGTTCAGCACCACAGGTGTAGCAACAGGAGTTTACCTGCTCTCATTGCAGCGGAAAGATGGAGGCGCATGGGTTACTGTTGACTCCATTCGTATTGTCATTCAAGACAAGTAACACAAGCAGCAGTTCAGTTTCAATCTACTCTAGGGCTCAGTCCCTAGGGTAGATGCACTTCACTGCAACTCGTCAAGCAGGTGGGTTTGAGGGCATTCTCCTAATACCTCCGAGGTTTTGAAAACCTCGGAGGTATTACCAAA
>JAGYJL010000016.1 GCA_018402015.1 Flavobacteriales bacterium | reverse complement strand
ATTGATGGGAAACATAGATATGGATGGTCTTCCCAACATCAGAGAGACTTTCTTGTATCTGGATCTAAAACAGTTCACCACTACGTATGCCGATCTGCGCAGCATCCCGCAGCCGCCATTCAAAAAGGGAAAAAGTCTGGCTGTACCTAAGAATATTGCAAATCTTGGACGCATCGATTTTCGCGGGAAATTCACTGGGTTTATCAACGATTTTGTGGCATTCGGAAAACTGAACACAAGCATTGGAGCGTTACAGACCGATGTTTCCTTGAAGCAGGATGCCAGCACCGGACTACTTGCCTACAACGGAACGCTGCAATCTTACGGGTTTGATGTTGGCAGGTTTTTAGGTGAAGATAGAGTAGGAAAAGTAACGCTGAATGCACGCGTAGAAGGCAGCGGATTATCCAAAGAGGAGATCAATGCCAGCCTGGTGGGGCAGGTTCTATCTGCAGAACTTTACGATTACAACTACCAGAACATAGATGTTAACGGTGAGTTTGCCCGAAGCATGTTCAGCGGAGAAGTGACGGTAAGCGATACCAACCTCAACCTCATTTTCCGTGGAGGCTTCGATCTAAGTCAGAAACTTCCACAGTTCAATTTCCATGCAGATGTAGTGCACGCCAATCTCTATGAGATGCATCTGCTCAAAAACCGTGAGAACGCAACCATTAGTGCTGTGGTTGATGTGGATTTTATTGGAGACGACATCGATAACTTGGTTGGTTTGATAGAAGTAACCAACGGAACTTACCAGCAGGAAGGTGATGAGCAATATTCGGTCAACCGTTTTTCCTTAGATGTGAATGAGGGCAAATCGATAAAAACATTGAAACTCCGATCTGGAATTCTCGATGCCGATTTCAATGGAAATTTCAGCTTCAGAAGCATTCCGAAGGCAGCCAACGATCTTTTAAGAAAACACTTACCTAGCTATGCAGGCGAATTCAAAACGCTGGGTAAAGAAAAACCTCTGGAGTTCGATTTCAGTATTGATCTTAAGAACACCGAGCTGCTGAGTTATTTCTTTGCTCCGGAATTGAGCATTAGCGACAGTTCCAATTTTCAAGGACGATATTCTTCCATTTCAGACGAGATCTATCTGCGCGGTAGGCTGAACGAGATCAGCTACAAGAACGTTAAGGTAATCGATGTTCAGGTAGAGGCAGAGAATCCAGGAAAGGAATTCCAGCTTGGTGTATTTGCTAATCGCGTCAACTTTACAGATAGTATCTATCTGGCCGATCTGGAGGTCAATACCTTCACCTTTAATGATAGTCTTGGTCTGGTTGTAAAATGGAATAACAAGACCAAGATCGCCAATAAGGCATTCATACAAGGCTTTGCGTCTTTTCCTAAGAATGAAGAGGTCAGTTTCCATTTGGCGCAGTCTAATATTACGGTTGCTGGGCTCGATTGGGCTGTTGAGGAACAGAATATGTTGCGTATTGATACTACTGCTTTCGAGTTCACGGCATTCAGATTTATAAGTGATGAGCAAGCGATAGGAGTGAATGGCAAAATATCCAAAGACCCTAAAGCCAAGCTCGATGTGCGCTTAAGCAATTTCGACCTCACCAATTTCAACATCGTTACGCAGAGAAAAGGCCTTAAACTCGATGGAAGAGTTTCCGGTCAGGCGCAACTTTCCGGGTTGTACGATAAGTTCTTTATGACCAACCAACTGGCGGTCGATTCGCTGAAGATCAACGATGTGTCCATTGGTTCTGGCGAGATCAACAACACCTGGATTCCAGCTACGCGAAGCATTCAGGTATTCGGGCTGCTTTCTCGTAATGATAAGACCAGTTTAAGTGTTGTGGGCGAGTTTCTTCCAGGAGATGATAGACGCGAGAATTTCAACCTGAAAGCCACTGTTGATCGCTTGCCGCTCAGTGTGTTTAACCCATACATCGAGAAGGTAATTACCGATGTACACGGCACGGCCAAAGCCGACCTGAGTCTAAAAGGAACCATAAAAGACCCGAAGTTTACAGGAATAGCTGTTTTGAACGATGCCGACCTACTTTTCACCTATCTCAACACGCGATTCCGTTTGGCAGATACGGTAACTATCCGGAAAGATGGATTCTATTTCAACGACCTGGAGGTTTTGGACGAGCGGGATAAGGTGGCCAAGATAAATGGTTGGGTCAAGCACGATGCTTTCAAGAACTTCCGTTTCGATGCTCGGTTGGATGCAGTTGATTTCATGGCCCTCAACACGAATTCTGCTATGAACACGTTGTACTATGGTAAAGCTTATGGAACAGGAAACGTTCGGTTCTATGGCGAACCTAAGAACATGCATCTGGATCTTGCTATGAGAACAGAACGTGGTACAAAGTTCTTCATTCCGCTGTTTGGAGCCAAGAACGTGAACGAGACCGACTTCATCACATTTGTGAAGCCCAAGGGTACAGAAGACGAAAAACTGGAACTGAATGATGAATTCAAAGTGACTTTCCAGAACCTTTCCCTGGACATGGATATAGAGGTTACATCAGATGCTGAGATACAACTCATATTCGACCCAAAGGTGGGTGATATCATCAAGGGAAAAGGAGATGGAGATATCACCATGTCGCTCGATCGTTCTGGTAATTTCAAGATGTTCGGAGACTACTACATCAAGAAAGGAGAATACCTGTTCACGCTTCAGAATATCATTAACAAGAAGTTCCTTATTCAACAAGGTGGAACTATTAACTGGAGCGGCAGCCCTTACGATGCACTGATTGATATAACAGGTAATTATGGCGTTCGAACATCGTTGTACGAACTCATGTATCCGGACACAAGCAACGATAACTACAAACGTAGAATTCAGGTAGATTGTATCCTGCACATGACCGGAAATCTGCTGAATCCGAACATTGCTTTCGATGTGGACCTTCCTAATTCTGATGAGGCAACACGGACCGAGGTACGCAATAGAATAGGCGTGGGCAACGACCAGGAAATGAATAGACAGGTATTCGGTCTGCTGGTGCTCAACAGATTCTTCCCAACCGAAAGCCAGAATCAGGCCTTGCAGCAAGCAGGCGGATTCTTCTCTTCCAGCACTTCCGAGATGATATCCAACCAGTTGAGTAACTGGTTATCCAAGATCAGTAATGATTTTGATATTGGCATCAATTACCGTCCGGGAGATGATATAACCAGCGATGAACTGCAGGCTTCGCTCTCTACACAGTTGTTCAATAACAGGATAATCATTGATGGAAACGTTGGGGTTGCCAACACACAATCTAGCTCGAGTGATATTGTTGGAGACGTTGATATTGAGTACAAGATAACATCGGATGGTCGCTTTAGAGTGCGCGCATTCAACAAGAGTAACGACATCAACGCACTAACCCAAAATGCCCGGTTTACCCAAGGCGTTGGTCTCTCGTATCAGAAGGAATTCAACAAATTGGGAGATCTTTTCAGAAGGAAGAAGACGCCCACTATCGATTCAAAATAAATCGATTACAGATGCTGCTTAAAAGGCAGACATCTAACCGTCATTATTCCTGCCATTACCGCAGGATCTGCCTGTGCAAATAGCTCAGCCATGGTGTCGTTCTCGGCTTCAAAAACCACCATACCGAAATTGTTCTCGTTTGTAAGCGGCAGGTCTGTTTTTCCTACGTATTTCACCGCTCCTCGCTTGCGCTGTCTTTCCAGACGCGCATAATGGTCTTCCAAAGTTTTGTTCTCCTTATCGCCCCAAGCGGCTTGGTCGCGGTATTTCGGTGTCAGGTTCAGGATGTAGATGTAGTCGCGCACGCAGTTCAATTAGGAATGAAAAATTAGGAATTATGAATGATATTCAGGTGTTAGTCAAGAAGCGAAAGGAGTAAACTGGTCCAATGATTCACTTATCTCTAATCACCAATGATGGGGCATCTTTCAAACGGTTTTTCTCGATCGAATAAATACCGATATGTGGCATGTGTTCGCCATATCTCCGCACCCAGCTGTTCGCAGACCTTCATCATTTTAGGATTGAAATCGCCTATCCAGTTCATTTCTATGGTCTTGTAAGGCAGGCCTTTGTTCCAAGCAATGTCCGAATAGGAAACAACCATTGCACTCTCTACACCTTGGCCATGGAACTCTGGAATAACGCCAAACACCAAACCCAGCATTTTCTTGCAATGCCCCATTTTCATGTGGTAGGCAAACTTCAGTTTACCTAACCAGTTCATATTGCCATTAACGTATTTGAAGAGCTGATTCAATTCCGGAATGGACAGGAAGAACGAAATAGGCCTTTCCTTATGGAAACCAAAATAGATCAAACGTTCATCGGCTATCGGTTTCAGTTTCTTGAACATTTTCTGTGCCTGTTCCAGGCTCATTGGCTTTACGCCCGAATGTCCGCCCCACGCAGCTGTATACACTTCGTGAAAATAGACGGCAGCCTTGTCGAAATCCTTCTTCTTTATGTAGCGGAACGTAATGTCAGGATTCTTGAGTGCCTGCTGAGCCCGTTCGTAAAACCGGGGCTCAAAATCCTTGGTCTTCTGCACATCGCGGCCATAGGTATATTGATTGAAATACAGCTTGAAACCATAGTTCTCGTAAAGTTTCTGATAATACGGTGCATTGTACAGCATGCCGTAGTTCTGCTCGGCAAATCCATCAACAAGAACACCCCAATTCTTATCGCGCTCCCCAAAATTCACAGGTCCGTCCATGGCTTCCATGCCACGTTGCTTCAGCCAATCTTTGGCAGCATCAAACAGCATGTTGGCCGCTGCTTGGTCGTCTGTACAATCGAAAAAGCCACAGCCGCCTGTTGGTTGATCTTCGGTGTTGTAGGTTTTTCCATTCACAAAAGCGGCTATTCTTCCAATGGTGACACCATCTTTCTGCAATAACCAACGGACAACCTCACTCTTATCGAAACTGAAAAATCGGTTCGTATTCGGGTCGAAGATCTCTGTTATCTCCTTGTCAATAGGGCGTATGAATAACGGATCGTTGGCATAAAGTCGGGTAGGGAAGAGTACCCATTCGTTTTCCTGCTGTGCGTTCTTGACCTCAATGAGTTCCATGCGAAATTGAATTTCAGCTAACATAGCAAGAATGTGGAATTAGCAATGAGAAATTAGAAATGGAATATTCATCCAATGCTTACAGCTCACTCCTAATTCCTCATTTTTCATTCATAATTGACGAGTTTTACGCCATGTCATTCATAAAGGATAAAGTTGTGCTGATAACGGGCGGAAGTTCGGGTATTGGCAAAGCGTGTGCCGAACGTTTCGGTAGAGAAGGTGGCCGTATCTGCATTACGGGTCGCAATGCAGAGAACCTGCAAGCCGCAGCCACAGAACTTAGAGCCAAGAATGTGGAGGTGCTTACCGTGCAAGGAGATGTGGCCAAGGAGGAGGACTGCGTGCGGATGATAAACGAAACGTTGAATAAGTACGGCAGAATAGATGTGCTGATCAACAATGCGGGTATCAGCATGCGGGCCTATTTCAAGCATGTGGATCTTTCGGTTATCCGTCAATTGATGGAGATCAACTTCTTCGGCACAGTGTATTGCACCAAATACGCACTTCGGCAATTGCTGAAGTACAACGGCTCTGTAGTTGGCGTGTCTTCGGTAGCAGGCTATCAGGGTTTGCCAGGCAGAACAGGTTATTCGGCCTCTAAATTTGCCATGGAAGGATTTCTTAGGGCCTTGGAATTGGAGAACCACGATAACGGTCTGCATGTAATGATCGTATGCCCCGGCTACACCGAAAGCAATATCCGTAAAACCGCCCTGGTTGCAGATGGCAGCAGCCAAGGAGAAACACCACGTGACGAGTCGAAGATGATGACATCGGAAGAAGTTGCCGACCACATCTTTAACGGGGTAAAGAACAGAAAGCAACGGGTGGTACTTACCGCGCAAGGTAAATTGTCGTACTACCTAAGTAAGATACTGCCGGGTTTTGTAGACAAAATGGTAATTAAAGCCATTAAGAAGGAAGGCGACCTCCCTTCGGGAGTGAGTAATTAGTAATTAGTAATTAGTAATGAGGAGTGAGTAATGAGTAATGAGTAAGTCACTAATCCTTAATCCTTACCCCTTGATCCTTACCCCTTGATCTTTAATAACTGATCTTAAAAAATGAAGGTTTTTCTCATCGGATACATGGCAAGTGGAAAATCCACTGCTGCCAAAAAATTGGCCAAGAAGCTTGGACTTGCTGCCGTTGATCTTGACGCTGAAATTGAAAAGGCAGCTGGTATGTCCATCCCAGAGATCTTCAAGGCAGAAGGAGAGAAATCGTTCCGTAAACGGGAGCAGACCGAACTACGAAAATGGCTGGCAAAAGATGATTATGTAATGGCCACAGGAGGCGGCACACCATGTTTTTTCGAATCAATGGACGAAATGAATGCCGTTGGTGTTACCATCTATCTGCAAATGAGCCCCAAAGCAGTGGTAGACCGTGTTCTATCTAGCAAGGAAGAACGCCCGATTCTAAAAGGATTGCCAGAAGATAAGATGCTGAAGAAAGTGGAGTTTCAGATAAGCAAACGCGATGCATTTTACACCCGCGCCCAACGGACGGTAAATGGCGTGAATCTGGATATTGATGCGCTAGTTGAGCAGTTGAATGGTTGACCCCCTCCCCGCTACGCGGTACTCCCCCTTTCAAATGGGGAGAATGGCGCACTGACCATACCTATCTAAAATGTGACAACTCCCCTCCCGGAGAGGAGGGGCTGGGGGAGGTCAAAACGTTCACTCCAAGTAAACAGCTTTCTCTCCTTCCAACACTACGCGCACATGTTCTTGTAGTGTTGTGCTCAAATGCAGTCCAACGTAATCTGCCTTTACAGGAAAACGCTTATGGTCTCGGTCTACCAACGCTACCGTTCTAAGCGCCTTTAAGCGCACTTTCAGAAAGTGCTTAATGCCGTAAATAAAGGTCTTGCCGCTGTTCAGTACATCATCCACCAGTATCACCACCTTGTCTTCCGCATCTGCCTTTTCAAGTTCCACAGAAGCCTTTTCGGCCAAAGGGTCCTGCTTGTTCACAAAAACGGAAACCAAGGTCACCTTCATGTCAGAGAACTTCGATAAGCGCTCCGTAAGCAGTTCGGCCAGTTTGTAACCATTGCCCTCAATTCCGGCAATGATGATCGCTGTTTCCTCTGAGTGGTTCTCATATATCTGAAAGGCCAACCGGTCTATTTTCTGATCGATCTGTGTTTCGTTAAGTACAATGGTCTGAACTGCGCTCATGCTTGATGATTTTCGTTGCAAATTACTCAATCGATAACTTTTTGGAGTACAAGATTATCCCCATTCCAAACAGCAAAGTGTGGGTCTTTGAACCAGGCACCAAGGTTAATGTAGCGGGCATTTTGATCCACAGGTTTATCGAGCACCATGTGGCGGTGCCCGAAAATGAAATAGTCGAAATGCTCTTCTTTTAGCGTGGTTCGGCAGAATTGTAGCAGCCATTCGTTCTCATCGCCATGGTAGATCTCATCGTCAGCCATGTTGGCATTGCGGCTTCTTCCGCTCCAGAAATTGGCCAGCCCAACTCCAATATCCGGATGCAACCATTTGAACAGCCAAATGCTTAAGGGGTTGGCAAAGACCTTCTTAATGAACTTGTAACCGTGGTCGCCAGGGCCAAGGCCATCGCCATGACCAATAAAGAATTTCTTTCCGTTCCATTGGCGCGTAATCGGTTGGCGGTGCATTTTTACGCCAAGTTCCTCTTCAAAATAATTGAACATCCACATATCGTGGTTTCCAATAAACAGATGAACCTGAATGCCCTTATCGCACAGCTCTGCAAGTTTTGCCTGAAACCGCACAAATCCTTTTGGAATAACGGTACCGTATTCATACCAGAAATCGAACACATCGCCAACCAAGTAGATCTCTTCTGCCTTTTCGGCAATGCTGTCTAGCCAAGAGATCAGAAGTTTCTCGCGCGCGCTACTTACTTCCTTATTCGGAACACCCAAGTGAAAATCGGAAGCGAAATAGATGTTCTTGGCCATGCTCAATTCAGCAGCTTTTGTAGTCGTTGTATCGGTTTGAGTTCATTCAAATTGAAGGTGAACCTTATCTGTTGACCATAGCTCGGTCTTGAGAGCGCAAGATCATCCTTTATGTTCTTCGAAACAAGGAAAGGAAAATGAACCTCCAACACATCGCGCACAATGATAACGCTGGCTCCGAATTCGGCCAAAAAAAGCTGTGAGCCGGGAAAAATGCTTCCCGCATTTGCGTAGGTCCCTACGCTTGCGAAGAATTCGATCGGTATCTTTCTATAAACCGTAGAGCTTAGGTTCAGCGCTAAAAGCCAATCATTGGTCTGTCCAACACGCATAAAACTTTTGAAACCGCCATCGGCCTCCATCATCTGCTGACTTAAGAATCCGTTATCCAACTTACGCCCAATGTACGTGCCTTCGTACAGGTAATCCTCGTATTCTCGCCACGAACTCATTCTGAAATTGAAGGCTCTGGTAGAGGATCTTACAATGAACTTACCAAAGAACAAGCGCGCTCTGAATCCATATCCTTTCTTGAATTTGAAGCGATAGATGGCCTCCAGACTAAGCTTTGCTTCATTGTTCAACCATTGTAGGTCGGCAGTCAATTCCCCAATGTGAGGAGAGAATGCCTGTTTCCAGTGATAGGTGATCTGGGGAATGTTGCGGATAAGTTTACCCGTTTCGGTAATGTACATGGTATTACGTAGCCGGATGCTCTGTTCGCGATTCGAGCGTCTGTGTTCTGGTAGAAAATCGAAGTGTAGTTCGGGCCTTATAATGTTTCTCGGTAACTGTGGACTGAAAGCATCGCTTGGATTATAGAACGGAGATATCCTTCCTACGTTGAATCTTTGACCTGTTACGGCAATGGTCACATTTGGAAATTGCTGTTTTTGGTGGAAAGTGTACGCCAATCTACCCGAACCAGTGACTGTTCTGGAGCCAAACGCCCACATAGGCATGATCATGTACGAGAATTTGTTCTTTGGAAGCAGGTCGTTGTAAACGGCAAAACCAAGCATGAAACCATCATAGGTATTCCAGCCAATGGTTGGGGCAAGGCCGAATTGCGTTTTATTCGGATCCTCGTAATAGGCTACAAAACGCGGTTGTATGGTTTCCGTTTTTCGGAAGATACCATGTACGCGCATGGTGTTGTTCTTACGGTCAATGTCTGGCATCAAACGCTGTGGGTCAATGATCACCTTATCGCAATCGGAGCAGGGAATATTTATCCATCCAGACCGTTCGACACCGTGTTGCCAACCCATGGCAACGGTATCCTCACCCCGAATGACTGCTAAAGGAAAAGGTGCAGCTATCGAACCAAGGTTCCGAACTTTTACACGTAGCGTATCTGCCGTGCGCAGAATTCTACCCACCGAATAATCTACCTTATCAGCAGAGCGGATAATGCCATCAAAGAACCACTTCAGCGAATCGCCTGTAACTTGCTGGACAACACGTTCAAAATCTGCTGGCTGTGGGTGTTTGAATTTCCATTGGTTGAAGTAGGTGTGAAGTACTTCATCCATTTTCTCTCTACCGATGTATGCTTCCAGATACTGGTAAACGAAGGCCGTTTTGGTGTAAACAATACTACCGTAATTGATGCTGGTGTATTCGTTAGAAGGTAGCTCAATGGCTTGATCGCGATTGTTTCTGGCCTGTAGCATATACGCATGCTGCCCCAACTTGTCGTACGGAATATCCTTGGCACCCACCCATTTAAGCGCAAAGTTGCGCAGTTTGCCACCGCCTAACAACTGCTCGAAGGTCAGAGATGGGTACTTCCGCTTCATGTAACGCACCTCAATAAAGGAGTTCAATCCTTCATCCATCCACGGATGATCACGTTCGTTACTGGCCAATAGGCCGTAGAACCAATTGTGGCCCACCTCGTGCATTATCACCTCTTCCAGAGAAATGGCATCGCCACTTTGCCCAATAATGGTAATGTTGGGATATTCCATGCCGCCACCTTCAGACAGAACACCATCTACTGCTGTAACATGGTTGTACGGATACTCGCCAACCCACTTGGAGTAGAAGTACGTGGCATCGTTAAGATATTCGATGGAATTGGCCCACAGGTCGGCCTCGTTATTCGTGAACATGGCCCATGTGGTAACCTTACGGCCAGATTCGGGCAGTTCAACTTCGCCTTTCAATACATGGTATCGCTTATCTGCAAACCAAGCAAAATCATGCACTTTCTCTTGATGATAATGCAATGTTTTTGTTGCGCTGGAAGATGCTGGAAAAGAGAGGTCGTAATAGTCAACCGAATCGATAATGGCTTTTGTGTTCTCAACTTTCCGATCTAGCCAAGCAAGTTCCTTTTCTCCGTTTACCAGATCTCCGGTTGCGCCAACAACATAGTTTTCTGGCAGCGTAATGTGCACATCAAACGAGCCGAACTCCGAGTAGAATTCGCCCTGACCGAGGTAAGGCATCTGATGCCAACCATCTTTATCGTAAACAGCTGGTTTCGGATACCATTGTGTTATCTGATATGCTTGATCCAAATGCCCCAAACGCGAGAATATTCCCTTAGGAATCTGAACTCGAAATGGAGTTGAAATGGTGATTCTTTCTCCAGTTTGAAGCGGCTTATCGAGAAAAACACGACAGATGTCGGGGTTCTTCATGTCAAGTTCCATGCGTGCGGGCTCTCCATTGATCTCAAATTGCAGACTATCGATCCAACCGCGGTCTTTGTATTTAGAGAAGAACAGGGTGAGGTCGTCATCTTGTCGCATTTGTTTCGATAGGGCAGTTTTGCCATCGCGGTACGCATTTGGCCACAGATGAAACCAGATGAAATGGAGCGTGTTGGGAGAGTTGTTTACATATTCGATGGTCTCGGAAGCATGAAACTGATGCCGCTCGTCATCCAATGAAACATGAATTTCATAATTCACCTCTTGCTGCCAATACGCTTGGGCGAGTAGGGGAAAGGGTGAAAAGAGAAGGAGAAAAAACGGTACGATGCAACGGAAATAACTGAAGCTTTCTCCTTCAGAAATTGCCGACAAAGACTGCTTTGTTCCTCGCAATGATGATTGGTTTAATAGCGCTTGGATGAGCGGCTAACGCTGAAACTATCCAAAAATTTCCTTCAGTCTTGCTTCGAGTTCTGCACCACGCAAGCCTTTGGCAATGATAATTCCGTTCTCATCCAACAGATATGTCATTGGTATACCATCTAAACTGTAGGCAGGTACAAAACTCGATTGCCAGAACTGAAGCTCGCTTCCGTGTTTCCAAGTAAGGCCGTCTTGCTTAATAGCGTCTAACCACTGTTGCTTGTCTCTATCCAACGAAACCCCAAATATTTCGAAGCCTTTGTCCTTATACTGGTTGTAAACACGGACCACATTCGGGTTCTCTGCGCGGCATGGCTTGCACCAAGATGCCCAGAAGTCGATCATCGTCACTTTGCCTCTGAAGTCAGAAAGTCTGATGGTTTCGCCATCTGGCGTGCTGATAACAATTTCAGGTGCCTGCGCACCAATACCGGTTCGTGTTGCTGCCTGTTGTTTGGCTTTTAGCTCTACCAACTGTTTCTTGAATTGCTTCACGTAATCAGAATTCGGATAGGCTTTTTCCAAGTTTGCCACTACTTCATCAAACTTATCTGCAAACTCATCATACTTAAGCGATTGAACCGCAGAAAGCGTTGCCAAGGAAGTCGGGTTATCATTGATGTACTTCTCAATAAAGGTGTTCTTCTTCTCTTGTGCTTCTAAGAAAATGGCATCAATGGTCTGCTTGATGGAATCCATGTTGTAGGTTCCGGCCGCTTGGTAATCCATGAACATTCTACGTAGGCTATCGGTAAGTTCATAATCCTGACGGAGACGTTTGTCCAATTCGCGCAGTTTTGATGAACCTTCTGAACCAATTACCTCATAGCTCTTGTAAAAATCGAGTGCGTTGCCAGTTACTTCGGCCTTGTCGCCTTTTTCCAAAAGCAGAATAACGAAGTTGTTATCGTTAACCCGTAAGCGATAGAAACCTGGGTCGGTCATTTCAGGAACGCTCAGTTTGAAATCGCCACTGGCATCAACCTCAATAGAATCTGCAGGAACTACTTCTGTCGATGTCAATTTTTCCAATACAATGGTTTCTCCATCCGTATTGGATAGATTTCCTTTTACCGATGCTCCTTTTTCTTCGCATGATGCAAGCAGTACTGCTGCAGCAATAATCAACATCCAATCCTTCATTATCCTTCTAGTTTTTGTCTTACTAATTGATTGGCCAGTTTCGGGTCGGCCTTTCCCTTGCTCAATTTCATTACTTCGCCCATAAAGAGGCCTAGAACTCCTTTCTTCCCAGCGCGGTATTCTTCTACTTTATCAGGATACATGGCCAATGCCGCATCTACCCATTCTTCCAATTGGTCGGTATTGCTTTCCTGAATAAGGTCAAACTCCTCTGCGATCTTCAACGGTGATTTTGTTGGATGGGCGCAGAGTTCAGGAAATACTTTTTGCGATGCAGCCGAATGACTGATCTTTCCATCATCAATAATGGCGATAAGCTCAGCAATGGCGGCCGGTTTCACGGGGAAATCCTCCATATGCATGGCGTATTCGTTCAAGTACGATTTGATGTCGCCCGTTACCCAATTGGAGGCCGATTTGTAATTCTTGGTCAGTATGGAGAGTTCATTGAAGTACAACGCAACTGGCTTGCTATCAGTTAGAACGCTTGCATCGTACTCGTTCAGACCAAAATCTTTGGTGAATTTCTCATGCAGTTCGTTCGGAAGCGCAGGCATGGTTGCGCGGATTTCCTCTATCCATTGTTTGTCAACAATAACCGGTGGTAGATCCGGTTCTGGGAAATAGCGATAGTCGTTTGCCATTTCCTTGCTTCGCATTACGAATGTGGTTCCGTTCAATGCATCGAAACTGCGTGTATCCTGACTGATGCTTTCGCCTACTTCAATGGCTTGAATCTGCCTTTCAATCTCAAAACGGATGGCGCGTTGCACATTCCGTATCGAGTTCATGTTCTTCACTTCAACGCGGTTACCGAACTTCTTGGCACCTTTTAGCATTACGGAAATGTTGGCATCGCAACGCATGGAACCTTCTTCCATGTTGCCATCGCATATCTCTAGGTAACGAAGAAGTTTTCTCACTTCAGTGAGATAGGCATATGCTTCTTCGGCAGTTCTGATGTCTGGTTCGGAAACGATCTCGAGCAACGGAACGCCCGCACGGTTCAGGTCAACGAGCGTATCGAATGGATCTACATCATGCATGCTTTTTCCAGCATCTTCTTCCATATGGATCCGAGTGATCCGAATGTCTTTCGTTTCTCCGTTTTCAAGTTTAATGCGGATCGAACCTCCGTTGCATATTGGAGTTGTATCCTGTGTTATCTGGTAGCCTTTTGGAAGGTCGGCATAGAAGTAGTTCTTGCGCGCATATTCGTTCCTTTCGCGAATGGTGCATCCGCAAGCAAGACCAAGTTTAATGGCGCTGTCTACTACCGATCTGTTAACCCGTGGCAAGGTTCCCGGATGACCGAGGGTTATCACACTTACGTTGGTGTTCGGCATGCCACCGAATTCTGCACTGTCGCTGCTGTATGCCTTGCTTTTGGTAAGTAGCTGCGCGTGCACTTCTAAACCTATAACGGCTTGGTATTTCTCGAAAATATCACTCATTGAAAACCCCCATTTGGGTGTACTTATCTATTCTTTTCTGTATTCGCTCGTCTGCATCCATGTTGTGCAAACGCGTTAAATGCTTTTTGATCTCCTTCTTAACATTTGCAAAAGAAGTTTCAAAATCCCGATGCGCGCCTCCTAAGGGCTCAGGAATAATGGCATCGATCATTTTGTTCTCCAGCATGTCTTCAGCCGTCAGTTTCAAGGCTTCGGCAGCTTGCTCTTTCTGGTCTCTTGTTCTCCACAGAATGGTTGAACAACTTTCTGGCGAAATGACGGAGTACCACGTGTTCTCCAGCATAAAAACCTTGTCGCCAACACCAATGCCTATTGCTCCACCAGAAGCACCTTCGCCAATCACAACGCAAATGATCGGAACTCTGAGCTGAACCATTTCAATGAGGTTGCGAGCAATGGCTTCTGCCTGTCCGCGTTCCTCGGCCTCAATTCCTGGAAATGCCCCTGGTGTGTCGATGAATGTGATGACGGGTTTGTTGAATTTCTCCGCCAACTTCATAAGGCGCAACGCCTTTCGGTAGCCTTCGGGATTGGCCATTCCGAAATTTCTGTACTGGCGCATTTTGGTATTGATGCCTTTTTGCTGTCCGATGAGCATTACCGTTTTTCCATCAATGCTTCCGAAGCCGCCAACCATTGCCTTATCGTCTTTCACGGTCCTATCACCATGTAGCTCCACGAAAGTGCCTTCTGTAAGCGCGTTGATATATGCTAAAGTGTAGGGCCTTTGCGTATGACGCGAAACCTGCACCCGTTGCCACGGAGTAAGCGAACTGTAGATCTCTTTTAACCGGAGTTTAATGCTTACTTCCAGTTCTTCGATGGTCTTACTTACATCAACTTTACCCTTTTCTTGAATGGCACGCGACTTCTCGAGCTGTTCTTCCAGCTCCTGAATGTCACTTTCAAAATCGAGATAGATCATTGCCATGATTCTGAATTTAGGCTGCGAAGATAGTTGTTGTACACAACTGACGCGGATTCCTTTGGTTAAGCGTTTGCGCTTATTTTCGGCCCGTGATCAGTTACCCAAATGCAAAGATCAACCTTGGGTTGAATGTGGTGCGCAAGCGCGATGATGGCTATCATGACATTGAAAGCGTTTTCTATCCAATTCCGTGGTGTGATATTCTGGAGGTCGTTCCCGAAAAGTCAGGTAGAGGCAAGGTGAAGTTTACCTCCTCCGGCATTGAAATTCCATCCAACGGAAATCTGAATCTCTGCGAGCAGGTCTATCAACTCATGCATGATGAGTTTGATCTGCCATCTGTCAAGATCCACTTGCATAAAATCGTGCCTATCGGGGCTGGTTTGGGTGGAGGTAGTGCCGATGCAGCTTTTACAGCTGTTATGCTCAATGATTTGTTCGGGTTGAAGCTTTCTGCTGAAAAACTGGAAGAAATCGTTTCCACGGTAGGTAGCGATTGTCCTTTCTTTATCCGAAACAAACCCGCTTACGTAACGGGAAGAGGAGAAGTGCTTAAGCCATTTGATATCGATCTTTCTGGTTATTGGATAGCATTGGTAAACCCGAACATTCATATCGGTACGAAAGAAGCTTACGGAGGAATTCTGCCCGTTAAAGCAGAAACATCGGTCGAAGAATTACTGGCTAACGATGTTTCGGAATGGAAAAATGCAGTGAAAAATGATTTTGAAGCGTCCATTTTCCCCAATCATCCTGAAATAGAAAGTTTAAAAGAACAACTAATCGATCTAGGAGCGGAATATGCAGCAATGACCGGAAGTGGTTCAACTGTTTTTGGATTGTTCGAAAACGAGCCGCAACAATTGTTGTTTCCAGCGGGTTATTCATTGAAAATTGCACAACTGTGAGTTTTTTGGCAATAAGTCTATCATCTGGCCGTTACCTCGGCCACAAATAATGTTTTTATTTGCCTTTGATGCGAATTCAACGTCTCCTCATTCTCGTACTCATATTTGTAGCTAATGCTGCTTTTGGCCAGTTAGGCGGAAGTTCCACGTACAGCTTTTTGGATATGACCACTTCTGCCAGAAACGCAGCCATGGGTGGTGATCAGATAGCTGTGAAGGATGGCGACCTGGATATGCTTTACATGAACCCATCCATTTTGGATAGTTCCATGCATATGCAGTTGGTTACTGATTTCACCAATTTCTATGGAGGTATCAATTATGGGTACATCGGCTACGCGCATACATTCAATAAGATCGGGAATATGGGTTTTGGGGTGATGTATGCCAATTATGGCCAGTTTACCCGAGCAGATGTAAACGGAACAACTCAGGGTAATTTCTCGGCAAACGAAACGCTTCTTCATGCAACGTATGCACGCGGTTTCGGTAAGTACTTCTCGGCAGGTGCGCAATTCAAGTTGATCTACTCTCAATTGGCAGAGTTCAATAGTTTTGGAATGGCATTCGATCTTGGAGCAACGTTCCATCATCCAAAGAATTGGACAGTGAGTTTGGTAGCTCGAAATCTAGGAACGCAGCTAAAACCATACGTTGCCGGGCAGTATGAGCCGCTTCCCTTAAGTTTGGATCTTGGTGTGAGCCATAAATTGAAGTATCTGCCTTTAAGGTTGTCTTTAACGATTGTTGATCTTCAAAAGCCCGATCTTACCTATCGCGATCCAACCAACTCAGAACCAGAGGTCGATCCGCTTACTGGCGAGGTAAATGAATACAAAGTGAATATTGGAGACGCCATTATGCGTCATCTCGTTTTTAGTACTGAGTTAACAATAGCCAGAAGGATTTTCATACGTGCTGGTTACAATTATGGCAGACGACAGGAATTCAAAGTGGCCAGCAAACCTGCTACCGTTGGTTTCTCTTGGGGTATCGGTATCAAGGTCAATCGATTTACCATTTCCTACAGCCGGGCAACGTACCATTTGGCTGGCGGTACCAATCAGATCTCTATTTCCACCAACCTAGGAAAACATATTCCTATGCCGAAACGTGTAAAAAAGGAGAAGAAGGTCAAAGAAGCGAAGGGCGATGCATAAGATCACCATCGCAATTGATGGTTACTCATCATGCGGCAAAAGCACCCTTGCTAAACAACTCGCTACCGAACTGAATTATACCTATGTGGATAGCGGTGCCATGTATCGCGCCATTACGCTTTTTGCTATTGAATACGGTTTGGCATCGAAAGAATCGGTTAATGCTGAAGGACTTATCGATCAGCTAGGCAACGTTAATATCGATCTGCAATACAATTCGGAAACACAGTCGGTAACTACTTTTCTGAACGGGAAAAACGTAGAGGAAGAGATCAGAACCATGCGCGTTTCGGAAGTTGTGAGTTTCGTGAGTGTGATAAAAGAAGTACGAGCGAAGCTGCGTTCCATGCAGCAGGAATTGGGAAAGCGTGGTGGTGTGGTAATGGACGGCCGCGATATTGGAACAGCCGTTTTTCCGCATGCCGAACTCAAGATTTTCATGACTGCTTCGCCAGATGTACGCGCTAAGCGAAGATTCGATGAACTTAAGGCCAAGGGCAAAGAAGTTTCTCTGGAAGAAGTACGGAAAAACCTTGTTTCCCGCGACTTGGAAGATACCTCAAGAAAAGAAGATCCTCTTATTCAGGCGGAAGATGCTGTGGTGCTTGATAATTCTGATCTAACACCAGAGCGACAATTGCAAATAGCGTTGGGTTGGGTTAAAGAAAGGGTTGTTTAAACCTCTCCCAATTCTTGTAAGACTTTCTCAATTTCTCGGCTCCCCGTAAAACGAGACAATACTTTTTGTAGAACGCGGTCCACAACTGCATCTGGGCAAGACGCTCCGCTTGTCAATGCAATTTTCAATGGTCGGTCGATCTTGGGTAAGAAATTAACGGTCTGACCAATGGTTCCTTCATGAAAATTGAAGTGTTCAATGCTACCGTCTTCCTTCATTTCGTTCTCGGAACTGATAAAATAGGTTGGGAATTTCTCTTCCAGTAGTTCAACTAAGTGCGATGTATTGGAACTGTTGTAGCCGCCAACCACAATTGCCAGATCGGCATCGGTTTCCATTAAGCCCAACGTTGCCGATTGATTGTCGTTGGTTGCGTAGCAAAGCGTGTCGCGGGTATCGGCAAAATGCTGCTTCAAGTTTGCGTCACCGAATTTCTCGATCATAACATTTTTAAGGTGATCGGCAATGGCCTGCGTTTCTGTGGCCAACATGGTTGTTTGGTTCACGACACCTATCCGATTGAAATGCGTGTTCGGGTCAAAGCCGTCTGAAGCACGTTCTCTGAATTGACTTTCGAATTCATCCATTGGACGTTTCCCAAGAATGATCTCGCCTAGAATGTGAGCTTCGTTCAGATCTTTGATGATCAACGAAGGTGCATTTTGGTAGCTATGAGAGAATGTGGCGCGTGTTTCTTCGTGCTTCTGCTTGCCATGAATAATTACGGTAAACTCATCTTCGCCCAACTTTGCAGAGCGTTTCCAAACCTTCTCTACAAACGGACACGTGGTGTTGTACAATTCTGGTTGAATTCCTTTTTCTTTCAATAGGTTTTCAATCTCTACAGTAGTTCCGAAAGCAGGCGTAATAACGATGTCTTCTGAACTGATTTCCTTCCAAGGAATAAGCTGCTTGCCATAAGTATCCATTATAAATTGAATACCGTGACCAAGCAGATCGTCATTCACTGCCGGATTATGGATCATCTGGCTTAGCAGATAAATCTTCTTTCCTGGGTTTTCACTCAATGCACGATATGAAATTTCAATAGCGTTCTCAACCCCGTAACAAAAACCAAAATGTCGTGCAATATAGAACTGCACAGGACCGAAATCCAGTAGGGTAGGAGTAAAGTCCTGCTTGCGAGGATCTTTATTCTTTCGCATTTCTTTCAGTGGTCCAATGATCGGACTTCTATAAAACTCAGGTATGTCGAATTTTTTCATTGCGCCACAAAGTTAAACCATACTCGCATGAACCTGTTTTTCATTCAATCGTTTTTCCGTCTTCTTTTTTATACTTTTGCAAGCCCAAAAATGGGACACTCTTCCCGAACAAGAGTGCAACAAAAACAATCTCTCGGCATTATCGGGAACGCTGAGATACAAATCTGACCAACATGGCAGAAGAAAAAAACGAAGCAACTGAAGACAAGAAAGTTGCCGCAAAGGCCGAAGTAGCTGACAAGCCAAAAGCCAAAAAGACCACCAAAGCCGCAGCCGAAAAGAAAACAGCCAAGACAGCAGAAAGCGCTGAAGAGGTTGAAGTTGTAGCTCCTGTAGCAGAAGAAGTTGTTGCAGAAGTGGCAGAACCTAAAGAAGAGAAAAAAGCAGAGCCACGCAAGCCAGCCGAGCGTCCAGCGGATTTCGACTGGAGTTCTATTGGTAAGAAGGATGTGCTTTACGCTGAGAAAGAAAGAAACGAGTTGGAGGCGATGTATGACGCTACCATCAAGTCTTTCAACTCTCACGATGTTCTTGATGGTGTTATCATTGAGAAGACAAAGAAAGATTTCATTGTAACTATCGGTGGAAAATCAGAAGGTATCGTCCCATTGAGCGAAACCCGTTACAATCCAGAATTCGAAGTAGGAAACCAGATTGAGGTTTACATTGAGAAGGTTGAGGATAAAGGTGGTCAGTTGGTTCTTTCTCATAGAAAGGCCAGAGCACTTCGTTCTTGGGAGCGTGTTAATCAGGCGCTTGAGAATGATGAAATTATCCGTGGTCTTATTAAGTGCAGAACCAAAGGTGGTCTTATTGCCGATGTATTCGGAATTGAGGCGTTCCTTCCAGGTTCTCAGATCGATGTGAAGCCAATCCGTGATTACGACATCTACGTTGGTAAGACCATGGAGTTCAAGGTTGTGAAGATCAACAACGAATACAAGAACGTTGTGGTTTCTCATAAAGCCCTTATCCAAGCTGAATTGGAGGCTCAGAAGAAAGAGATCATTGGTAAATTGGAGAAAGGACAGATCCTTGAGGGAACTGTTAAGAATATCACTTCTTACGGTGTATTCATCGATCTTGGAGGTGTTGATGGACTTATCCATATTACAGACCTTTCTTGGGGACGTATCAATCACCCAGAAGAAATTGTTGAGTTGGATCAGAAGATCAATGTGGTTATCCTTGACTTCGATGATGACAAGAAGCGAATTGCACTTGGTCTTAAGCAACTTAGCGCTCACCCATGGGACGCTCTTGAGAAAGAGGCGAATATTGGTGACAAAGTGAAAGGAAAAGTTGTTGTTGTTGCTGACTACGGTGCTTTTGTTGAAGTGGCTCCAGGCGTTGAAGGACTCCTTCACGTATCTGAAATGAGCTGGTCGCAGCACTTAAGAAGCGCACAAGACTTCCTTAACGTAGGTGACGAAGTAGAATGTGTTGTTCTGACTCTTGATAGAGAAGAGCGAAAAATGTCTTTGGGTATCAAGCAATTGATGCCGGATCCATGGGCAGACATCGTTACCAAGTATCCAGTAGGATCTCAGCATACAGCTAAGGTTCGCAGCTTCACCAACTTCGGAATTTTCGTTGAGTTGGAAGAAGGTGTTGATGGTCTTGTTCACATCTCAGATCTATCTTGGGCTAAGAAGGTTAAGCATCCATCTGAGTTTACAAGCGTAGGTGCTGATCTAGATGTTCAAGTATTGGAAATTGATGCTGAGAACAGAAGATTGAGCCTTGGACACAAGCAATTGGAAGAAAATCCATGGGAAGTGTTCGAAACCGTGTTTACATTGGATAGCACGCACCAAGGAACTGTTACTTCAGTAAATGAGAAAGGAGCCACAGTTGCACTTCCTTACGGTGTTGAAGGATTCGTTCCTAAGCGTCACATGAAGAAAGCCGATGGATCTGACATCAAGAATGAAGAGACCATTGATTTCAACGTGATCGAATTCAATAAAGACAGCAGAAGAATTCTTGTTTCTCACGCTAAGACCCATTCAGACGAATCATTCTCTTCTAAACAAGACGAGGAAGATGGACGTAAGTCTGCAGGTTCTGCAACAAGCAGAGGAGTTAAGAAAGTTCAAGCAAGCCAAGAGAAAACAACCCTTGGAGACCTTGATGCTCTTGCTGATCTTAAATCGCAGTTGGAAGATTCTGAAAAGAAATCGAAGAAATAATCAGTTCTTCATGTACATGCAAAAACCCCGCTCTCAGCGGGGTTTTTTTTTACCCCTTTAGCACTTATCTTTGCGCCTATATCAATGAGCATTGAGTCGCGAATAATCCTGGACAGTAAGCAGCTCAATCTCTCTATTGAGAGAATCTGCTATCAGCTCATTGAGAACCACAACGATTTTTCCGATTCGGTTCTTGTAGGCCTTCAGCCAAGAGGCGTGTTTGTTGCTCAGCGAATCCATGATCGACTTCTATCTCTTATCGGAAAGGACATTCAATTGGGTTCACTTGATATCACCTTCAATCGGGATGATCATAGAAGGCGCGATCTTCCGCTCATCCCATCTAAAACAAAGATGGAATTTCTTGTTGAGGGCAAAAAAGTGATCATGATAGATGATGTGCTATTTACAGGTAGGACAATACGAGCAGGTATGGATGCGCTGATGGCTTTCGGGAGACCATCGGTAATAGAATTGGTTGTTCTGGTTGATAGAAGGTTCAGTAGACAATTGCCCATTGAGCCTAATTATATCGGAGCACGAATTGATACAATTGTTTCAGAGAGAGTAGAGGTTGCACTTACAGAAGGTGGTGGCAACGATACGGTTAAACTTTATTCACCAGACGCGGAATGAACGGACTTTCAGTAAAACATCTTCTTGGAATCAAGTACATCACCAAAGAGGATATTGAACTGATTTTTCAAACTGCTGATAATTTCAAGCAGGTAATAAATCGGCCAATTAAGAAAGTCCCATCTCTGCGTGATATTACCATTGCCAATCTGTTCTTTGAGAATTCTACACGCACTAAACTATCGTTCGAGTTAGCGGAAAAACGTCTTTCTGCAGATGTGATCAATTTCTCTGCATCGGGTTCTTCTGTTAAAAAAGGCGAAACGCTTCTAGATACAGTGAATAACATTCTTGCAATGAAAGTGGATATGGTCGTTATGCGGCATCCACTTCCTGGAGCAGGACAATTCTTGGCCAAGAACATCGATGCTGTAATTGTGAATGCTGGCGATGGAACACATGAACATCCGACTCAAGGGCTTTTGGACGCCTTTTCTATAAGAGAACGTTATGGAGAGGTTGCAGGAAAAAAAGTGGTGATTGTTGGAGATATTCTGCATTCTCGAGTAGCACTTTCAAACATTTTTACACTTCAGAAATTAGGAGCAGAAGTGAAAGTCTGCGGTCCAGCCACCTTAATTCCTAAACATGTTGAATCGCTTGGGGTAGGATATGAGCCGGATTTAATAAAGGCATTGGAATGGTGTGATGTAGCCAATATGCTTCGAATTCAGATGGAACGACAGGACATCCAATATTTTCCATCTCTTCGAGAATACACACTTCAGTACGGACTGAATAAGAACATTTTAGATGGTCTCAGTAAGAAGATAACCATCATGCATCCAGGACCGATAAACCGTGGAGTGGAGGTAAGCTCCGATGTGGCAGATAGCGAACAAGCCATTATTCTTGATCAAGTACAGAACGGTGTTGCCATACGAATGGCGGTTCTATATCTGTTGGCTGGAAAAATTGATTGAAACGATGTATGCGGATTGCATTAGGTTGTTAACTTGCGCCATTCAAATTTTAGTAATTTTGTAACAAACCTGAGGTTGAAGATGAACTTCGAGATAGATAAAAAAGACAATTACGCAGTAGTTAGTGTTAAGGTAGAGAAACTTGACAGTCAGGTTTCACCTTCACTTAAGTCGGAATTGGTTGTGTTGAATGCTGATGAGTTCAGTAATATCGTCATTGACCTTTCTGATACAAGATACTGTGATAGTTCTGGTCTCAGTGCCATTCTGGTTGCTAACAGACTTTGCAAGAATTCAGGAGGTACCTTCGTACTTTGTGGCTTACAGCGCTCTGTTTCAAAGTTGATTTCCATCTCTCAATTGGATACTATTCTGAATATCACTCCAACGCTTGAAGAAGCCGTTGATCTGCTAGCATTGGAATCTATCGAGAAAGACCTCGGTACAGAAGAATAATTTTAAACAGTAAATCCTAATTAATCATTCATAAAAACAAATCATGAAAAAAACTCTACTTACATTATTTGCTGGAGTACTTGTAGCTGGTTCTGCTAGTGCTCAGTGTGCTTTTGATCCTGCTTATGCTTCGGCTTCAGGTAATTTCTTTCCAGACAGTGTTACGTTCCTTGCAGAGCAGTATGCTGTTGCTGGTTCTGATTACACTGGTTCAGTAAGCATCAGAACTATCTCTGATACACTTGTTGACAACCCAGTTAACCCAAGTCAGCAAATCATCGCTTACATTGATGCATTCAAGATTTTCAGTGTTACTGGTCAGCCTGCTGGGTTTACTTACACTGAAGGTGGTACTACTTTTTCTAACGGACAGTGGAACAATGGTGGTTCTGGAACGAACACAACTCCTGTAGAAGGATGTTTGGGATTCAACGCTTCTGCTGCTGATGTTTCTGCTGCTGCTCCAGCAACAGGTTACACAGACTACCCAGTTGAAGTTCTTGTTGATGCTAGAATTTCAGGTAGCAGCCCAGATATCAGTTTCCTTGTTCCAAACGGTACTTGGATTTCATCATTGAGCTCTTTGGGACTTGGTGCTTTGGCAGTTGATAACTACGTTCTTCGAGTTTATGCAGAAGACCCAGCTGGTGTTACTGATCTTCTTAACATGAATGCTTTCGATGTAGCTCAAAGCTATCCTAACCCAGCTGGAGCTGAAGCGATCATCGCTTTCACAACTCCTGCTGTTGAAGAAGTTGAGTTCAAAGTATTCAACATGTTGGGTGCTCTTGTTCACACTCAGACTATCATGTCAGAGCGTGGTGTTAATGACATCAAATTGAACACAAGCAGAATGTCTGCAGGTCTTTATGTTTACACTGTTTCTAACGGTGCTAAGACCTACACTAAGAAAATGACTGTTAAGTAATTTCTGCTTAATGGATTTCAAAGCCTTGGCGTTCCCGCCAAGGCTTTTTTTTTGAATCATATCAATTTCACATTATGAAAAACACTATTGCATTATTGACTTTGTTCGTTTCAGGGAGTTTCATGGCACAGGCTCAGTGCGTACCAGAATCTGGTTTTACTGGAACAGGATTGACCTTTGCTCCTTCAATGTTAGAAACGGTTTATGCGTGTACTGATTGTGGCGATCATGTACGAGTGATCAGTATTCAAACGTTTGCCGATACAACACTAAGTGTTGAGTTGGCACCGGGTAATCCTCCACTTGACGTGACTGTTTTAGCCGATTTTTTTAGGTTGGATTCTATCGGAGGACTTCCAAGTGGCCTTACTTATACAACAGATGCCGCGTTTGATACTACGTACGATGAAGTCTCAAATCCGTTTGGATATTGGGTTAATCCCGGAGACACCACCAATGGATTTGAGAATACCGTTGGCTGTATTTCAATTGAAGGAGATGCTGCTGCTTGGACGGCTGCTGCTGGTGGTGGTCCGAATAGCGATGGTATTTATCCGTTAACGCTATTCATTGATGCCCGAGCCGCGAACTTCGATCCAGCTGCAATTGGTGGGGTAGTTGGATTCAACACCTGGCTAAGTGATATGGGCGTGCTGCTAGATGCTTTTGGTGATCCTAATTTCACCGTTAACGGAATTAAGCTCGAAGGCGCTGTACTTGAAGTAGTTGCCAGTGGAGTTGGAATTGAAGAGTCGGATAATTCTGCAAGTACCTTCACCGTTTATCCTAATCCGGCTGATGAAGTTGTAGCGATCGGTTTCCAATCTACAGCAGCTACTTCTGGTTTGCTTTCCGTTTTCAATGCTTTGGGTGAACTTGTAAATCAAATTCAAGTACGAACAATTGCTGGCACTAACCTCATTGATTTAAATTGTGACGGATTGGAAGCAGGTATTTACAGCTTGAAACTTGATTTAGACAGCCAAGTTCTTACCTCAAAAGTTGTTCTGAGATAGGAACAGTATCTTTTGGTAATCAATAAAGCCCGAGAGTAATTATTCTCGGGCTTTTTGCTTGAATACCCTTAGTTAGGTATTGCTTGCTGCACAGGCCAAGCATAGATTTGTCTCATTATTTAAAATCAGTCTAAATAAAAATACTGTTAAATATGAACTTACTTAAGCAATTGATTCCGGCTTTCCTGCTATCAGCTTTTTGTTTTACCGCTTGTAACCAAAATGATGATCCGACTCTTGATGTGCCAGCCACGTATGAGTTTACTAGAGATGGAAATTCAACAGTAGATCATTCTGGTCAGACAGAGCGCCTAAATATGTTGTCATTGCTTAGCACATACATGAAAGCCTCAAATACGGTTGGAGCAACTGCGCTGGATGCGCAGAAACTGAAGGATATGTTTGCTAACGAGAACAATCCTTTTGATGGCGCAACATTCACCAAAGACCTGAAATCAAAGTGTTTTCAAAATGATGTGGCCGCTTATGAGGCTTACATGGACAGATTAGCTGCTTCCAGTACTGCAACTGGAGCGGCCTCCGAAGGCGTTGCTGGAGTGTTGGTGGATGGAAGTCCGGACCCAACAGTAGGCTACCGCGTTGATGAAAACGGAGTGGAGATGATTCAAGTTATTGAGAAAGGATTGATCGGTGCTGTGTTCTTCTATCAGGCAATGGAAGTATATCTATCGGCTGACAGAATGGGTTTCGTTGGAAATAGTGACCTCGTTGAGGGAGAGAACTACACTGCCATGGAGCATTATTTTGATGAAGCGTTCGGTTATTTTGGAGTTCCAGTAGATTTTCCAAACCAATCTTCTATTGGAAATGTAACTTGGTGGGGTGCCTATTGTAACAGAAGAAACAATGACCTATACCCTGGACTGAACGATGAAATTGCAACAGCATTCCGCACAGCACGAGCTGCTATTGTGGCGAAGGACTACGAAGCACGGGATGAAGCAATCAGGACAGTACAAGAGAAGTGGGCTGTTGTTTGCGCTGCAACTGCTGTAGACTACATGATTCAGGCGTTAGACCCGAATATTGAAGTTTACAAGAAGCATCATGCATTGAGTGAAGGAATCGGTTTTATGAATTCCCTTAAGTACCATTTCAATGGAGGTAATTCGAAATTCCCACCATCTTATGAATTCTCACATATTCAGAGCGCTTTATCAATCATCAACGATCAAACCAATCTTTACCAGCTTACCTCACAAGACCTCAATGATGTCATAGGTCATATTCAAATGGCATTCCCAGCTGGAACGATAAAAAGATGAGAAAACTATTAGCAGTTTATGTAACGGTTTCGATTGCTATTTCGGCTTGCGATACCAAGACTAACTTGAACAATTGCGACTTTGATGAAGGCGCAATGCTTACCAATTATGCTGATGGCATTATTCAACCTAGAATGAATGACCTGGTAACTGCAACTTCATTATTGAAAGGTTCTGTGGATGCGTTTGTGGCTTCTCCATCAGTTTCTCTGTTGGTCGAGGCTCGAATTTCGTTTGTTGTTGCTTATAAGCAATATCAACGTTGCAGTTCGTTTGCATTCGGACCCGGGTTGATAAATGGCATTCCATTCAGAGATAGATTCAACACGTTTCCTACGAATACCAACTTCATGGAAACGAGTATTGATGTTGGAACTGCCGTGTCTGAAAGTCCTCAGTCCGTAGTTGGTTTTCCTGCTATTGACTATTTGTTGTTCGGTTCTAATGGAGAAACGGATCAGGCTATTGTTGATAAGTATGTGAACGGTTCTAGCGCTACTCAGAGAGGTGTTTTTCTCACACAGTTGGCCGATGAGCTAAAAACAACGGCCCAATCAATAAGCGGAGGCTGGGATTCTTATCGTTCTACTTTCATTAGCAACACTGGTTCGGCACTAGGCACTTCAATTTCGTTGATGGGCAACGAGTTCAATCGAGATTTTGAGGTTTTGAAGAACTTCAAGTTCAAAATTCCATTAGGTAAACTGAATGGAGGTGTTGTGCTTCCCGACAAGGTTGAAGGGTATTATTCTGGCATCAGTGCAGAGTTATCGGTAGAGCAGATGAGTGCTATAAAAGATCTGTATTTGGGAGTTTCTGAAACAGGTGCAGACGGCTTGGGTTTGGCGGATTATTTAGAATGTCTTCAAGCCGAATCTGTTAACAAGCTGTTACATGAAGCAATAGCAGAACGCTTTCAAGCAATTGAAAATCAACTATCCGAAGTTCCAGACCCCATGTCTGAGACACTTTCTACAAACAAACCTGTTGTCGATCAGGCCTACACCGAAATGCAAATGACAGTTCCTCTAATTAAACATGAGATGACCACGGCTTTCGGTGTACAGATCAATTACGTATCTGGCGATGGAGATTAGTAGAAATCTACGTTGCGAAAATTAGGTTGAGGGTTCTAAAAATATTACTGATGATTGTCCCGCTGATCTCTGAGGTCAGCGGGCAAGTCGTTATTAAAGGACAGGTAACTGACCCTAACGAACAGCCCATGTTTGGAGTAATCGTCCATGTTGATGGGGTTTCTGAAAGTACAACAACCAATGCCGATGGAAATTATAAAATCAGTGGTCTTTCAGCAGGTTCAAAGAAGGTCACTTTCTTCCAACCGGGATTTAAAAAGGTTGAAAGAACCATTGACCCTAAAAACGGTGTTCATAGATTAGATATTCAGTTGGAATTGCTGAGTCAAGATCTTGCGGGCGTTACGGTTCGAGGAGAAAAAGAGTCGGGTGCGGTTATGACCACCCTTAGGCCTGTTGAAGGCACTGCCATTTATGCAAGCAAGAAAACGGAAGTCATCAATCTGGATAACATTACTGCAAATCTTGCATCTAATCGAGCTAGGCAGGTTTTTAGTCAGGTGGCAGGTCTTAACATCTGGGAGTCCGATTGTGCAGGAATTCAAATTGGAGTAGGAGGAAGAGGTCTTAGCCCAAGCAGGACCGAAAATTTCAATACACGGCAGAATGGATACGATATTGCTGCTGATGCACTTGGCTATCCGGAGAGTTACTACTCTCCGCCAATGCTCGCAGTTAAAAAAGTAGAAGTGGTTAGGGGAGCGGCATCGTTACAATACGGACCACAGTTTGGAGGTATGCTCAACTTCGTAATGAAAGAAGGACCCGACAGTATGAAGATCCAAGCAGAAAGTATTCAGACCATTGGCTCCTATGGATTTTTTAATTCGTACACAGCACTTGGAGGTACCATTGGTAGGTTCAATTATTACACGGCATTCCAATACAGATTTGGAAATTGCTGGCGCTGTAATTCAGATTTCGATAATTACACCGTTTATTCAACCCTCAAGTACACATCAAAAAAAGGTACAACGCTAAAAGCCGAATACACACGGACTTGGTATTTGGCGCAACAGGCAGGTGGACTTACCGATGCTCAGTTTGAAGACAACGCGCAGCAGGCTTTACGGGATCGGAATTGGTTCCGTATCAAATGGAATGTGATGTCCTTATCTGCAAAGCATGAATTCAGTTCTAGCTCGAAGTTGGACGTTCGGCTTTTCGGTCTGATAGCTTCGCGTGAGGCACTTGGATTTCAAGGTCCGCCCAACCAAAGTGATCCCATCAACGATCCAGCGGCAACCGATAGGCAGAAGTACCGGAATCTCATTTTAGGTGATTTCCTGAATATAGGCGGAGAGATCAGATACCTGCAGCGATACGCCATCAGAAATCAGCCACAGGTTTTCCTAACGGGTGTTCGATTGTACAAAGGTTTTACCAGAAGCAGACAAGGCGCAGCAGATTCTACCTACGGGAGTGTATTCGAGTTTGCGGATATTGTAGCAAACAGCTCCAGATCGTCTCATCCAAGTGGCAATGTTGCTTGGTTTATGGAGAACATCTTCAATATTACCAGTAAAGTCTCCATAACGCCTGGTCTCCGAATAGAATACATCAATACGAATACCGAAGGATCCGCTAGAACGGTTTATTTCGATCAGGCCGAGAATGTCATTCTTGATAGCATCACAACGGGATCCAGCACACGAAACCGTTGGTTTCCGCTATTTGGGCTCGGAGCAAGCTACAAACCGCTCAGAGGTTTGGAGCTCTACGCCAACTTCTCTCAGAATTATAAGCCAATAAACTTCAACGATCTTTGGGTCAGTAATCCCAGTTTCCGAATAGATCCGAATATGAAGGATGAAACGGGATTCAATGCAGATCTGGGTTTTCGCGGAAACATCAAGGATGTTTTTCAGTTCGATATAACCGGATTTCTAATGATGTACAACGATAGGATCGGCTATGTACAACAAGTAGACCCCGAACTGTTCAGTGTGTATAGATTGAGAACGAATGTTTCCAATGCAAGAACGGTTGGGGTAGAAACCTTTATGCGTTGGAATGCCGTGGAAACCTTCATTCCGAGTTCGGATTGGCAATGCGCCATATTCTCAAATGTTACCTGGCTTGATGCTCGATACGTATCCTCAGATGAATCTGCCTTTAGAAATAAGCGGGTGGAACTGACACCTGCCTTTTTGGTACGAACGGGTATCGACCTAGGCTGGCGAGATATTAAGCTGTCATATCTGTTTTCATATACCGATGATCAGTTTACAGATGCAACCAATTCGATCCAAACGGGGAATGCCGTCAACGGACTCATTCCTGCTTATTATGTGATGGATCTCAATGCATCCTACAGAATTTGGAAAATGAAATTGAGCGCGGGAGTGGAGAATATTACAGATAACCGATACTTTACGCGCAGAGCAACTGGGTATCCTGGGCCAGGTATCATTCCATCGTCCGGAAGAACCTTTTATGTTACTGTTGCAATTAAGGTCTGATTCTCTTTGGAATTTTGTAACCAAATAGGCTTCTTATCAGTATCAATGCACCAAAGAGAATGAGAAGTTGTACTAGGTTCAGCATGTCGTTTACCGATAATCCTTTATATATCAAGGGATTGAGAGGCATTCGTCTCATTGTTGATTAGTACTAATTTTCGTTACTTGCGAACAACATTAACCATAATCAGGTCATGACAAAAACGAAAACATTTAACAAGTTGCTGAACTACGGGAGCGCGGCTGCCTTTGCAACCATTTTTTTGGTTGGGTGCGTTTCTGATGTGAAGAAAGACGGTAGTGAAGAAGATGCATCGACAGAGAACGTAGATTCCTCTGCAACCAAGTTGATGACCATTGGAGGTAGCATGTTCAGCATACCGTCTCCTATTCAAACGGCCATTCTTATTGAGAAATCTGGTTCAGATTACAATAAGCAGTTTCTTAACGATGCCAAGCGTGTTACCACGTATGCCACTAATTATCAAAAGGCTGTTAATCTTGGTGTTTATGGTGCCGATGTTGGTTACGTAACCATCTACGATCAAAGTCAAGATGCGTTGAAGTATCTAGGCGTGATCAACAAGCTAACAGATGAGTTGGGAATTACTGGTGCGTTTGACGAAAGCACGATAAAGCGTTTTGAGAACAACTTCGGAAAACGCGATTCCATGCTCAACTTAGTTGCAGTTGCTTACAGAAATGCTGACGCATTCCTGAAAGATAACGACCGATTGAACGTTGGGGCGCTGGTTTTGGCCGGTGGTTGGATAGAAACACTGTATTTCTCAACTCAAATTGCGGTTAAGGATGGTAATCAGGATGTGATCAACAGGATAGGCGAGCAGAAGTACACGCTCAACAACATCGTTAAAATGCTGACTCCTTATTACAACCAGCCAGAGTATGATGCATTGGTTGACGACCTGATTGAACTGGCATACGATTTCGATGCTATCGATATTCAATACTCGTATGAGAAACCGCAAGTGGATATTGCCAACAAAACAACAAAGATCAATAGTAAGACAACTGTAGTCATTACTCCAGAGCATTTGAAAGGCATTGCGGATAAAGTAGAAATGATCAGAAACAAAATAGTAGGCCAACAATGAGAACAAAGACCCTAAGAATACTGATGGCAACCCTTATAGTGGGATTGGCCTATGTTGGAAGTGCTTCTGCACAATGCGATTCCATTGCAAAGATCTGTTCTGAGAACGTTACAGCAGACTACATTTCTGATGGACAATCCTACAGAGCCTTACTTAATGGAGATCAAGTAGCAGAATTCAGAGCTACATTTTATGGAGGTAGTACGTATAGAATAGCCGGTTGTAGTGGTTTTACCGATGGAAATCTCATTTTTGAGATATACGATGAAGACCATAACCAACTATTTGCCAGCAGCGACTATAAGAATACCCCATACTGGGATTTCGAATTCGGTTCAACTGTAGATTGCACAATTGAAGCTAAATTGAACAGTGTGAATGTTAAATCCGGATGCGCCACCATGGTGATAGGATTCAAGCAGTAGATAAATACGCAAATCGCGTAACCCAAGGCCTCATTACTTCGTTGTAATGAGGCCTTTGTTTTTATAGCGGATGAGTGAACGAATACTGAGAGCCTTAATGCAGCTTTTCGCCTTGGTTGCCAAGGACGAAACAGGTGGAGAAAGCGGCAGAAGAGTAGTTAAGGTTTTTCTTGAACAACAGCTCAATAAGGAGCTGGTGCTTCAGTATCTGCAAGTATTTGACGAATTCTTCAAGGAGTATCATGGAGGGGCAGATGAACTTGATGAGAAGAAGAAGAAACGTATTTCTCGATCTTCTGTAAAGATTCTCAAGATCTGTATGGCCATCAATGCCGAGCTTACGCAGAAGCAGAAGGTCATTGTGCTTTTCAGATTACTTGAGTTTGTCAATTCCGATGGTTCAATTGACGGGCAGGAACTCGATTTCGTAAATACGGTTTCCGATTCGTTCAACATCGATGAGCAGGAGTTTCTCCGATGTCTGCATTTCGTAAAAGCTTTGTCGGAAGATCTTCAGGATTCGGACAATGTTCTTGTCATCAGTCATGATAAGGACCCGAAATTCGAAAGGGCACACCACATTTTTGCAGAAGCATTACAAGGACAGATACGTGTCCTCAGTATTCCAAGTGTAAACCTTTACGTATTCCGTTATTTCGGTACAGAAACGCTGTTCATCAACGGCCAACCTGCCCGATCTGGCAGGGTGAATATTCTGTCGCAAGGAGCTTCTATTAGAACTTCTGGTCTTTCACCCATCTATTACAGCGATATCGTTGGTCGTTTCATGCGCGCAACGGTTGATCACGATCTTGTATTTGAAGCCAACAACATCGAATTCTTTTTTCCAGGCGGAAAACAAGGTCTTCACACACTTAATATGCGCGAACGTTCTGGGCAATTGCTCGGAATTATGGGCGCAAGTGGAGCGGGAAAATCCACCCTACTCAATATTCTCAATGGTACTACCGAACCGTCAAAAGGCTCGGTTAATATCAATGGAATCAACATTTACAAAGAGCCAGATAAGGTTGAAGGGTTGATCGGTTATATCTCTCAGGATGACCTGTTGATCGAAGATCTTACCGTTTTCGAGAACCTGTATTACAATGCCAAACTGTGTTTTGATGGTGTAAGCACTTTCCGTTTGAGGAAAATGGTGATGACCACGCTTAAAAACCTTGGCCTCAGTGAGATAAAGGATCTTAAAGTTGGAAGTCCACTTAACAAGAAGATCAGTGGCGGGCAGCGCAAGCGACTCAATATTGCTTTAGAACTCATCCGCGAACCTTCCATTCTGTTCGTTGACGAGCCAACTTCTGGTCTTTCTTCTCGCGATAGTGAAAACATCATGGACCTTTTAAAGGAGTTGGCCTTAAAGGGAAAGTTGGTCTATGTGGTTATTCATCAACCATCTTCAGACATCTATAAGATGTTTGATAAACTGATGATCCTAGACACTGGAGGTTATCCCGTTTATTACGGAAATCCTATTGATGCTATCGGATATTTTAAGGCTCAGATCAATGACGTTACCAGTCAGGATGTAGAGTGTTTCAATTGCGGAAATGTGAATCCTGAACAGGTATTCAACATTATTGAAGGAAAGGTATTGGACGAGTACGGCCAATCTACCCAATCGAGGAGAGTTAAACCTGTAGAGTGGAATGAGAAATTCATTGGCTCTGGTAAAATGGAAAGCGAACTGGCCGAGAATAATGGGTCGGGCGGTAGGTTACCAGATGCGGCCAGTATTCCTTCTCGCATCTCACAGTTTATTGTGTTCTTAACGCGAGATGTCCGTTCTAAATTGGCGGATTCGCAATATATGCTCATCAATTTCCTGGAAACGCCCGTATTGGCCATTATTCTTGCCTCTTTGGTACGTTTCTATGCCAATGACGAGGCTGGTTATGTGTTCCGCGAAAACGACAATATACCAGCGTACATGTTCATGTGCGTAGTGGTAGCCTTGTTTTTCGGTCTTACTGTTAGTGCAGAGGAAATTATCAAAGACAGAAAGATCCTTAAGCGCGAGAAGTTCCTTAATCTGAGCCGATCAAGCTATTTGGTTTCGAAGATCATGATCATGTTCTTCATTTCATTTGTGCAAACCTTGTCCTTTGTTCTAATCGGCAATGCCATACTGGAAGTTCAAGGAATGAACATTTCCTACTTTCTGGTACTGTTCTCAACATCATGTTTTGCAAACATGCTGGGCCTGAATATTTCTGCAAGTTTCAGAAATGCAGTAACGATCTACATTCTTATTCCATTCTTGATCATTCCGCAACTTTTACTGAGTGGAGTAATTGTAGAGTTCGATAAGTTGAATCCTGGTTTTTCATCGAACGAATACGTTCCAATTACAGGAGAGATCATGGCTTCTAAGTGGGCATATGAGGCGTTGGCTGTTCATCAATTCAAGAATAACGAATATGAGAAGGAGCTTTTCGAGTTTGACAAGAAGATCAGTGAGGCCACATTCCGTAAAGATTATTGGATTCCTGAATTGAAGAAGAAGGTCATTGCTATGAGCTCAATTGTAGACCTGAAATCTGACGAAGGAGTTAAAGCCGCAAACGGTCTTACTTTGATCAAGCACGAAATTGAAAGGGAGAACACATTCAATCCTGACATTAAGTTTGAGAACGTTGAACTGTTGACACCAGAACTGATCACTCAAGAGACTCTTATCTCTTTGAGAGAACATCTTGAAAAATTGGCCAGATACTATGTAAAGCAGCGTAATGCGGTTGATGCTGAGAAGGATCGGATTATTGCAACAAAGGTCAAGACACCCGAAGAGCGTGATGCGTTCAACATGATGCGTGATGATTATTACAACGAAAGCTTAGGTGATCTGGTAATGAACAGCACCGATTTCTACAGGATAATTGAGCGCGATGGAAAACTCATTCAGCGCTTGCATCCGGTCTATCAGGATCCTGTGGGAAGTTCTATTCTCCGCTCACAGTTCTTTGCTCCGCGTAAAGTGTTGTTCGGACATTACATTGATACGTATTGGGCCAATCTGCTGGTAATCTGGAGCATGTCCATATTCTTGATGCTAACGCTGTATTTCGATGCGTTGAGCAAACTACTTGAATTCTTGGGCAGTCTGGGAGAGCGTCTTCCGAAGTTTCAGAAAAGCTGAACGTCCTTAATGGACAGCAGCAAATCTGAGCATTGCTGAGATTCCGATTTTGCACAACGGATAGTCCATTTGCAATCTAAACCGAACTGCTGGTCAGCTATTTCAAATGCATTCTGTCTGATTACTCGTTCTACATCTCCAATGGATGAATGCGGGAATCTGATGTTGATGGTGTTCATCTTAACAGTGGTGATCGTCTCTGCCATTTCCAAGGCTTCTTTAGCAGCTTCCTTATAGGCATTTATCAACCCAGATACTCCCAGTTTGGTTCCTCCAAAGTAGCGGACTACAGCAACAAGCACGTTAGTAACCTCCTTACTTTTTATTTGGTTGAGGATTGGAAGACCTGCGGATCCATTCGGTTCTCCATCGTCATTTGCTCGTTGATTTTCGGAATTCGAACCTTCTATGTACGCATAACACACGTTTCTGGCAGACGGATGTAACACACGAATTTCATGCAAAAGTGTTTTTACCTCATCCGCGGTCGAGATAGGAATGGCGTATCCGATAAACTTCGATCCTCGATCTTTGAAAAGGCTCTCCGTGCGCGAAAGAATAGTTGTGAACTGATCTGCCATTTTAAGAAAACCTTCGGTTGAGGACGAAGGTTCTATGGTTTACGAGAATAGATCTACCACATCAACTTGTGTCGCGAGAAGATCTTCAATGGTTTCCCGTCTGCTTATCAGATGTGCCTTGCCATCTTTCAGCAGTACCTGTGCCGGGCGCAATCTGGAGTTGTAATTACTGCTCATGGCAAACACGTAAGCTCCCGCATTGTGAAAGGCGAGAATATCGTTCTCTCGTATCTCGGGTATTTTTCGGTCCCAAGCAAAGGTGTCTGTCTCGCATATGTAACCAACCACCGTATAAATTCTTTCTGGTCCATCAGGGTTGCTGATGTTGGTGATATGATGGTAAGAATCATAGAACATAGGACGGATGAAGTGGTTGAAACCCGAGTCAACTCCTGCAAAAACCGTTGCTGTTGTCTGTTTTACCACATTCACTTTGCACAGGAATGTGCCCGATTCGCTTACTAGGAATTTGCCTGGTTCGAAAGCCAATTCAAGATCGCGGCCATATTCTTTACAGAATTCCTTGAACTGAACGCTGAGTTGCTTTCCCAACTCTTCAATATCGGTTGATACATCGTTGGGTTTGTAAGCAACTTTAAAACCGCTTCCGTAGTCAATGTATTCAAGTTCTTTGAAATGGAATGCGGCTTCAAGCAGAATCTCAGAACCACGTAAGAAAACGCCAACGTCCAAAATATCGCTTCCCGTATGCATATGTAATCCGTTTACATGGATCTTATACGCTTCCACAATTCGTGTGAGATGACGCATTTGGTGAATGGAGATACCGAACTTGGAATCGATGTGTCCGACCTGAATCTTATGATTTCCTCCGGCAACAATATGTGGGTTCAGTCTTACACAAACAGGGTAGGAGCTACCGTACGTACTGCCGAATTTTTCAAGCATTACGAGGTTGTCAATGTTTACTCTTACTCCTAGAGATACTGCTTCGCTGATCTCTTCAAAACTCACCCCGTTAGGTGTATAGATAATCCGTTCAGGACTGAATCCGGCCAAAATTCCAAGCTTCACTTCTTCAATTGAAACGGTATCAAGACCAGCGCCAAGCGAGTTGAACAACTTGAGAATCGCCTGGTTATTAAGCGCTTTGCAAGCGTATTGTACGTTCAGTTTGATTCCATCGAATGCCTTCACGAGTCGGTTGTATTGGTCGGTCATTTTTGCCGAATCGTAAACGAAAAGGGGAGTTCCGAACTCTTCTGTAAGAGCTATTAATTCTTGATTGTTCATGATGGGGTTGATGAAAAAAGAAAGACGAAAGTGCAGTCACACTTTCGTCTCTGTTAGTGATCCGTTTCTAGTTGATTATTGGCCTAGCATGGCTTTTTTAAGATCCTCATCTGCAGGTTTACTACCAAGCCAGATTCCGAACAATGCTTTCTTGAAATCCATGCCTTCAATGGTTCCTTGCAATTTGCCATTCTTGTAAGACTCAACGCCTTTTCCAGGAACGTAAACAATGTCGAATACGTTTCCTTCAACGATCTCGTCTTTCTTAAATGTGTTCACAAACTCATCGATTTTCGCTTTCAAAGGAGCAGTGTTTCCTCCCGTGCTAGCTTCAAATCCTTCTGTAATGGCTTCGCTCATGTTCTCGCTGCTTATCATGCTTGATGTGATCTGAAGCTTAACAGCCATAGGTTTATCTGCGTTGATGATAGCACTAGCATCGGTTGATTTTTCGCTCAGATAAAGGCCTCCAACGTATAATTTGAAGAACAGTTTTTTTCTGATTCCTCCTCCGTTCAGATTAGCCGTAGCGTCTCCTACTTTAACGGTTGATGGAAGCGTAACTCCGTTGATGGTAAGTTGCGCATAGCTTGGAATAACCATTGAAAGCGCAAGGATGGTAGTCATTAATAGTTTCATAATTCTGTTTTTAGGTTTGCTAAGATAAATGTTAAGACAATTGCTGAGGTGCAATAATGATTCCAAAATAAAATGCACATCAAAGAACTGAACTATCCATTGCTGTCTAAGGTCATTTGGTTATTGCTATTATGTTCAGAACTTCGGAGAAACATTAATTATTCACAATGAACAGATTTCTCGCTCACCTCATCATCTCCGTGTTGGCCATTTTCCTTTTAACTGGTTGCGATATTACTACAGGAGAAGGCCCGATAGTTGAAAAAGGGTTTGCAATGGATAATTTTCAAGGGCTTGAGTTGGATGGCTCGTTTGACGTAGAGATCAATCAAGGAGCCATGCAGAATGTGATTGTTGCGGGTAATGAGAATATTATTGACAAACTGAGAATGCAGGTAATTGATGAAATGCTTTACCTCAGTTTAGAACCAGGTAATTATCTGAATTACGATCTATTAGTAAAACTGACCGTAACGGATCTAAGTGAGGTTCGGCTTATGGGTTCTGGAGATGTGAAGTTGGGTACGTTCGTCAATTTGGATGAACTTACTGTTTTCCTAGATGGTAGTGGAGATATTAAGTCATCAGGGGTCTTGGAAACCACGGGATTGTTAGATATCGCTCTTGATGGTAGTGGCGATATAGATCTGAAGCTCAAATCAGATAATGTTAGAGCCGAATTACAGGGTAGTGGAGATATAGATCTTGAAGGCACAGCCTCTACGCTCGATGCGACTTTAGATGGTTCGGGAGATATCAAGGCTTATTCCTTGGAAACGGTCAAGTGCAATGCTACATTGGAAGGATCAGGTTCCATACACATATTCGTTACAAGTTATTTGAAAGCATCGTTAGATGGCAGCGGAGATATCACCTACAAAGGAGAACCGAAGGTTGAAGCGCAGATAGATGGTTCGGGAAGTGTTTCGGCACATTAGAAGGTTCAGTACTTTCGCGGCACAAACTTTTTATCATGAGCGAAAACAAGAATCCAAAAGTATATTTTGAAGTAAGCATCGATCAGAAACCTGCTGGTCGTATTGAATTTGAACTTCGTGCTGATGTCGTTCCTAAAACAGCAGAGAATTTCCGCGCGTTGTGTACAGGAGAAAAAGGCTTCGGATACAAGGGAAGCTCGTTTCACCGCGTCATTCCTCAATTCATGTTGCAAGGAGGCGATTTCACTAATCACAATGGTACTGGTGGTAAATCGATATATGGTGAGAAGTTTGAGGATGAGAACTTTGAACTGAAGCACCAAGGTGCGGGGTTATTGAGTATGGCCAATGCTGGTAGAAATACCAATGGGTCACAGTTTTTTATCACTACGGTAGATTGCCCGTGGTTAGATGGTGCTCATGTGGTATTCGGTAAAGTGACCGAAGGAATGGATGTGGTGCAGAAAATCGAAAGCTACGGTTCTCGGTCAGGCGCTACATCAGCACCTATTATGATTGACGATTGCGGAGAACTGTAGTTCTTGGCTTCCTGACTAAACATTTGCTTGCTTAAATAAACTAAGCAAGCGTTGTAAACGTCTTACTCGTTCACGTGTTTTTCATGTGGCATTCAATTTAGTAGCCCAGATTTTCAAGGAGCATAACCGTTCGGTTCTGGCTATCTATAATCTATGTCTCAAAATTAAGTATCGAATTGGTTGTTTATCGATTCATAGGTACGAAATGCCTCTGTGTAGAATCACGTTCTTGCACTTGGCTAAAATCTGAAAATTAAGTGTTCTTCTCGGCTAATTTTAAATCAAAATCGGTCGATATGAAAGCGCTAAACGGGATTGCAGGATTGATGATAGTTGGTCAGTTGTTCACATCAGATACGCTGGCACAGGGAGTTAGTATTGGCAGCGTTGGAGATTCTCCAGATGCCTCTGCGTTGCTCGACCTGAACGTATCAGGTATGGCCGATAAAAAGGGAATTCTGATCCCTAGAATGACGGAGGGACAAAAGTTGGAAATTCTCAGTCCAGCAACAGGGCTATTGGTTTTTCAAACGGACAATTCGCCCGGATTCAATTATTACGATGGAACGCAATGGAGGGCCATGGAAGGAGACGACCTTGGTGGACATACTGCACAGTTGAATATTGACATGAACGATAATTGGATAAGCGGTGATGGAGATGACGAAGGAGTATATGTGTCGTCTACTGGAAATGTGGGAATAGGCGTAGAAGATCCTCAGGTAAACGTTCATGCTCTCGGGCCAGTTCGGGTCAATGATCTGTCTGGTAGTGGTTCTCGAATGGTGGTCGCTGATGCCAATGGTCAACTCACTACTCAACCCATTCCTTCCGCTGGGCCTGGGGCCGGAACAACCATGTACCTCAACGTAACCAACGATATCAGTAATGTTAATGTGGCAGGAGTATCATTCATTCATGTAACATCTGATAATAACAACAATGAGGTTGATGGCTTAACAGGTGGAATTCAGAATCAGGTGATCTACTTGATCAACACTTCAAATAGAGATCTCAAATTCAATAATGATTCGGGTACGCAGCAGTTCTTGCAGGATTTCGACCTGAAAAAGGAGGAGGGAGGCATGATCATGTTCTCCGGGGCAAAGTGGCACGTTATTTCCAAGCACTGAGTTAAGTGCTTTGAGAATTGCAACCTTCTGAAAATCAATGTCGTTTAATCGGCATGAAAAAGACGGTTGATAATTCCAAATCATATAATTGGGGTGCTGGCTGCACCGCATGGCAGTTTGTAAATTCCTCTACGCTAAGCGTTATTCGTGAGACCATGCCTCCAAAAGCAGCCGAATCAATGCACAAGCATGTAAGATCGCAGCAATTTTTCTTTGTAATAAGCGGAGAAGCCTTGTTTGAGTTGGATGGCGAGCATTACACCATCAAAGCAAATGAGGGAATGCATGTCTTGCCTAATCAGGTACATCGCATCATCAACCCGAAAGATCAGGATCTGGAGTTGTTGGTCATTTCAGAACCACATTCTCATGCAGACCGCATTGATATCTGATAATCTTTACCTTCATTTCTGATAAGACCATCCGAAATGAACCCGATTCTGAGAAATACACTAGCTGTAATAGTTGCAATTGTAGCTGGAGGAGCTGCCAACATGGGCATTATCATGCTAAGCGGCTCCATTATTCCACCGCCAGAAGGTGTGGATCCTTCTAACATGGAAAGCATCAAAGCGAACGTGCATTTATTTGAGGCAAAACATTACATCATGCCGTTTCTGGCGCATGCGCTTGGTTCTTTTGTGGGGGCTTTTGTTGCAGCTTTGATCGCTGCAAGCAATAAGATGAAATTCGCTATTGGCCTAGGTATATGGACCATGGTTGGAGGTATCATGGCAGCCACCATGATTCCGGCCCCAACTTGGTTCATTGTTGCTGATCTTGGATTGGCATACCTTCCCACTGCGTGGTTAGCAGGTAAGTTAGCCTCGAAGATCTAGGCGATTCTATAAACTATTGTTGTTTGATAAGTGTTGACCAATGCTAATTAGCATAGTGTTGGAATGCTATATTTTCGCCCAATCAAATTTCAAAATCTATTTCCTAAATAATTGAACATGAAAAAAATCTACACAACAATTTTAACGGTGCTTGCAGCTGGAGCCATGCTTTCTGCATCTGCACAGCAACAGCCAAATAATGGCGGTTTTGAGAATTGGGACAGCAATGGTGAACCGACCAATTGGAACAACATGACCACAGGCAACCTTTGCTTTCTGTGTGGGTTCGGTTCCTCACAGCGTGTGTTTGAAGACAACGTTGAAGTTCGAACTGGTTCTGCTAGTGCACGAATTGAAAGCACGAACGCTGCCGGTACTCTTGTCAATGGAACGATGACCACTGGTCAGATCAATGCGCCTTCTACCACGCCATCGGAAGGCTATTCTCTCACAAAAAGAAATGACGCCAACTTCAATCATCCGTTCACTGAAATGCCAGATAGTATGGTGTTTTACGCAAAGTATAACGTTACAGATGCCACCGATTCTGCTTCTGTGGCTGTCATTCTGCATGACGATAACGACCACCGAGATCCGGGAGGCAACGCGGCTCAGGTCATTGCAACGGCCAAAAAGCGTTTCCAAACAGGAGGAACGGCAGAATGGGTAAGAATATCTGTGCCATTTGATTATTCAGGTATATCACAGAACGGAATCGCTTATGCGTTGATGACCTTTACTTCAAGCTACCAACCAGGCGCAGGTAATACTACCGCAAAATT
>JAGYJL010000159.1 GCA_018402015.1 Flavobacteriales bacterium | reverse complement strand
TCATCCAAGAATAATATCCTGATTGTGTTTTTAACACTTCCACAACGGTTTTTCCTTTGTTCTTACCGAAGTTGAAAACTGGTTCGCCCTTTTCGTTCTCTACAATGTGTCCTGCAAAATCGACTGCTTTACCTCGTCTTGAAAACTCATGAAGCATCTGAACATCGCCTTCTAGCTCGTCATACTTCTCAACCTGAGCTTTTAATACTTCCATTGTGGCACGCGTATCGGCTTCGGCACTGTGCGCATTTGTCAGGTCGCCATCGCAATAGAACTTGTAAGCAGCCACCAAGGTCCGCTGTTCCATTTTGTGGAAGATGTTCTGTACATCGACCACTTTACGGCCTTTCATTTCAAAATCGACATCATTCCGAAGAAATTCCTCCACCATCAACGGCACATCAAATTTCAGGCAGTTGTAGCCTGATAAATCTGCGTTACCAATAAACTGCTTGATCTTTGGTGCCAACTCTTTGAAAGACGGTTTGTCAACCACTTTATCATCAGTAATGCCGTGAACCGCTGCGGCTTCTGCTGGAATTGGCATTCCGGGATTGACCAATTCGGTTAGGGTTTCCTCAGAACCATCTGGATTGAGTTTGATCACAGAGATTTCGACTATTCGATCTTCGGCAACATTGACGCCTGTAGTTTCTAAGTCGAAAAAGGCAAGCGGACGTTTGAGTTGGAGCATCAAATTTACTTAGAAGGCACTTCAAGACCTTGCTCTACTAAAGTCCATTTTCGGTTAATTACCTGCTGGTAGTCTCCTAATGCCATAACGTTTACTTTTTCCTTTACAGGCTGAAATCCGGGAGCCTCGATAGTGATCTCGTAGATCTGTCCTGGCTTAAGCGCTGCAACCAATTTCCCGGTCTTGTAATTTGGAAGATATGTTCCAACCATTTCCCCAGACTGATCAGTGACCGTTCCGTTGATCTCTAAATTATCCAATCCTATAACGGACGTGACTTTGGGTTCGAAAGCTTTGGCAGCCACTTTTACTTTTTTAACCCGTGTATCATACCAAGTAAAGACACCTTCTCCCTTTGGGAATGTTTCGGGAGTGTACTTCGCTACCTCACCCCCATCGTACGACCCGATGATCGTTATTTCGTAATTCTCACCATTCTGGAGTTCAACATTCTTGGTTTCCACGAATTCGTATTCTGGTCTATCGACTGGTTGATACTCATTGGTAAACCATTTAACATTACCGTCTTCTGTATTTTTCCATTCATGAAATACAATGGATTCTTTTTCAGGTCCCATCATTATTTCCAGATCAATGACCACCGCTGATATCTGCTCCTCAACATCGTTGAAAATCACGCGGTAAAGATCAAGGTCTCCGTATCCTCCTTTTCTGAGTTGAGCCGTGTAAGCATGCCGTGGATTATCCGTAGTACAGAAGGTGAAATTGTCCATAGTAGTGTTGATAGGATAGCCAAGATTGACTGGGCGTTCCCATCGACTGAACTGTTCATTCCACTCGCTCTTATAAACATCATAGCCTCCCATACTTTTATGCCCTTGAGACGCGAAATACAATGTCTTTCCATCATGAGAGATCACTGGATACATTTCATCATACTGTGTGTTGATGGTCGGGCCTAGGTTTACGGGAATTGACCACTCTCCGTTGGGTAGCTTCTTGGCCATGAAAATATCGAGACCGCCAAAACCTGGTTGTTCAATTGGCAGCCTGGAAATAAACAAGGTTTCACCATCTGGTGTACAAGTAGCTGCCAGTTCTGGTTCTAATGTGTTAATTGACTCCCCTAACGTTTTTCCTTTTTCCCATCTTCTTCCGCTAAACTCACTCATCCACACATCATCGAATCCATCCATATTATCAATCATATAGAAGATATGGTCTCCAAATGCTGACATACCCACAAACTCCTCTACAAACTCAGAATTGATGGTCATCCCAACGCCTTTCGGTTTTCTGAATTCTCCATACTTCGTTTTGCACCAGAAGATATCTGCTGGCTTGTATCCATCGAAATCGAGGTTCTGTCCAGCAACACCTTTCTCTCGCTTGGTACTGAATACTAAGAACGATTCGTCCATTGGCGCAAAAGGGTGCATATCAGGACCTTCAGAGTTGACATCATCACCTAAATTCTCGAAAGTAACGTTCACAGGATTTTGCATGAACTTTCGTGCGTTCTCGCAGAACTCTATCTGTCTGGTCACATCGATTACTTTCTCAGGCTGGCTTATCTTCAATTTGAATTTATTGAAGAAGTATAGTGCACTATCAATCTGTTCGTTGTACATGTAGGCAAGACCCATATCGTACAATACTTCATCATCAAACTTATCCTTGGTAGTTACCTTCCTGAGATACTTTATCGCTCGACTCTTGTCGATGTTCTGATACAGATTGCAAAGCCCAACCCTCCAGTTCAAGAAAACATCTTCAGGATTTTCTGCCAGTAACGGAAGATATTCAAGCAACGCATTTTTGTAGTCTCCAATATCAAAGAGATTCTTTGCACGTGCCATTGGGGTGGCACCTTTGGTTT
>JAGYJL010000158.1 GCA_018402015.1 Flavobacteriales bacterium | reverse complement strand
CATCTACTACCGCTGTCTCGTGAACAAAGTATTCCATTACTTCCTTATGTATCCTTCGAAAGTGTTATGCTCTTTCTTAAAGAGCTCCTCGTCTGGTAAACTCTTGAAATACTCGTACGTGATCTTTAAACCTTCTGCTCTGTTGACCTTAGGTTCCCAGTTAAGAATTTTTCTGGCCCTATCAATGTTAGGTTGTCTTTGCATCGGGTCGTCAACCGGAAGTGGTTTGTAAATCACCTTCTGGTCTGTGCCAGTGAGCTTGATTATTTCTTCGGCAAAGTCTGCTATTGTGATCTCGTCTGGGTTTCCAATGTTCACCGGCTCAGCATAATCTGATAGTAACAAGCGATAGATACCCTCCACAAGATCAGCTACAAAACAGAAACTTCTTGTTTGACTACCATCTCCGAATACAGTAAGATTCTCTCCTCGAAGAGCCTGTCCGATAAAGGCTGGCAACACGCGACCATCATTCAGTCGCATTCTTGGTCCGTAGGTATTGAATATCCTTACAATCCGCGTTTCTACGCCATGGTAACGATGGTAAGCCATGGTAATGGCTTCTTGGAATCGCTTCGCTTCATCATAAACCCCTCTTGGACCGATCGGATTCACATTTCCCCAATAATCTTCTGTTTGTGGGTGGACCATTGGGTCTCCATAAACCTCAGATGTAGAAGCAATGAGCATTCTGGCTCCTTTGGCCTTGGCCAATCCTAAACAATTATGGGTTCCTAGCGAGCCAACCTTTAAGGTCTGAATTGGAATCTTCAGGTAGTCAATAGGACTGGCTGGAGATGCAAAATGTAAAATGTAATCCAAGTCTCCAGGAATATGGATGAACTTGCTTACATCATGATGATAGAACTCAAATTCTTTGAGTTTGAATAGGTGTTCGATATTCCGAAGGTCACCGGTAATCAGGTTATCCATCGCTATTACATGGTAACCTTCCTTTAGGAAACGCTCACAGAGATGCGAACCTAAAAATCCGGCAGCTCCGGTTATCAGTACCCTTTTCATCCTTGAGGAATTATTGTTTTTCTGCCGATTGAATTGTAGTAGAAACCTAGTTCTTTCATTTGAGCGAGGTCGTACAGATTCCTTCCGTCAAACACAACTTTTTCCTTCAGTTCGGAAGAAACTTTACTGAAATCGGGTGAGCGGAAAACCGACCATTCCGTTGCAATGATCAACGCATCTGCATTCTCAAGTGCAGCGTACTGATCATCAGCAAACGATATCTTGTCACCAAGTAGTTTTTTGACATTTTCCATGGCCTCTGGGTCAAAAGCAGTAACCGTTGCGCCCGCTTCCAATAATTTATTGATCACATAAAGGGCTGGCGCTTCGCGGATATCATCTGTATCTGGTTTGAATGCCAATCCCCAAAGAGCGAAATGCTTTCCTTTAAGATCTCCTCCATAGAAATCTTTGATCTTGGGAACAATGATGGTCTTTTGTTCTTCATTAACACGCATAACGGATGTCAGCAACGAGAAATCGTAGTTGACCTCCGCAGCAGATTTGGCCAAAGCTTGTACGTCTTTTGGAAAACAAGAACCGCCATATCCGATACCCGGAAAAAGGAATCGTTTACCGATACGTGTATCTGTACCGATTCCGATTCTCACCTTATCAACATCGGCATCCAACAATTCGCAAAGATTTGCCACCTCGTTCATGAATGTGATCTTGGTTGCTAAGAAAGCATTGGCAGCATACTTTGTAAGCTCAGCCGATTTTTCATCCATGAAGATGATAGGATTGCCTTGACGAACGTATGGTTTGTACAGCTCTTCCATGATTTTCTGAGCTCGATCGGAAGATGTTCCAACGACCACACGGTCTGGCTTTAGGAAATCATCCACAGCAAAACCCTCTCTAAGGAATTCTGGATTGGAGACAACATCAAAATCAACTGTGGCATGTTTTGCAACAGCAGCTGTTACTTTCTCGGCCGTACCCACGGGTACAGTACTCTTGTCTACCAACACCTTGTAATCCTTCATGATCTTACCTAGATCATCAGCAACGCCCAAAACATAGCTAAGATCGGCAGATCCATCTTCTCCAGGAGGTGTTGGTAAAGCAAGAAAAACCACCTGTGCTGGCTCTACTGCTTCGTTAAGATCGGTGGTAAAGCTCAAGCGACCTTGCTTGATATTTCGTTCGAACAACACGTCCAAATGCGGTTCGTAGATAGGAACCTCTCCATTCCTCATCTTATTGACCTTGTTCTCGTCAATATCAACGCAAATGACATGATTGCCTGTTTCGGCCAAACATGTTCCTGTTACAAGCCCAACATAGCCCGTTCCTACTACTGCAATTCTCATACTCCTGTATTTATGAATTCAAGTACTTTTTCGATGATATGATTCTGTTGCTCCTCCTCCATCTCCGTGTGAATCGGCAGAGAGATGACCGTATCGCACAATGATTCTGTGACCGAAAATTGCCTATCGGAATCACTACTGGCGAACGCCTTCTGGTGATGCAATGGAATAGGATAATAGATCATGGATGGAACTT
>JAGYJL010000157.1 GCA_018402015.1 Flavobacteriales bacterium | reverse complement strand
ACCTGTGAAATCGAACCAAGCTGAGAATCCGTAATTACCGTTCTTATCGTTTGCGGCAGTTCCTACCTGAACGCGGTACTGACTACCCGCAGCCATTCTCACAATATCGAGTTCTTGTCCAGCCCAATCTCCAAGGCCAATCATTTTGCTACCAGAGGCAATCTCATAGTAAGCCCAATCTTGGTAGTTGTTGCCAACGATACTCGCATTGCCTTTCCAGTCTCCACCAGCGGCAGACCATTGCGCCCACGTTTGCTTATCGTTTAACTTGATATCGACCAGCCATCTTTTGTTTGCATCAGAAGTATTGTAAACCGTTCCTGAGAAATGACCCGTTCCGTCTTCGTTATCAACCAACGTACCATGTCCACCTTCGAACTTGTAATTAGTTGAACCACTGCTTAGCCCGACAAGCCAGACTGCATGCGAACCGTTTTGGTAGTGAACTACTTCACATTCGTTGGAGTTATCTGCATCGCAAGTCACATCGGTTTTAGAAACAGATAGGTTTACTCCAGTTGCTCCAACAGTAATCTTAACCCAGTTAGACTCGCCAACGTAATCGGTGCATCCGGCTCTCCGAGCACATCTTCTGTACCAAGTAGTTTGAGTGATTACACCTGGATCATACGTCAATCCGCTTGCTCCTGAAATTGCAGTATAATTACTTCCTCCGTTAGTCGACTTCAACCAAACAAATTCTAATGCACCAGAACCTCCTGATGGGTCTTCAACACTAACCAATTCAGCAGGGTCAAATGGTGCACAACCCGTTTGAGGATAGCCTATCTCACCAGCATCTGTTACGTTATCGCAGCAAGGGCCCGATACGGTCATCTTCACCCAGTTGCTTTCTCCTACGAAGGCTTCACAACCTGCTCTTCGGGCACATCTTCTGTACCATGTGTCCTGCGTTATTACACCCGGATCATAGGATGAACCGTTTGCTCCAGAAATAACTGAGTAGTTACTTCCGCCATTGGTTGATGAGAGCCACACATATTCCATTGCTCCAGAACCTCCTGATGGATCGCCTAGACTTGTAATAGTCGCTGGGTCGAACGGTGAACAGCCGCTTTGAGCTACTCCGATACTTCCTGCATTCGTTACGTTATTACAACCATCTTCGTAGCAGATACTCAATTTCACTTGATCGATATAAGCATCGTATTCTTCAGCAAGTAATCCTTCCACCTGAATTCGAACACCAAAATCTTGGTCCATTACATCGCTTGCAGATAATGTAGTTCCCCACATATCCGTTGAACCACCATAGGTTACTTGCATTTCTGAAGTTGACCATGAACCAGCCTTAGCTCGGTTTTGTCCAACCACATTTCCATTTAGAATTAGTTGCACCACAACATCACCAACCGAATTGGCATATTCAGCTTTCCTCTCAATACTTACTTCAATTCCATTAAGAATGTCAGTCGTTTGAAGATTTGCATCAAAATCAGTAATGTCGAAGCATTTTGAAAGTGGATACGTCAAACAAAGGTTGGTTGCTTTTGCGTACGAGTTATCGCTTCCAGAAGCATTACTGCGATTGTCCCAACTTCTGTTTCCACCGCACGTTGATTGGTCGTAGCTATCAGCTGTTAACCAGCCCGTACCATTTGCACAAGGCTCAGCACATTCGATGTCTGTATAAACAGCAGCGGCCAGTACCCATGACTGACCGTTTGCATTTGAATGTACGTTATGACGCGTATCTATCGTAAGAGTAACCGTGTTCGTATTAGCAGGAACATTATTCAACTGCAGTTCGAACACTTTGATACAACAACCATTCGGAAGGCTTGAAGAATAAATTCTTTCGGTTACTGAAGCTATTGCTCCACCCGCGTTTGCAGATAAGTGAATGTATCTTCCATCCGTTGTCATTTCTGACATTGGAATGAACAGCGTTAAGTCTCGAACCGCGTTATCCGTTGGAATTGGAACATTGACGGTAGCTACGTTATTGTAACCGCTCTTGCCGGTAAACACCCCTGAGGTTTGACCAGCATCTGCTTGGTTACGGAACACATATGCTACCAAAGACTGAGCACAGCTTTCGTTACTCTGGTTAGAGTAAGAAATAGATGATGTGGCGTTGATGGTCGTTCTGTAAACCCAAACATTTGAGCTTGCTCCAGGAGGCTGAACACGGTATGCCGTGTAGCTGTTGTTTGAAGCATCCTGAATGGTAATGGAAGAACCGGGGTTACAACCTTTGTAAACTATCTCGGCCACTACGTGGTCAATGTTTCCAGGATTGGAAAATGACAGCGATGCCGGAACGCTATTATTAACTCCGACATACTCGAGTTCAACCGTCATGTTTTCTCCACATCCGTAGTTCCAGTCAGTCTGGGCAGATGCAGTAAAAGATTGAACCGTGATGATCGCAGCGCACATCAAAGAACTAAATGCGCTAGAGAAGTACAGTTTTCTCATAATAAGGGTGGTTTCAATTTTGAAATAGGGGTGATGATTCTCGAGGCGTACCTACGCAAGAAAACCGTTTGGGTGTACTTAAAATCGATGAACTACACATTTTTTAGTTATACACAATGCGGATGTTAACCTATTTTAGTTA
>JAGYJL010000156.1 GCA_018402015.1 Flavobacteriales bacterium | reverse complement strand
ACCATTTGGTAATGATGGAATGCACTACCACGATAGCATCAACTCCTTACCTAACACAGCCGTTACCGCTCAAATCGCCAATGCCTTGCATGCAGCAAGCGATCACCTACCTCTATTGGCAGAGATTACATTCAACGCTCCTACATCAATTCAGAAACAGAATCAGCCCACGGTTCATTTATTTCCCAACCCCTCAAGCGGGCTGGTCCACCTCAAATTTTCGGAGATCATCATCGGTCAGATTCAAGTAGTCGATATGCTTGGTCAGGTGGTGCTAACTAAACCATTACAAGGTATCAGTTCCACCTTAAACCTTAAAGGAATGGAAAGCGGCACCTACCATCTGGTTATCAATAGTGCCAGGTCTACCCTGCATTCAATATTATACCTGCAATGAACCCTATATGACAGAAAAAAACGACATCGTAGCAAACTGGTTACCCAGGTACACTGGTATTCCATTGGAATCTTTTGGCCAGTATGTTTTGCTCACAAATTTTCTCAACTACTTAGAGAAGTTTGCAGAATTGCACAATACGAAAATTGCTGACTTGAATTGCCCTATGCCATCAGCAACAGCTGGTGCAATAACAATGGTCAACTTTGGCATGGGTAGCTCCAATGCCGCAACTATAATGGACTTGCTATCCGCAATAAACCCAAAAGCTTGTCTCTTTCTTGGTAAATCTGGTGGCCTCAAAAAGAAAAATCAGCTAGGCGATTTAATTCTTCCAATTGCAGCTATTCGTGGAGAAGGTACATCTGATGATTACTTACCTATTGAAGTTCCCGCACTTCCGGCCTTCAGTCTTCAAAAAGCCGTGTCAACTACAATTAGGGATTATGATTGTGATTACTGGACAGGCACTGTTTACACTACCAACCGTAGGGTATGGGAGCACGACAGCAGATTCAAGAAGAAGTTAAGAAAAATGCGTGCTATGGCTATCGATATGGAAACCGCAACACTTTTTGTAGCAGGCTTCTCAAACGAAATACCGACTGGTGCCCTTCTTCTCGTATCCGATCAACCAATGGTGCCAGAAGGAGTGAAAACCGCCAAAAGCGATAAGGAGGTCACAAGCAGTTTTGTCGACAAGCACATAAGCATAGGTATTAGTTCATTGAATCAGTTGATAAACAACCACCAAACAGTTAGGCATCTTCACTTTGATTGATTTACCAAATAGCATGCATATAATCTGTCATATTGTCCTTCTTTCCTGTCATAAAGTCCTTCTGTCTACTCATATCTTCTTTCTGTCTGCTCATAAGTTCCTTCTGTCTTTCAATATCCTCCCTTTGGCAGCACATAAGTTCCTTCTGTCAGCCAATAACTTGTTTTTGCCTCCTCATAACTTGTTTCTGTCCACTCATAAAAGGCTTCTGTCTTTCCATAATTCATATCAGTCCCAGCAACTTTTCGCAACGCTTCGGTCACTTCGAGTGCCGCTTTTTAGCGGTGTATCGAGAACTCCAAATTCCAAATTCCAAATTCCTAATTACTAATTACTAATTACTAATTCATAAACAAAATGCCAGACCCAAGACCACAGGCCATTTACGCATGCTCCCAATCAGAGCTGTACGCCATCTGCACCATCGGTTGGACAAGCTTCAACGAAAACCAGCCCGATTTTGAAGCATTCAAAACCATCTACAACGCTACTTACGGAACCGCTGCCTTGGCAGAAGTGGAGGCCGCCAAGAACCTTCCCGGTTTTCAGGAAAGGAACGAAGCCACCGAAACCACCTACATTCTATTGGGCGCGGCACAGGCAAAATGCCTCATGCAGTGGAAATCACTCCGGAGCTACATCAAAAGTTCATTCCCTGCCGATCTGCAAAAACCAAAAATAGAATCAGCCGGATATGACCATTATGCTAAAGCCGCCAACAAGAATTGGGACGAAACCCTCCTACTTCTCACCGCTGGTCAGCATTTCATCGACAACAACACGGCAGCATTGACCGCTGGCGGTATGCCAGCAACCTTTTCAGCAGCTTACGCAGCAACTACAACGGCATTCTCCGACCTGTACGTACAGTTCACAGACTTTGAGCAGGACGAAGAAGAAGCTACCGATGCTAAGATTTTGGCAAACAACAAGCTCTATCAGAAGTTGTTGGCCATGTTCGAAGATGCCCAGATCATCTATGATACAAATGCCGCCAAGCGCGAAAGATTTGTGTTTGCACAGATTAAATCAATGATTACAAACAAGCCGGGTAGTGGCACCATTCCAGCAGACAGCATCTTTCTTCTAGGTAAAGTGCTCGATGCAAACACGTTCAATCCGGTTGCAAACGCATCGATCAATACAACTCCCAATGGTAGTGTAGTAACCTTTAGTGCAGTTACCGATAACAGCGGAGTGTACGAGATGAAGATCTCAGGATTACCGACAAACTCATCTGGCACATTAGACGTGTTTGCCGAAGCCTTGGATTATCAACCCACCTCTTCCCCACTCTCTTACGAGACAGGAAAGAAATATGAATTAGGTTTCGAACTCAATGAATTCACTGAGCCAGAACCTCCCGTTGAACCATAATAGGTACTTCCTGATTTAATGAGAAAAGGCCGTAAAAGTTTACGCTGAGTCTGCCGAAGCGCC
>JAGYJL010000155.1 GCA_018402015.1 Flavobacteriales bacterium | reverse complement strand
CGACAGGGATTTCTGCGTCTTTCTGGCATGCCGACAGAAAAACAATTGAAAAGACGAGGTATTTGAACTGAATCTTCATGGTGAAAAAAGGCGGATAGAAAACCTCTATCCGCCCTTCATGGATCTACATTCCAGAAGTTTACTCTAAAGTTACAGCGTTTGGCACGTTATCTCTTACCGCCATAGCAGCAGGCATGTTATTCATGGTATGCGTATCCTGATTGTTTCCTCTCACCACAATTCCATTGAACAATTCCAAGAAATCGAACTCAACGGTCATCATCATGTCTCCTTCCACTTCCATATGGTTCATGAACATAAGGTCGTTGCGCATCATGTCCATTCCCACGTGATAAACGAATGGTGCATTTGCGGTACCACTCATGTCTGCAGTAGTATCAACCATTCCTTCCATTTTTATGAAGATGTAACCAGAGTTCCAGCTCCAGAAAGCATGATCGGGATTGTTCGATGATAAGGCATTAGATGATGGCCAACTTGCTGGATCACTGTGATTGGCAACGCTATCCACCCCAACGCTGAATCCGAACGAATGATAGTGGTCGTTTGTAATCGTACCAAGGTCGTACATCATGGTGCCGGCTTTAGCAAGCACATAAGAATCTTCAATCAGGTTCTTGGTGCCATTGTCATCGTAAAAAGCAAAACCGCTTAGGTACACTTGTGCGATATCGAACTTCATTTTACGTCCTTCCCAATTGGTTACTTCCGTACCATAGGCAAAATCGGTTGTTCCTAACTTGGCATGAAAATGCAAACTGATTTCGCTTGTCGTGTCTGTGTTATAAACACAACTTCCGTCATCTTTCTTAGCATTCTCATCGTAATTAATAGCGTTGCTATCTGTACATCCTTCTTTTTGACATCCGCTAAAGGCAAATGTTCCGGCCACAATGGCAATTGATATGAATAATTTAGTTCTCATTGTTTGTATGTTTTGAATTTATTCGTGCAAATCGGGTAGCACAAAACCCTTTATAAATTGGAAATAATCGGAAACGAAGTGTATAACGGTGGCGGCCTGAATACAGAATCCAAGTATTTTCTAAAAGTCCGTTCCAAGTAATGGAAGTTTGGCTCTTTGGCTTCAGAAATAAATCTTTTGAATGTGAACTGAACTATTGGCTGGAAGTATTCTACCATTAAGTTGAACGAAATGGCCTTTTCTTCTTGCTGTTCGTGGTCTAATTGATGTATCTCCTTCTTGAGATGACATTTTCCTTCACATTGCAGTTCTGGTTTATCTAGATTTTCGCAAAGCACGGTGGCTACATAATCTCTGTTTATCCAATAGCTGAAATGCGGCACGTATGCTTGCAGTAGCGTTAAGGCATACAACCCAATTAATGCTATGGAAAGAATTCTGCTCACGGATTTGGATTGCTGAACTCAGGGTTACTTAAGAATTCCTCATCAGTAAATGTTCTAAGGAATGCAATTAGGTCTTGTTTCTCCTGTTGCGAAAGTTGCGCCCCGCCATTCCCAACCAGCTTCATCAACGGATCGAGCGTTGCAGATTCTTGAATGTGCTCGCTGTAATGATCAACTACCTGTTCGAGCGTAAAAAACCTTCCATCATGCATGTAGGGTGCAGTCAGTTGTATGTTACGCAGCGTTGGTGTCCTGAATTTACCTTTGTCGGAAGGGTTGCCAGTTACCAGATATCGGCCTTCATCAGCACTGAATTCTGCGTCTAACCCGTTGTTTCGGAAGTTATTATCGGTAATCAATCCACCCAAACCATGGCAGTGGAAACAATCAGCACCTTCGCCATTAAAGAGAATAAAACCACGTGTTTCTGATTCGGTTAATTGTGCCGCCTGTTGGTTGTACCATTTATCAAACTTTGAGTTGCCCGAAATGAGGGTTCTCAGAAATTGAGAAATAGCTTTAACGGTATGTACAGAATCAATTTTATCGATATTATAAGCTTGAGCGAACAAACTCAAATATTCTTCACTGGAATTCAACTTGGCTTCAACTTCGGGCCAAGTCGTATTCATTTCAATTGGATTCCGAATAGGTTCAAAAACCAAATCCTCTAATGTGGCAGACCTTCCGTCCCAGAAGAAACCGTTCTGATTCCAACCAAGATTGATGAGCGTCATGGCCTGTCTGGTGCCAACACTACCGTCAACTCCGATACTGAACTGTCTTGGGTCTCCAAAACCTAACTCTTGCTTGTGACAACTAGAGCACGACTGCGAATTATCATCCGAAAGGATAGGGTCGTAAAACAGTTTTCTTCCAAGTGCAACGCCTTCTACCGTCATTGGATTATTGGTAGGTATGAAGGGTTCCATTGGAGGAAGTCCTTTGGGAATATTCAATACGTAAGGAGTGGTAAGAGGGGCGTCATCAGCCGGCTTGTTGCAACTGCCAACAAGCACTCCTATTAGGAGAAACAATATCCCATACAACCGACTCATAGTATTAATAACAGTAGGTTTCATATTAAGTTGCCCATCCTTAAGGCTGTTGATCGGAAAGTTTCTGTTCTTGGCCATAGTGTATTTCCCAATTACATCGGGTGCATGTGGAAAGTCGCAGTGGCAACTGTTTCCTCACCTTCATGGTCTGAAGCGGTTGCAGTAACTGTAAAGTCTGTATGCATGGTAGTGGTGAACATGGTATCTTCTTCAATGCTATAT
>JAGYJL010000154.1 GCA_018402015.1 Flavobacteriales bacterium | reverse complement strand
GCTTGCCGAACTCATCGCCCACTTTGTCTGCACGGAGAATGCTCAACAGATCGGGCGCTTCAAAAAGCTGCGGAATAGACTGTGTTCCGTTCCAAGCCTCTAAACCAAGGTTCATTTCCTTGGTGTTGTCGTTCAGATTCGAATACCAATCAGCATCTAAATAGGCTTGGCGCAAAAGGGCAATCGCACCCATCTGCGAACTCGGATAGTTCTGATTAGAAGTTCCTTTCGAGAATGAATAATTGGCCGCCACATTCGGTTGCAGCAGATTTTCGTTTGCAGATCCATCTCCTGTAAGAACAAGTGCAGATGTTCCGCGCGAAATTCCATCTCGAACCAAGGAAACAGTTACTCCAAAACCCTGTTTTCTAAGTTCTTCTGCCTTTTTAGAATCTGGCGTGAATTGCTCTGCAGCGCTCACTTCAGGATTCAGGGCATCGTTCCAAGTAAAAGCACCTTTTTTCTCGGCATCATATTGCGGTCCTGGGTTGTCCTTCTTCTCTTTCTTTGGTTGCTCTACTCCGTAAGTAGAAAAAGCATCGATCAACGATGGATAAATGTGCTTGCCTTTCAGGTCGGTTTCGATGGCACCCTTAGGAATAGAAACTCCTGCGCCAACGCCTATAACACGTCCTTTCTGAACAAGCAAAGTGGCGTCAGTGAGCACGGTTTTCGCGTCAACATGCACCGTTGCATGCGTAAAAGCATACACGGCCGCATCTTTATCTTCTACACCGTTTATGGGAAAAGTTGACTGCGCTTGGGCCGTGGAAAAAGCCGACCCGACAAGCATCAGCAACACAAAGAAAATCCTGGTCATTTGAATAGATTAACAGAAAGGCGGCAAATCTACAGAAATTGAACTCAGATGCATTGTCTGCATAGTTGCAGGAAGTGAAATGCGTAGCTTTGACCTTCAAACAGAAATCATGTACGAAATATTACTTCGCTCACACTCAGGATTACGTTGGATTGTCCTAGCGCTTCTGCTCGGTGCCATTTTCCGCGCGTTTACCAACATGTCATCGGGAAAATTTACACCCTTAGACGATAAACTGTCCTTATTCTCATTGATCTTCGCGCACATTCAATTGCTTTTAGGTTTCTGTCTGTATTTCATTAGCCCATTTGTAAAAGCGGCCATGGAATCGGGTATGGCCGTGGCCATGAAAGATGCTGTAATGCGTTTTTGGTTAGTGGAGCATTTGACGGGCATGCTCATTGGCATTGCGCTTATAACCGTGGGACGAATTGCTGCTAAGAAAGCCGCTACAGACCAAGCCAAATTCAAGAAAATTGCGGTCTTTTTTACGCTTGGATTGCTCGTGATCTTAGCAACCATACCGTGGCCATTCCGAGAAGCTTTGGGAAGAGGTTGGTTCTAAATGAATCAGGTTTTAGCGGTCATTATTCTTGGCTCGTTCTGGGCTTGTGGAGATCTGAGTTCGCAAAACTTGGAAGAGTCCGAAGGCAAACAGATTTATAAGACCTATTGTGTTGCATGCCATGGAGCCAACGGAAAGCTAAAGTTGAATGAGGCTTCTGACCTCACGTTATCTGAAATGACGCTCGAAGAGCGGATAAAAAATATTTCTGAAGGAGGAAGCATGATGCCGGCCTTTGCAGAGGTGATCACCGAGGAAGAGATAGCGGCCGTGGCTGTGTATTTAGACGAATTGAAAGAATCCAATTAAGTGGGAAAATTATACGATACCGCACCGGTTCAGGAAACGGCCGTTCTTGTCGGGCTCATTCAAGGGAATGAAACGGAAGAGAAAGTGACCGAATACATGGAAGAACTCGCGTTCCTTTCCATGACTGCTGGTTTGGAGACCAAAAAGCGTTTCACCCAGAAATTGCACAAACCCGACCCGAAGACGTTCATGGGTTCGGGTAAGATCAACGAAATTGACGAGTACATCAAGGAGCACGACATCGATGTGGTGGTTTTTGACGATGATCTCAGTCCTTCTCAGCTCCGCAACTTGGAGAAGATCTTTCAGAAGAAGATCTATGATAGAAGCCTATTGATCTTGGACATTTTTCAGTCACGGGCACAAACAGCGCAGGCTAGAACTCAAGTAGAACTGGCTCGTTATCAATATTTGCTACCGCGATTGACAAACATGTGGACTCACCTGGAACGGCAGCGCGGTGGAACAGGCACGCGTGGTGGAGCAGGAGAGAAGGAGATTGAAACGGATAAGCGAATCATTAGAGATCGAATATCTCTTCTAAAAACGCAGTTGAAGGATATAGATAAGCAGATGGCCACGCAGCGTAAAAGCCGTGGACGACTTATTCGTGTGGCGTTGGTCGGTTATACCAACGTTGGGAAATCCACTGTAATGAACCTGCTTAGTAAGTCAGATGTATTGGCTGAAAACAAACTTTTCGCAACGCTTGATACGACTGTTCGAAAAGTGGTGATCAATAATCTTCCGTTCTTGATGTCAGACACGGTCGGATTCATCCGAAAGCTCCCTCACCAATTGGTAGAAAGCTTCAAATCAACACTCGATGAGGTTCGCGAAGCAGACATTTTGCTTCATGTGGTTGATATTTCGCATCCTGAGTTTGAAGACCACATCAATGTGGTGAACGAGACTTTGGCCGAGATAGGAGCGCGCGACAAGCAAACGATTCTCGTCTTCAATAAGATTGATGCCTACACCTACGTGA
>JAGYJL010000153.1 GCA_018402015.1 Flavobacteriales bacterium | reverse complement strand
TAAACTGCTTGTTGGAGACGAAAAGGAGAACGGTCTTCCGTTGCTCGAAAATCGATCAGTTGAAGGTGAAACACGTATTTATGTATGTGTTGACAAGGCCTGTCAAATGCCTGTTCGGGAGGTTAAAGAGGCTGTGGGGCAGATGGAGTGAGGGAAACTGAATTAGGCGAAGTGGAGTCGCTATGAAAGCGAAAGGAACTCTTTGGGTGTGCGCGCATCCAATCCAGAAGCGGCAAAATCGTCCTTGTTCCGAGTTATGACCACAGAAATGCCGTGTGCTGACGCTGCCGATGCCTGAACAGCATCTTCAAAGTCCTTCATCTCTGAATCCAAAGCCATTTCGATGGTCTCCCTATCAACCCCAAGCACATGAACCACCTGAATGAGCCCGCGCACAAATCCGATGGCATCGGCATGGCCCTTTTCTTTCTTGGCAATAAAATAGATGTCGGTGACCGATGATGCCGTCATACTGGCCTCGATGCGTTGCGCGTCCATAAGTTTAAAAATGGCCACGGCCGAATCATAGTGGGGTTTGCGCATGAGTGCAATGTCAAGAATGACATTGGTATCCAACAGCACCCTTTTCATTTGTACTTCTCGGCAAGATAGGCCTGTCTGGCCTTATCGGTGTCGGCATCTGAGAGGAAGCCCGACCATTGCTTTACGAAATCCATTGCCTTGGGTGCAGGCTGATCGCCCTGTTCCCTTGGCAGAACGATGATCTCCACTTCGCGGTCTTTCATGGAGGTGCTCAGATCCAGATGGACCATGCCCTCATCGGAAACTTTGACAAAAAATCGGAACGCTCTCATGGCCTTGCTGTTCTATAGTTTTGAATAGAACAAAGATACGTTTCTTGAGCGTGGGTTTTGCCAAATGCCTGTTCGGGAGGTTGCGGAGGCTGTGGGGCAGATGGAGTAGCAAAAAGCAAGGGCGGCCAATTGGCCGCCCTTGTCATGTTCCTTTGAAAAAACCAACCACCACGGCACGCGTTAGGCGATAGGATGGAGGCGCGGCATAAGGGTTTTGCACATGTTCTTATTCCTTAACCACTTTAAAATTGGAGGTTTTTCCGTCAGGGTCAACCAGCCGGATGAGGTAAACGCCTTTCTGTTTCGGCATTTCGTAATCAATCACTCCATTGGAATACCTTACTTCCGTTTGTAGCAATGCTCCAAGCATGTTGTAAGCACTGATAACCACCTCACCTGAAACTGACCCAAGGTCAATTTGAATATTATCAGAAGTTGGGTTGGGATATACTTTAAGGTTATTTCCGAAGCCAGGATTCAAAATACTTAGACCTGAAACCACATGGCAGCTGGAGGTGTCTGAACACTCTTGGTTACTTAAAATCACAGCATAAGTACCGTTGTTTTCGGCTAGATATGACTGATTGTTGGCACCACTTATTGGCATCATATCTTCGCAATTCAACCATTGATATTCGACATCAGATTCCGTTACAGTTAGTAACGGACCTGTCTGAGAAACTGTCGTGTCAATCAAGTTAATACTTACACTGATGACTAAAAGTGAATCATGACCTACTGTGTTGGGGATTGTATCTAGGTATGTTCCTGCGATGGTGTAAGTTTCGTCTCCACTTGGAACGGTATAGAAGTTACACTGGCTAGCCGTAATGTTTGAAAAGGAGTTAGGGTTAATTATGGAACTATCACTTAAAGTAAGAAATGAAGGTTCCGTGAGTATCGGGGCATTGAAGTCGAAATAAATTGATGCCATGTTGCTGATAACCGTACCCAGAGGCAGGTTTCCATATCGGTTTATTTTAAATGAGACGGCACCATGACTCTCTGGCTCATTTTCATTCTCGCTAGGTAAATTGATGTTGTCGAAGTGCCAGGCGATTATGCCATTACCGAACATCTCGACCCAATACGGATCCGTGGAGGCCCCACTTTGAAAAGTTGCAGGATTCAATACTTCCAAATCTAGCGTATCTATTACAATCACATTGAAAGCAGTATCAGAACCAGAATTCTGAAAACGAATTCGGTATTGAAGAATGGTGTCGGTCATTTGTATAAAATGAGACTCGTCATATCCAGCCGGAACAACTGTTTTATCATTGGGGTCGTAGGCGGCCGAAAGCTGTGTACATTCTATGTCTACATAATCATCTAGGTCATCCTGAGAAAACTGATTTATTACACCTAATGAAAATGGTGGTGTTCCGCAGCCTTCTGACCAAGCCTGAGGCGTACTGATACCTGCATGGCCTAAAGACTGAGTAGCAGAAAGACGAAATGTGTGACCATCTGCTGGAACTAAGACTGTAATAGAATCATCCGAATTAAGTTGAAACGGGGTGTTGGCCTGAAAAAGAGCACTGTCTTGATATACCCGATAACTAGATGGATTTACCATGTCACCAGACCCTCTATTGCTTATGGTAAATTCAATAATGCTTCCAATACAGGCTGCGCTTACCACAACCGATGAGCTGTCCCATCCTGCTTCAGCTTCAAGACAAGGGTTAGGGAAAATTTCAGCCTTTGGACAAATGGTATAGCCCACATCTGTATTACAATCGATTGAGTCTACGATATGGAAAGCTCTGCATTCGCCAACAGCCAGCGTATCCATTTCAAATCTAATCTTATTGTTTCCCAAAACAAGCCAAGGTAAATTAGCAGACAACGGAAAAACTTCAGGAGGAAATTCAAAATCTACGTAAGCGTTCAACGCCT
>JAGYJL010000152.1 GCA_018402015.1 Flavobacteriales bacterium | reverse complement strand
TCCGCAGCTCTTCTTTGTTGGAAGATGGATTAACCTATCTTTTTCTTCAAGTAATAGGTATTCAACTTTACACCACCATCAACAACCTCTGTTGCTGTTTGAATAGTATATCCATTGGATAGAAAATCGGTTAATGTTTGTTTTAGAAGTTGATTTCCATCAGCGGTCTGGCTATCGGCCATTTTTACTTGATCGATCTTCCCTTTTCCGGTTGAAACGTACATGACCGGTTTGATGTTGAAAAGGTCATTCATAGGCTTCACCACTCTGACAATGGCAAGACTGTCGCTCTTGCAATCTGGCGCTGGCCCCCCGGTCCATGATGAAAGGGCTAACCAAACGATGCCTAGAAGAAAGGAAGTGAATACTCTGACAAGTTGCTGTGGCATGACCAATAGTTTGCGATTGAAAGTACTCATTGGAAGTTGAAATAACAACAATCATCAGTTACCGCAATTGCAATGCTGATCCATGTGAACCTTGGTGTTTGGAAGCAATAATTTGATGTTTTCCTGTTCCGTTTGGGTCATTACTATTACCCGAAGATCGACTTCTTCCAAGGCATACATTTGTTCCATAGATGAAGGCAGATGAGTGATATTGTTGCTCCACATGTCGATGTAACGCAGCTTTTTCAAGTTGCCGATCTCGTCCGGAAGAGTCTCCAATTCATTCTGATTAATGACCAATTCCTGTAATTCTTCGAGTTGTCCGATCTCTGCAGGAAGTGACTCTAACTTGTTCTTATACAGGATGAGTTTTTTAAGCTTTTTTAACAGCCCGATCTCTGCCGGTAGTGCTTTCAGTCGGTTTTTGCTGAGGTCTAACCATAACAGATTGGAAAATTCTGTAAACACTTCTGACGGAACGGATTTCAATCCAGCTTTCAATTTAAGACTGTAAACACTGTCTCTTGGAGCAGCCAGCGCCTCTTCTAAACTAGTGTATTGGTATACTTCAGACTCCAAAGCCTCCAGCGTATAATTCTGAGCCCAAAGGGTGTTACCTATCAAGGTGGCTACAATGATCAGTACGGTTCTCATAATATTCTCAATGCTAGATTCTTATCCACGGCCAAACGAGCTTTCAAACCATCAACACTATCAAAACGTTTCTCATCCCGTATTCTTTCCTGCAGCATGAGCGTGACCTCCTCGCCATAAAGCTCCTCATCCATATCAAAGATGTTGACCTCAACTCGTTTTTCAGTTCCATTAACGGTGGGACGGTTGCCAATATTGAGCATACCTTTCAACTTCCGTTCCGCAATTAAGACGTAACAGGCATAAACACCGTTGGCCGGTATCACTTTGTGCTTGTCATCTATTTGAATATTTGCAGTAGGAAAACCAAGCTCTCGCCCTAATTTATCACCGTGTACCACTGTTCCTGTTAATTGAAACGGATGTGCCAAGTATTTATTGGCCGTACTTACATCTCCTTCTTGCAGGGCTTTTCTGATCTTTGTAGAACTAACCGCCACATTATCAACATCTTGAACTGAGATCTCTTCCACATCAAAACCGTACAACGGCCCAGATTCTCTGAGATGCTCAAAACTTCCTTCACGATTTCTACCGAAATGATGATCATAGCCAATAACCAGAACAGAGGTGCCGATCTTATCTACCAGTATTTCTCGAATAAAATCCAATGAAGACAAGCGGGAGAATTCTTTCGTGAACGGATGAATGATCAGGTTATCGACTCCGGCCTGTTCTAGAAGCGCCACCTTTTCATCGATTGTAGTAATAAGTTCCAAACCATGATCATCAGGAAACAAAACCATCCTCGGATGCGGATCGAACGTAAGTAGTACACTTTCTCCACCGATCTTCTTCGCAATCTGATTCAGTCGGTTGATGATCTTCCGATGTCCCACATGCACTCCGTCAAAAGTTCCAGTAGTAACAACTGCACCTTTAACTTTTACAAAATCATCTATGGAACGAAAAACCTTCAAACCCAGCGAGAAACTTTCAATTGGCGGCAAAAATATCCATTTACGAACGGAAAAAGCCCGAATCCATAGTGGTAAAAACAGTGTTTCTCAGACCTTGTCAACATTTTTCAAACAGGTCTTGTTCAAGCAGAACGAATGACCTACTTTCGCAGTCCGAAAATCGAGCCTATAAATACGGTATAAAAAGAACAATAAATGTCAGCTCTCACAGGTAAAGTAGCTCAGATCATTGGTCCAGTTTTGGACATCAGCTTTGACAACAGTAATGGAGAACTTCCAAAAATTCTTGATGCACTTGAAGTAACTCGTCCAGACGGACAGGTTGTAACACTTGAGTGCCAACAACACGTAGGTGAGAACACCGTTCGTGCCATTGCAATGGATTCTACAGACGGTTTGAGCCGTGGAACTGAAGTTCGCGCGTTGGGTGCTCCTATTACAATGCCAATTGGAGAGCAGGTTTACGGTCGTCTTTTCAACGTGGTTGGAGACCCGATCGATGGAATGGCTGACTGCGATAAAACTGGCGGTTATCCAATTCACAAGGCTCCACCAAAATTTGAAGAGCTTTCTACTGCAACTGAGGTTCTTTTTACTGGAATCAAGGTAATCGATCTTATTGAGCCTTATGCAAAAGGTGGTAAGATCGGTTTGTTCGGTGGTGCCGGTGTTGGTAAAACCGTACTTATTCAGGAGTTGATCAACAACATTGCAAAAGGACACGGTGGTCTTTCTGTGTTCGCAGGTGTTGGTGAAAGAACACGTGAGGGAAATGACCTTCTTCGTGAAATGATCGAGGCTGGCATCATCGATTATGGTGATGCTTTCCGTCATTCAATGGAAGAAGGTGGA
>JAGYJL010000151.1 GCA_018402015.1 Flavobacteriales bacterium | reverse complement strand
CTTTGCCCTATCTTCTTTATTGACGGGGCTACCGCAGAGTTGCCTGCTATAACAGTATCTGCGTAATCAGTATTGCTGTTGTAGCTCTTTTTAGTTATCACAAAAATTATAATTAACCAATTAGCATTATCACTTGCCCATGGGCTTGTCGTACGCAACGCAACAAATACATCCAAGCCATGCATCAAGGCGTAAAAAGCCCCCTATCGGTTCTTAATTGGAACTTCATTTTACCCTCGATACTTACCAGCGCATTGCTGTTTTCTGTTGGCACTTATTGTTATGGTCAGTCTCAAATTTCTGATGCATTGCTCGGTGTGTGGAATGCTTCTGAGCAGACCTACACGCAGAGGGCCACTGCACTTGATGACCTTATCTGGAACCATTACATGTACCGAAGACCAGACAGTGCGCTCATTATTTCCAGAGAGCTTACGCAATTTGTGGAGCGCGAGGCGCGGAATGATGATGCCCTGAACGCACGGACCAAAGGCACCATTGGAGTGGCATATTGGCAATTGGGGAAGTTGGACAGTGCTGCCCTGCAACTGCAAATGGCTTTGGGGCTTGATAGGAAAATCGGAAATCTGAAGGCACAGGCAGCAACGCTTACCAATTTAGGAAACGTATTTGCCGACCAAGGAGATTACAATGGTGCGCTTGTACGGTATCGCGAAGCAATGGCCACACAGAGAGAGCTACAGGATACCACGGGTGTGATAATGACACTGAACAATATTGGTATCCTGCACGACCAATTCACGGGCAAACACGATTCCGCTATCTATTATTACCGAAGATCGCTGTCACTGCAGATAAGCTCTGGCAAAACAAGCGCCCTTAGTAGAACCTACAACAACATTGGCATTGTAATGCGTTACGTGGGGCAGCGCGACTCTGCCATGAACATGTTCATCGAAGCCGTAAGGATCGATCGGCTGGCCAACGATATGCAGTCGGAAGCGTATGGACTTAACAATATTGCCTACGTGTTGCAGGACATGGGTGTTTACTCAGCCGCATTGGACACGTTGAAGAAAAGCCTTGCGCTACGTACCGAACTTGGAGACTCTTCCGGTGTGGCCACTGGCCTAAACACCATGGGGCGCATCTATTCAAAACAGGCAGATTATCAAGGCGCCATAAATGCTCACACCCGTAGTTTGGCCATTCATAGGGCCAGTGGTAGCAGACAGAACGAATCTGTTACGCTGAACAATCTGGGAATAGTGTACCGGGAATTGGAGGAATATGAAAAGGCCTTAGCGTACTTTTCTGCCAGTATGCACATACGCGAGCAGACGGGCGATAGAAAAGGAATTGCAGGATCGCTCGATAATCAAGGAAATATTTATGAAGCCATGGGGCAACTGAACCGTGCTTTACAATTATACCATAAAAGCTATGCCATACAGAACGAACTTACCGACAAGCGCGGCATGGCGCTGAGTCTCATCAATCAAGCATCGGTATTGGAAAAGCAAGGGAATACTTCTCTGGCGCTCAGAAACTATCAACAGGCCCTTGAACTGCAAGTGGAAGTGGGAGACGAAGAAGCCTCTGTTTCTTCCAATTTGGGCATTGCCCGCATACTATTGAAGCAGAACAAGAAAGCCGAAGCAGCTGAGGTTGCAATGAAAGCGTATGACAACGCCAAGTTGCTTGGCAATGTTAGCAAGATACGCGACTGTGCATTGCTCAATGCCCAGATAATGGAACAACAAGGCAACCATCTACCAGCCTTGGTCATGTTCAAAGAATATATGCTGATGAGAGATAGCGTATTGAGTGAAGAAAACCTGAAGCAGGCATTGGCGGCTGATTTCAGATACCGATTGGAGGCACAGAAAGCAATGTCGGAAGAGCGTTTATCAATGGAGAAGAATCTCAGCAAAGCCGAACTCAACAGTCTGGAATGGAAACTTTACGCAGCCGGCATAGGTGTTATCATGCTCTTGCTGTCAGGTGTATTGGGCATGCGCGACCTACAACGTAAAAAACGCAGCAACAAACTCATATCAGAACAAAAGCAGCATATTGAGGAGGCACACAATGAGTTGAATGACAGCCTGCGTTATGCGCAAACCCTACAGCACGCCATGCTACCATCTGAAGCAAGCATAAGGGAGGATTTTCCAGAATCTTTTGTGATATATGAACCCAAGAATGTGGTTTCGGGCGATTTCTACTGGGGAAAGAAAGTGGACGACCTGATATACTTTGCAGTTGCAGACTGCACCGGGCATGGAGTGCCTGCCGCCATGCTTAGCGTAATAGGGATTGATGGTCTGCTCCACGTTTTGGAGAACAACCCAATGGCAGATACATCTACGTTATTGAATAAACTCAATGCAGAGGTAAGCGCGCATTTCAGCCAAAGCGGAACGAATCTTACAGATGGTCTGGATATTGGACTGTGCCGTTTTGATATGACCAAAGGTGAACTTTGCTTTTCTGGCGCTTACCATTCCTGCTGGATATACAGGGACAACCAGCTTATTGAACTAAAAGGAAACCGCACATCCATTGGCCGTATGGAATCGCCTATTCGGTTCATAGGCCACAGGCATCTGCTGCAGAAAGGAGATATGCTTTACCTGTTTACAGATGGGGTCTATGATCAGTTCGGAGGGGCGAATAGCAGAAAACTGATGCGGAAACAGTTACGCAAGATCCTTGAGGAAATTGAGCGTTTACCAATGGAGCAACAAGCAGATTCCTTTAAACAGGCATGGAACAATTGGAAAGGAAATGAGGAACAGACCGATGACATGTGTTTGATCGGTATTCGGTGGACCTGATGGTGTCTCAATCTATTCTGTGATGGACAAACGGCTTCATACCTTACATTCAGCTGGTAACGTGAGTTCAGCAAGAGTTCCTTTGCCCCATCTTCTTTATTGTCGGGGCTACCGCAGAGTTGCTTGGTAAGACCTCCG
>JAGYJL010000150.1 GCA_018402015.1 Flavobacteriales bacterium | reverse complement strand
TTCAGGTCGAGCAAGGCCGTATTTCTCACAGAATTCTTTCGGTCCAACCACATCAATTCCATTACCCATTCGGGCTGGTTTGTACATGTAAATCTTGTCGGAAAGAAGTTGTCCGTAATCCTTATCGGGTGTGACCATATAGGTTGTATAGCCTTCTTTTTCAGCTTTTTTGGCGAGTGTTCCGATCACATCATCGGCCTCATATCCTTCCACTCCTAAAACAGGAATTTGGAAACCTTTCACCAACTCTTGGATGTACGGAAGACTGTCTCGTAAATCGTCTGGCATTGGTGCCCTATTGGCCTTGTATTCTGTGTATTCAACTTGGCGATTGGTCTCGCCCGGCATATCAAAAACCACGGCAATATGAGATGGTTTTTCCTTTTCGAGAAGCTCTAAAAGGGTATTGGTAAAACCGAAAATTGCCGATGTGTTCTGGCCTTTTGAATTGACCATCGTGTAACCGCTAGCGCGATTTCCGTGGCGGTCAACCCTGTTGCCAGCAAAGGCGAAATATGCGCGGTAGATGAGCGCAAAGGCATCAAGCAGAAATAATCTTTTGTCTTCGGATGGGTCTTGTTGTGTCATAGAATATCAGCAAAGAATATTCTACGAATATGGACAATAAATTGCGGCCAGAAGAGACTTACAGTGACACTACAGCTGAACCTTCATTATTCTGTCAGACATCATAATATCTCGATATTCCTTTAAGTAATAAGCGTAGCCATCTTTCACCTTCAATTGGTCCACAAATGCAGCATCCTTTAGCAAAGCAGAGCGTAAAACTTGTCCATCATCAAGGTCAATTTCCATTAAATAGACCTTATTCCGTTGTTTTACGTGGGCATAAAGCTTTTGGCCATTGGCATCAGCTACAAGAAGGTTTCTCCATCCTTTGATTTCCTGATGTTCTATTGGGAAAGTCCGAACCTGCGCTCCTTCCTGATTATGCACATGGCACACTCCCAATACATGATCAAAAACGTAAATGCTATCGCGAAGATTAAATAGCGGGCTATAGGTGGGTTGACTTAGAAGATTAATCCATCCGCGATCGCGTGGCGATGGGCTCCAAGTATTTACCATGGCATTTTGCTGCTCTAATTGCCTGTTAGAAACCGATTGAAAGTATTGAGATTGTGAACCACCGAAATTATCACTCAAAGACCCGCTAAAATTGGAAGTGTTGCGATACGACCACGAACTCTGCATACCCCTGCGGTATCTGTAAATAGCAACTGGGTCGATACAGTTTCCCATAACTCCTGATGCAATGGGTTTGTTGCCATTTAAGCAACACGAAGCAGTTTGCATGGTTGCCAACCTCTCATTTGCATAGCTTGAGCCAGCTCTTCGAAATCTGGAATTGAAACGTCTTTGATAAGGCAGGTCGTTAAAATACTCTTCGATATCCTGCAAGCCTTCGTCATCAAAGACGCGGGCTAGAATTGAGCCTTCCTTGGTCTCTCGATTTAACCCATAGTGATAAACTTCCTGCCCGGCCTTTTGGTAAGAACTGAAGAAAATGTGTGATTTGCTGGAAGCTGAGCAATGCGCCAATTGCTCCAAAAAGTATGATTGTTCGGAAGCAAAAACCAGTTCTATTCCGTTAGAATTTACCTCAATCTGATAAACACTGTCTTCTCCAAAAAGGTGAACGTTTCCCAAGCAATCTTCATAAAGTCTATCGCCTAGTTTCCCAACTTCCAACCTGCTTGTTTCTTCCCAGCGGTCGTTACACAGAACAAGATGTCGAATACCATCCTCTGCCATCAAGAGTAAGTTATTGCCATCGGCAAAACTGAAATCGCGAAGTACTACTCCCCGTCTACCATCGAGAACGGTTTTTTCTTGTGGTTTAATCATCACAGAAGAAAGCAATGTGGATTCTGTGGATAGTGTGATTGATGCGCGCTGCGCTAATTCGGATTTGTAGTAGGTATCAACTGGTGCTACTTTGTACAACTCTGGACGATACCCAACGTGCGATACACGAAGTACCGTTCCTGAATCAGAAACCGAGAGCACGAATTTTCCGAATTCATCAGTTACTGTTCCTTTCCTACTGTTGAGGTCAAGAATATGCGCGTTCGTCAACGACTTTCCGTGCAATGAGCTTACTGTACCAACAAGCTCATTGGTTTGAGCAGAACTCATACTGACCGTAAAAATCAGTACAATCAAGAAAATAACAGTTTGCTTCATCACGTGGAAATTATAGCCCATTTGCTGCAAGAATCGTTCCGAAACTAGGTCCTATAACCTAGCGCCAGCTTTAATTTCATCTACAATATCGGGGTCGAGAAGTGTAGATGTATCTCCTAGATTAGAAACGTCTCCTTCGGCAATTTTGCGAAGTATCCTTCGCATAATTTTTCCTGAGCGCGTTTTTGGTAGACCAGAAACTATCTGAATTCGATCTGGTTTAGCTATCGGTCCAATCATCTTTACAACCTCTGCAATAATCTCTTTCTTGAACTTTTCAATATCCGCTTCATCGTGGTAGCAGATAACGTAGGCGTGAATTCCCTGCCCTTTAATGTCGTGCGGATAGCCCACCACAGCTGTTTCCACCACGTTTTTGTGTTCATCAATGGCATCTTCAATTTCTGCCGTCCCAAATCGGTGACCTGAAACATTGATTACGTCATCCACACGCCCGGTAATTCGATAGTTTCCATGCTTATCTCTCCTACAGCCATCGCCTGTAAAGTACTTGCCTTTGTAGGTAGAAAAATAAACCTGTTGGCAGCGCTGGTGATCACCGTATGTAGTGCGTAACATACTTGGCCACGGAAATTTAATGCACAAGTTTCCTTCTACGCCCATGCCTTCAATTTCAACCCCATCACTATCAACAATACACGGCTGAATACCCGGGAGCGGGAGTGTGGCAAAACTCGGTTTCAACGGAGTGATGTTTGCCAAGGGCGAAATAA
>JAGYJL010000015.1 GCA_018402015.1 Flavobacteriales bacterium | reverse complement strand
TCTCCTTCAAGAAGTTGCTTCTATCGCTTTGCTGTATTTCCATGTTCGTTTCTGCCTGTAAGGAAGAAGACCTCCCCGCAATAGACCCCTGCACCAACTCGCAAGGAACGCGCAGCGTGTGGACCCCATTCTATGGCGATTCGGACACCATTCCAGCTTTCCCCGATCGGTACGCCAATTATTGGGCCTTTGGGTTCAGTAGGGCCAACATGCCCGAACTGGGTATTCAATTGGCAGGTACATTCCCCAGCGCGCGCTACATGAGTGTGAACGTGTATGATATGGGCACCAAGAACAGCGAAGGGGCGCTGCTCGATGAACTTATCCTTCCATGTTCTTCTCCCAACGGCAACTACGTCATCAATATCGTACCTAGCGGTGTAAGTGCTGGGGGTTTAGAAAATGTGCTTCAATTCGATGCGGCCATTGATTCGGTGGCCATTATGCTGCGTTGCTACCTTCCGGAAACGGATGGACAAGGTGGTGTCGATCTGCCAATGGTAATGGGTTTCAATGTGAATTCGAGAGGTGAAATGGCCTTGCCTGTAAATATCCCTCTCACTGCCAATATCGATATATCGCAATTGCAAAGCACGGTGGCACCGTTCTTTCTGGTGGAAGAAGACACTTCCATGTGGTTCTACAACATCAATCCGGATGGGTTGTATGCCAACGCAGACAACAAGTACCTGGCTACGCCTATCACGCCATTGGCCAATGAGGTTTACATGGTACGATTCAAAGCCCCACAGACAGGACAGGATGTACGCTATTGGAGTTTGACGCAAAGCAACAACAGCACCTATTCGTTCGCTACGCTGTACGATGACAATGCCTTAGTGGCGGCCGATGGTTATGTGAATGTGGTAATAGCCGAGCCCGATGCCGAGATAAGCACCAAAGCAGCAGGACTCAACCTTTTCCCAAAGGAGATTCAACCCAATGCAGGTTTGATTCTCATTTACAGAAACCTCTACACCGAACCCGATTTTGCAGGCGATATCTCCCAAGTTCCGAGAATTACGGTGCAGAATATTTTCAACCTGCCCGAAATGCGCGCGCAAGTTTACATAGGTGAGTACGCACCTATTGGAAAACGAATGACACGGCAACAATTTCTAGACGATTTTGGAGGTTTTCCTGTCAGCTACTGAATCAATTGTCCGATAGCCGTATTTTGCGCCCATGGTCAAAGGTGTTCTGAAAACCATTAGCATCCTTGTTGTGTCGCTGGCATTGCTCAGCGTGTTCGGCTATATCATTCAGCAGAACTCTGAGGCCGTGATTCCCGATGGACCACTGAAGGAGTTTGTGATGTTTCCGCAAACGGTGATGGAGGTTTTCCAGAGCAACGAGATAAAGAACATTCCACCCACCTTTGAAATGAAGCACTTCTTCGACCCTATCAACGAGTTGAAGGAGGACATCTACGGACTGAATGCCTTTTACAACCCAGACCAAGAAACATGGGAAGTGCGTCTAAGCAATTTCAAGAACGATTCGGTGCTGCACCGCTGGCAATTGGACCGTAGCACCTTTGTACAGACCGACCGACTGTACCCCAATTCCGAGCCACGCAACCCCATCCTGCTCCCAAATAGGAATATCATTGTGGATAACGATGAGAGCTTCAACCTTTATCGCTTGGATGCGGAGTCGAATATTGTATGGCACAATACCGAAAAGCGCTTCCATCATAGTATGAATCTGGCAGACGATGGCAACATTTGGATATGTACCACAGAACCAAGGTTGATAACAATACCGACCCAGGAAAAGCCTGTGGCCTATGAGGACGATCACATTACGAAAGTGGATGTGGAGACAGGCAAGGTGGTCTATGATAAGAGTACCTCAGAGATTCTGATCGAGAACGGTTATCGCAATTTCGTGTATGGATTCTCGCACGTTATTGATGGGGCCGTTGATGACGACCCATTGCACTTGAACGACATTGAGCCTGTGCTTTCTGATGGACCTTACTGGAAAAAAGGAGATGTCTTCCTGAGTTTCAGGCATCGGTCTTTGGTGCTGCTTTACCGCCCTGCCATCAACAGGATCATCCGCATGATGTACGGTCCTTTTCTGCGCCAGCATGATGTGGATATCCTGAACGATTCTACCATTTCCATCTTCAATAACGAGGGCACCAACGTTGGCAAAAGAATTAAAGAAGGGCACGAGCTTTACGGCCAGCCTGCCGCAGATGTCATCGATTATTCAAACATCGTTCACTATCATTTTGCAGATTCGAGCTTCAGTCATCACCTGAAGCATCAGTTTGATGAGCACCATATTTTCACCGATACGCAGGGTTTCCATCAGTACCTGAGCAACGGAATGGTTTACGTAGAACAGCACGGCCGCGGCATCCAATATTTCATGGATGCGGAGCGTGTGTATTACAAGAATCAGGGTACCAATTGGGTGCGCGATTTTGTGGAACGTCCGCATTGGGTACGTATCTACGAGAATATCGATCTTTGAACCACCATGAACGTACTACTTTACATCGGACCGGGATTAGGCGCAGGAACCATTGTGTTGGTGCTGCTGGTAGTGGGTCTGGTCGTTTTCAGCCTACTCTACCTCATTTGGACACCGATAAAGAAGTTCTTCCGTAAAGTGAAGCAACTGTTCTCTGGCAAATGATCCATTACGCAATGGTTGGGCTGGCTGCGTGTATCTTTTCTATTGGATTGCTGCTGCTTAAGAACCCATTCTTTAACATGGCACTGGTAAGCACGGCCATGGTCAATGCCCTCCTCGATCCTATTTCTGATGAGGACACGAAACACAGCTTGGTTTCTAGGCAACTGCTCAGGCTGATCTCGCGCCTAGGAATATTCCTATTAGCGTTGAGTGCGCTTGTTATGGCCGCCTATATCCCTTTTCTGATCTATGAGGTGAATGTGGGTCCGTTGGTGATGGAAACTACGGGCATTTGGTTCTACGGCAGCATGCTGGCAGGTGGTCTGCTTCCCTTTCTCTGCTACAGGCCTAAAAGCAGCTCCGATTATTCAGAGCTATCGAAATTGCTGCATCGAATGGTCCTGAACAACCAGCATCTGTCGCGCCAGCTTTTAAGCATTGAAAAGAAGTTGTTTCTGAAAGAACCCATCGCCAAAAACCAGCCATTTCTTGTGGTTACGGGTCTGGCACGCAGTGGCACCACTGCTCTTACACAGTTGCTGTTCCGAACGGGGAGATTCCATTCGCTGTCCTATGCCAATATGCCCTTTCTATTGGCACCCAACCTATGGGGAAAGATATACAACCCGAAAAACGCAGCACTGAAAGAACGTGCACATGGCGATTCCATTCATTTCGGTTTTGACACCGTGGAGGCATTGGAGGAATACTTTTTTAAAGTGATGACGAATGATGGATTCATACATGAAGATGGATTGATTCCTCACGAACTGAATGAAGCAAACATTGGCAGCTACCAAGAATACCGTAGCCTGATTTCGGTAAAAGCAGAAAGCAGTATCTACTTGGCCAAGAACAACAACCTTTTGCTGCGTTTGCAATCGATGCTGGAACTTGAACCGGAGCTACGGGTGGTAATGATGATCCGCCACCCCTTAGAGCATGCCTCATCTCTTCTTAAACAGCACCTGCGTTTCTCAAAACTACAGACCGAAGATCCTTTTGTATTGGAATACATGAACTGGCTAGGGCATCACGAATTCGGACTGAATCATAAGCCATTTCAACTGCCATCGGATGGAGAACGAGGTCTTAATCCCAACGAGCTGAACTATTGGCTCAGTTGCTGGATAGCCTATTATAGCTTCGCGAAGCGTTTCATATCCAGCGATAAGGTGTTGCTTGTAGCGCATCAGCAATTGGCCGAAAGCCCACAGACAGTGCTGAATAAGATCAGTGCTTCAGTAGGTGTAACTCTTTCTGTTGCGAATAGCGAAGTCTACCCGAAAACCGTTGGCAAAGAACCGGAAATCGATCCTTTGCTCATTAGCAGCGCCAACGCACTTTACGCAGAACTGCTTCAGTTATCCGATATGTAGGCCGAAAGGATATCGGTGGTGGTTACCAGACCTAACAGGTCGCCATTATCCACTACCGGCACACAGCCTACTTTGTACTTACGCATGAGGCGAGCGGCTTCTTTCAGGTCGGCACCCGTTTCAATGGTTACCAACTTCTTGCTCATCGATTCCTCCACCGTGGTCGATTCCAGAATAAGGTCGTTTATTTCGAAATCGGCTTCGGCAATGTGTGCTCCGTAAGTAACGCGCATCAGGTCGGTGTGGGTTATCATTCCCACAAGACCATCGTTACCCATTACAGGCAAATGGCGGAATCCTTCTTCTTCGAAAATGCTGCGTACATCACTCAGACTTTGGTCTGGTCTTACGGTACGTGTGTGGGCCGTCATGGCTTCTTCTACTAACATGGCTGTTCTTTTTGGTCCGACTAAATTGAAGAGCGCAGCAATCGGAAACGCTGATCTTTGTCAGCAGCCGAAATGAGACAATTCAACATTAGTATGATGCCCCCTTATCTGAATAGGTATTTCAGTTATTGGTACAGAGCACGGGAATACCCGCATCGTTAAGCAGCGTATTCTCTTTGTCGGTATTTCCGATGTATTCGTTTGCATCGGACACTTTGGCCATAATGCAGATGGCACTTAACCCGTTGTTCTTGGCGTAATTGAGAATGTACTTGGCATAGCCTACCGAGTAACCCGTAGGTTCCTCGCCCACTTCCTGAAACTTGACCTTATGCTCGGTGAAATAATTCTTAGAAGCGGTGATGTTCTTTCTAAGCTCCTCGGACAATCCACGAACATCATTACGAACTGTGTAAATAATGACCGTACTATCGTAGATCTTTGCGAATGCAGCTGTCTGCTTGATCTTAATATCAAAATCGGCATGCGGTCCTACCGGGAACAGTAATTTCTGGAATCCGTTATCGGCCACTTTGGTTCCTTCCTGCACTACCAACGATGGTGCGGGCAATGATTTTACAAGCTTAAGGATCTTGGCCCCGAACAGATTCTGCATGATACCCACCTTACCGTGCGTTGGTACCACCACCAGTTCGAACTCCAGATCGGCCACTATGGAGGGTATGACCGATAGGAAATCGCCTGAGCCAATGTGATAGCTTACGTTCACGCTTTCGGCAACCCATTGCTTCAGGTTTTCCAATTGTGTTCCTATCAAATCGGTATCATCTCCAAATTCGCAGACGTGTATCAATACCAACTCCGCTCCAACCTTATTGGCAATCATCCCTCCTATTTCTACAGCCTTGCTGCAAATGGGGGTCAGGTCAACTAGAACTCCAATTTTCATATCCTTTTTGCTAGGTGGTAAAACTATGGATTTCGATGCATTTCCGATCGGAGATACCGGATCCTGAGATGGAGGCTCTCAAAAATATGGAGCTGTGGCATCCTCTATTTCCTCAATGAGTTCGCTTTCCATGTACTTGTACTCATCTGCAATATGAAGAACGATAAGTTGTGCGTCTCTAGTAGCCATCGGAAAGCGTTTCGTTAGAAATTCCTTGTGCTTATCCTCCATGCAGAAGATCAGATCGGCCCAAAGCAGCATGGGTTCACTCAACTTTACCCGTGCGGAATTTGCCGTTCCTGCAGAACGTACCACATGCTCCTCGCTTTCGCTGAAAATACTTTCTGCCGTACGGCTTCGGTCTTCGTTGGCAGTGCAGACGAATAGAATGTTCATTGGCCCAATTGTAATTCTCTAATGGTGTCTCTTACTCCCTGCGGAAGAAATGCACAATTGACCGTATCCTCCACTTTTGCCTTATCCTTTTCCGTACGGTGATACATGAACGAGAATACTTCTGCAACGGTCGGTGATTTCGGCTCATCAGTAAGCAGCTTCATTTCATCGCCAACCTTTACAGTTCCCGGTCGCATTACCCGAAAGTAAATGCCAGAATAAGGTGAGTTAATGAACGGCTTCAAGACCTTTTGCGTCCCAAAACGGATTCCCAACTTAAAGCAAGGTTGTCGGGGTTGGCAAACCTGTACCTGTGCTTCGCCCAATTGGTAAAGGCTTCCGATTTGCATCTTTGATTCGTCCAATCCTTCAATGGTCAGATTCTCACCGAACATCCCTAAACTCCAGTCAGAATTCGGAAAACGTTGCTTCCAAAACGGATAATGATCGGCACTGTAAGCATATACGGCCATATCGACACCGCCATGGTATTTTCGATCTACCACGGCATCGTCTACCACATCTTCCGTTCCAAGAAAAATGGCACCATCAACAGGATATTTGAAGATACCCGTTCTGACATTCTTGCCGCGCCACTTAACCAATCGGGCTTCTCCTCTATTGACCGATATTACTTTCATTTTCAGGTCGATAAATGTAGTTAACACGTGGGTATTGGGTAAAACGGTAAACCAACCGAATCTTGGAGCCTATCGAACGATAATGGCCTTTACCTGAAGTTGGTGTTTCTTTGAGTAAGCCTGAACGACATACATTCCTGAATGCAGGTCCAACATGCTCAGATCGAATCGGTTTTCGCCTGTGTGAAGCTCCATGGCGCGATAAAAGAGCACACTTCCAAGCTGATCGGTAACGCGTACCATAACGCGCTCATTCCAGTTCCAATCAAGTACAAGCGCTTCTGCGTTCATGTATGCCGAAGCATTCCGTTCCTTGGCCTCGCTGACAGGCACAGTGCCGACCCCCAAATTCAGGTGAAGAACAATGGGTAAATGGTCGCTCATAAAATAGAGTGACGAGAGAATTTCATCAGACCAATTGCCACCAGAGCAAGCTGTAATGCTTTGGTTGTAACAAGTTCCGGTATTACCCATTGCGTAGTAAGAATCGGGTTCATAGACCACCGTATTCCAATTATTGAATGTATTGGCGGATAGAAGGATAAAATCAAACCGATCATCAACCCCTCCGCCTGCACCATCGCCAAAAATGGAAGAAGCTCTGGTACTTTGAGTAAGCACCGATTTGGGTTCAAAACTGCTAGAATTCCAGTTACCTGGTGCATCTATCGGGTCTTTCAATCGTATGGAGTTCGTACTGTCCAAAAGTTCTTGATAAGCGGGTTCTGTGCTTGTGTAAACATTGAAATCTCCGGCAAGTATCACATTGGCATCTGGAGGCAGATAGGCCATATGTGTTGTGAAGGTTTGGGCCATGGATAGTCTTTCTGCAACATTTGCTGCACCCTGACTGCTTTTTAGATGGGCAACGAAAACGTAGAGGAAGATGGTGTCGGCCCCTGCCTGAAGCGTTGGGCTCTTGTAATAGAGTTTGAATTTATTGATGTCGCGCGTTGACGTCATCAGAAAACCTTCGGTAGCTAGCCCAAAAAGCTCTGAGTTGTAAATGATGGCCTGCTGAAGTTTGAAATTGCTACTTGGGTTGCTTTGCTGCGGCAAAAAGGTGGAAGCTTCGTATGTTGAGTTCAGATCGGCAAAACTCTCATTCAATATCAACTGCAATCCACTGTCCGATTTCAGTTCTTGGATAAGAAATAGGTCGGGCGCTACGTAGTTGATCAATTTGCGCAGCGTATCTTCTCTACCAGCAATATTGCCCGTAGGAAAATTGAGCACATTGTAAGACATAACAGTGGCTTGCTGCTGAGCAAAAACCGCAAAACCATAAAGAAAAAGAAACAGGAATTGGATGGTTTTAATTCTCATCAATTTGCCTTCTTCTTCACCATTTTCTGCATAAAAACATTGCTTGGCAAGGTGATCTGATCCCCTTCAGTGGTTTTTATGATGAGGAAGAAAATGCCAATATCGCTTACGCGTCCTTCTACGTTGAATTCCTTGTCCATGACCGTTATCGTGTCTCCGATCTTCACCGGATGATTGAAGAATATGACGAGTGTGGAAGTGATGTTGGAAAGAATGGACCATTGCGCGAGAAACGCAATACCAACCACGGTGAGTAAGGAGGTGATGAAGTAAACCAACTCACTTTGATTGACACCCCAGATAAAGAGCATGAAACTGGCAAACAACAAAAAGAATACACTCTGCACAATCTTAAGGGTCACCTTCACCCTTGGTTTTGGGTAATCGTATTTCAACGCTGCACCTTCTATGATGCGCTTAGCTACTTCCAAAGAACCCAGATAGCCCACCAAGGCCACGAATGATTCAATCAACTGTATCTGATACACTTCCATCTGTTCTAATGCTGCATTAAACCCTATGCGTACACGCACGAATTAGCCGTGCAAATGAAACAAAACAATGCCCCAACTGTTTAAGCTATTCAACCAAATTACCACATCACTATGCTTAAATACTTCATCGTTTTCTTGATTCTGAATTTCGCTGCACTCGGAATAGGTGGTTTTCTAATGGGAGGCGAAGTTACGGGCGAATGGTATCAGAATGTGAACAAAGCCCCTTGGACACCCCCAGGTTGGGTTTTTGGTGCAGCATGGACCACCATTATGCTTTGCTTCTCCGTGTACATGGCTTCTGCTTGGGGACAGATGGAGAACAGGAATTTCCTCGTTGGCCTATTTACGTTTCAATGGATATTGAATGTGGCATGGAATCCGGTCTTCTTTAAATTCCATCAAGTTGGTTTCGGATTATTGCTGATAGCAGCGCTCACCATTTTGGTAGGCTATTTCTTGATCGGACTGTGGCCACAGATGAAAACGAGGTCGCTATTGGTGCTACCCTATTTCGTTTGGCTCTTGATAGCCACATCGTTGAACGCCTACATTTTGGTTAAGAACTGACCTTCTCGTCTTCCTTTTCCTCTTTCAAGAAATTGTTGAAATCCAGATTTCGCAGGCTTGGAATGAGTGCTCCTGTACCAACAACGGTAACAAGCGTAATGACACCACCAATAACTACGGCATTCACGGTTCCGAACAAACGTGCCGTTAAGCCACTTTCAAACGCCCCGAGTTCATTACTGGAACCAACAAACATGGAATTGACCGAAGAAACGCGGCCACGCATGTGATCAGGCGTGTATAGTTGAAGAATCGTTTGCCGTACAACCACACTGATTCCGTCTGTTACTCCGCTCAGGAACAGCGCTACCAACGAAATCCAATAGATCTCTGACAGGCCGAAAACAATGATGCACAGACCGAAGCCAAAAATGGACGCCAAGAGCTTCTTTCCTGCATTCCTGTTAAGCGGGAAATAAGCAACGAACATCATTATCAAGAACGAACCAACGGCTGGAGCAGCACGCAAAAAACCGAATCCGACAGAACCGACCTTGAGAATATCCGTTGCATAAACAGGAAGCAAGGCCACTGCGCCACCAAAAAGCACCGCGAACATATCCAGCGAAATGGCTCCAAGGATCTCCTTCGTTTTGAACACGAATCGGATGCCTTCCTTTAAACTTTGCCCGATCGGTTCGCCCTTGTTCTTGTTTCGGATCTCCTGCGGTGGAATGCTCAGAAGTAAGAGCAGCGCTACAGCAGCTACTGCAACAATCAAAAGCATTGACCAATGCACCCCCATAAACCCGATGGTCAATCCGCCAATGGCCGGGCCTGCAACTGCACCCGATTGCCACGCCACACTGCTCCAGGTAGCTCCATTCGGATATGCTTCTTTAGGAATTACCAATGAGAATAGCGAAAACACTGTCGGACCAATGAATGAACGGACAATTCCTCCTAGAAAAACCAGCCCATAAATAGCATAGATAAGCGTATCCGTACTGAGGTCACCGGTAATCTGTGGCCATGTGAAGAGAAACAATCCCGCACTGATTGACAGAAAACCGAGAATGCATTTCACCAAGAGATTGCGTTTCTCAGATTGATCCACGATGTGACCAGCGAACAAAGCCAGCGACATGGCAGGCACTACTTCCATCAACCCGATAAGCCCAAGCGACAAAGGGTCTTTGGTCAAACGATAGACCTCCCACTCTACTACCACGAACTGCATGGCCCAGGCAAACACCAGTCCAAATCTCAATGCAAAGAATATCCTGAACTGTGGAATTCGAAGGGCCTGGTATGGGTCTTTGGAGCTCATTTAGGAAGCTGCGAAGGTATTGAAGTTGTGTCTGCAAATTAGTTTATGACAAACTTTATCAATGTTTTAACATCTATTTAGTTGCACATGCAACAATAACCCATAGATTTGCAGCCGAAATGAAAAAAGGAGTCTTTCCTGGTATGGAGAATTTAATGATGCCTTGGATCGGTAAAACGATGAAGCACATTGACCTCTACATTGCGACTAAAATGGCTGAGCATGGAATGAACCTAACTCGTCAGCAGGTCATTCTACTGAAGATACTTTTTCATGATGGCCCTCTTCCGCAGCACGATCTGGCTTTCCTGACCGATAGAGACAAGACAAGTTTAACGCGTCTTTTAAGCACGATGGAGAAAAAAAACCTCGTTGCTCGAATAACCTCTCCGGAAGACAAAAGAGTCAATATGGTCCATCTAACAAAGAATGGCGAAAAAGTACTGAACGAAACCGCCCCAGTACTGTTAGAGGTGATTATGCACATGCAGTCAGGCATAACTGAAGACGAACAGAAGACCGTAATTGGCGTGATGCGGAAGATTCAGGAAAACATCGAAAAACACTTAGATAGTTGTAATAGCAACAAATAGAAAAATGGTAAGAAAAATCATCGTTGTAGTAGTGAGTATCGCCATTCTGGCGGGAGGAGTTTTTCTAAAGAAAACCCTTGAAGACAGCAAGAAACCACCCGTTAAGAAGATTGAAAAGCAGATCACCACTGTTTTTGTGGAGACGGTGAAGAATGCCACGCTACCTATTTTAATGGAAGTAACGGGTACCATTGAGGCTAAGAATCGCGTAGAACTTTTTGCCGAGGTGCAAGGGGTAATGACCTCATCTTCAGGTTCATTCAAGGCCGGAGAGCGTTACAGCAAGGGCAGCTCGCTCGTTTCTATCAACTCTGATGTATACCGCGCTGGATTGATGGCGCAGAAAAGCACCTTACAGAATTTAGTTACCGCAGCACTTGCTGATATCCGATTGGACTATCCTGCATCTTTCGACCGTTGGAGCGGATTTCTTTCTGCACTGGATGTGAACAAACCACTTCCAGAACTACCACAGCATGCATCCGACAAAGAGAAGATGTTCATCACAGGAAGAAACATCTACTCTACCTACTACAACATCCGAAATATGGAGCTCACCTTGTCCAAGTACAACCTCACCGCTCCATTTGACGGCATCTTAACCGAAGCATTGGTAACCACCGGAACACTCGTTCGTCCGGGACAAAAGCTTGGAACATTCATTCAGCCTACCGTTTTTGAAATGGAAGCGCCTGTAAGTTCATCTATGATCGAATACTTGAAGGTGGGTCAGAAGGTAGATGTGATGAGTACCAACAGAAAAGGCGCTAGCTGGAGCGGAACCATTTCGCGCATTAACAGCATGGTAAACACCGCCACGCAAACTGTAAGCGTTTACATTCAGCTAACCGGCAGTGGATTGGACGAGGGTATGTATGCCACAGCACGCATTGCGGCAACCAATGCCGATAATGCGTTTGAGATTGAACGAAGCGTTCTGTTCGACAAGAATCAGGTTTATGTAGCCACGGATTCCGTGCTCATTCAAAAAGAAATTGAACCTATTTACTTCAATGAAAAGACAGTCATTGTTCAAGGTCTTGAAAACGGAGAACAGGTACTTTCTAAGATGCCTCCTGGAGCTTATCCAGGAATGAAGATTTCTATCTACGAGGAGAAATAACGAGGCGAAATCCTTTCAAATCGAACCTCAAACCTATAGCAAATCATGAAGTCTATCATATCTCATTTTATAAAATTCCCCGTTGCGGTAAACGTTTCCATCATTGCCTTTCTGGCGCTTGGCGTTGTGGGAATGCTCTCGCTCAAATCGAGCTTCTTTCCGTTACAGGATTCGAAGATCGTGACGGTACAGATTGCTTATCCGGGCGCTTCTCCAGCAGAAATGGAAGAAGGCGTTGTACTTAAAATTGAAGACAACCTGCGCGGATTGGTTGGTGTTGATCGCTTTACTTCTGCCTCTTCCGAAAACACGGCTCTTATCACAATTGAAGCCGAAAAAGGCTACGACATCAATGTGCTTTTGGCCGATGTGAAGAATGCGGTTGATAAAGTGCCATCGTTCCCAGCAGAAATGGAGCCTCCTGTGGTTGCCAAGAATGAAAACCTCAACGTAGCCATTGAATTTGAAGTAAGCGGAGAGAACATTTCATTGCAGACACTTAAAGCCATTGGCCGAGAAGTGGAGAACGATCTGCGCGGAATAGACGGAATCTCACAGGTTACCATTACTGGATTTCCAGAGGAAGAAATTACCATTTCGCTGAGCGAGGAAAAGATGCGTGCGTACAACCTCACGTTTAGGGAGGTGGCTAACGTAGTAGCCAGCGAGAACATTCTGGTAACAGGTGGTTCCATTAAAACGGAAGCCGAAGATTATCTCATTCGTGTAAACAACCGCTCGTATCACGGTAACGACCTGGATAACATCATTCTTAAAACGAATGCTGATGGCGGAACAGTGAAATTGAAAGATGTGGCCGTGGTTGAAGACGCTTGGTCTGAAACACCCGATAGGTCGTTCTACAACGGACAAGCATCTGTTTCGGTAAACGTGAGCACCACCAACAGCGAAGACCTTGTATTGGCCTCTAAAAAGGTAACGGCTTACACGAAGGAGTTCAACGAAACGCACGATAACGTTCAACTGAGCATTACCAACGACCGTTCTGAGATCATTGTTCAGCGTACTGAGCTGCTGTTGGTAAATGGATTACAAGGTATTGCCTTGGTGCTCTTCTTCCTCTCGCTTTTCTTACGTCCGAGATTGGCAGCTTGGGTAGCATTTGGTATTCCTATTTCGTTTATGGGCATGTTTATGGCGGCTTCCTATTTCGACATCACCATCAACGTGCTTTCCCTATTCGGGATGATCATTGTGATCGGGATTCTGGTGGATGATGGTATTGTGATTGCAGAAAACATCTTCCATCATCACGAAAAAGGAAAAGGCAGAATTCAAGCAGCTATTGATGGCACCATGGAAGTGCTTCCCGCCATTACCTCTGCCATTCTTACCACGCTTGTGGCGTTCTCAACTTTCTTCTTTTTAGATGGGAGAATTGGCGAGTTTTTCAGTGAAGTATCGCTGGTGGTTATTCTCACTTTGTCGTTCTCGTTATTAGAGGCGTTGGTAATCCTTCCTGCACACGTTGCACACTCCAAAGCATTGTCAGAAGATCAGAAAACCTACTGGTTCAATGCATGGGCAAACAAGGCAATGGACTTTATGAGTAACAGGCTCTACACACCTACCCTGCACTTCTTTATGCGTTATAAGATCTTGGGCTTTTCTATTATGATCGCCCTATTTATGATTACGCTAGGAGCCATTGGCGGTGGCATTATCAAAACAACCTTCTTCCCTGTCATTGCTTCCGATCAGGTAACCATTACACTGAAAATGCCGCAAGGCGTGAACCCGGAAATAACCGAGCAGATCATCTCTGAAATTGAAGCCGCAGCTTGGGAAGTGAACGAAGAATACTCTGAAAAGCAAACGGGAGATGCAGATGTGTTCTTGAACATCATCAAGCGCATTGGACCGGGAACGGCAAATGCCTCGTTGAAAGTGAATCTGCTTCCTGGTGAGGAGCGCGATTTCTCTGCTGGCGAAATTGCAGATGCTATTGCAGAAAGAGCCAAAGAATATCCACAGGCGGAAAGTCTGGTGTTTGACTCAGGTTCCAACTTTGGAGGTAAACCCGTTTCTGTTTCGCTCATGAGCTACAACATCAAAGAGTTGAAAGCTGCCAAGCTGGAAATGAAAGCCAAGTTGAAGGAGAATACGCTTCTGCGCGACATCAGCGATAACGACCCTGCCGGTATCAAGGAAATTAAAGTGAAGCTTAAAGACAAAGCGTATATGCTTGGCTTTACGTTGAATGATGTAATTGGTCAGGTTCGTTCTGGTTTCAACGGCTTGCAAGTGCAGCGTTTTCAGCGCGGACAAGATGAGATCATTGTTTGGGTGCGCTACGAACGCGACAACCGCTCATCCATCCAAGATTTTGAAAACATGCGCATCGTTTCTCCAACAGGAAACCGTGTTCCGCTTAGCGAGATTGCCGAATACAGCATTGAGCGTGGCGAGATCAGCATCAATCACTTGGATGGAAAACGAGAGATCAAAGTGGAAGCCGACCTCAAGAATCCGAAGGAAAGTGCCACAGACATTCTCGCAGATATTCAGCAGAACATTATGCCCGAAATCCGGTCTAAATACCCTACGGTTTCTGCATTGTATGAAGGTCAGAACCGTGAAGCTGGCAAGGTGATAGGTTCTGCTAAAAAAGTGTTCCCGATCATCATTTTCCTCATCTATATCATCATTGCTTTTACGTTCCGTTCGTACATGCAACCGCTCTTGTTGCTCATTATGATTCCGTTTGCGCTGATCGGTGTTTCGTGGGGACATTGGATTCACGGGTTCTCTGTAAACGTGCTGTCGTTCTTAGGAATTATTGCGCTAATTGGAATTGTGGTGAATGACGGCCTCGTTCTCATCAGCAAACTCAACACTTATCTGAAGGAAGGACATCCGTTTGATGAGGCTTTGATCCATGCAGGAAAATCACGGTTCCGAGCCATCTTCCTTACTTCGATCACCACAGTTGCGGGACTTTCGCCTCTCATCTTGGAGAAAAGTCGTCAGGCGCAATTCCTCATTCCAATGGCCATTTCGGTAGCCTATGGTATTGCCATTGCTACGGTTCTAACCTTGATCATGCTTCCAATGCTTCTATCGCTCGGCAACACGCTCAAAGTTTACACACTTTGGTTATGGGAAGGCAAAAAACCAAGCAAAGAATCGGTAGAACCTGCTGTAGAGGAATTGCTAACAGAAAGCGGTGAAGAATAATAGAACGCGGATAGAGAAAATGAAAAACGAAAAAGGGAAAATGGCTGTGTCGCGCGTCATTGCTCGGAACGCACTCCCCTCCTTGGAGGGGCTGGGGGTGGGTTCTTTTGAATTGTGAGCCTCCAGACACGACACACCCCTAACCCCTACTTCGACCACGCTCAGCACAGGTCTCAAGAGGGGAATGACAGATAATCAGAAAAAAGAATTGAACTCACGACCATTGATCACACCAAAATGAACGATAGAATTATACGCTCTACGCTTCTCCTTTTCTCATTATTTCTCAGCGTGAAATCGCAAGCCCAAGAAGTGCTTACACGCGATGAAGCCATGAAGCTTGCTTTGCAGCATAACTACGATATTCAAGTAGCGCAGAAGAGCATTGAATCTGCCAAGAACAACGCCAGCATCTACAACAGCGGTTATCTGCCAAGTGCAACTGCTGCTGGAAACGGTCAGATCACGTACAATGCCGGAGAAAACCAGACTGTACAAGGCGATTTTACCTTTGACCCTGCCGAAGCATATAACTACAACGCTTCTGTTGGTTTGAACTACGTCATCTTCAACGGACTTGGCAGAATGTACAATTACAAGCAGTTGAAGGAGCAGCACAATCTTAGCGAGTTGCAGGCCAAGCAGATCATTGAGAATACAATGCTACAGCTATCGAATGCGTATTTCGAAATAGCTCGCTTGTCCGAGAACATCGGCATTCTTAAAACGGCTTTGGATATTTCCAAAACACGTTTAACCCGTGCAGAATATGGCTACGAATATGGTCAAGGAACGCAACTCAATATCTTGAATGCTGAAGTAGATGTGAACAACGACAGCATCAATCTACTGAATACAAAACAGCAATTGGAAAACGCGAAGCGCAACCTCAACCTGATCATGGGAAGAGCACTGGAAACAGACTTTGCTGTAGACACCAACGTTGTATTCGAATTGGCTTTGAACACAGATGAGCTAACGGCAAAAGCGCTGGAGCGCAACATCCTTATTGAGCAAACCCAAAGTCAGCTTAAGAATAGCGAATACGCCATTAAAGCAAGTAGAGCCGGCTGGTTCCCTTCCCTATCTGCCAATGCGGCTTATGCCTACCAAGGACAACAGAACCCCAACGGAGCTTTCTTAACGGGTAGCACCAGTTACGGTCCGCAAGCAGGTTTGAGTTTGAATTGGAACATCTTTGATGGAGGAACCACCAAGACCAGAACACAGAGTGCTAAGATCGCTATGGAAACGCAGAAGATACAGCAAGAGCAAACCACGTTTACGGTGCAGCGCGATGTAATGAACGCCTACTCTACTTACCAGAATGCGTTGTTTGTGCTTCAAGCACAGGAAGCAAATCTCAAAACCGCTCAGCGCAATTTCGACCGAACGGACGAAATGTACAAGCAAGGTCAGGTCTCTTCCATTGAATTCCGACAAGCGCAGTTGAATCAACTCAACGCACAAGGAAGCTACAGCCAAGCGAAGTACAATGCTAAGAATGCCGAACTTCAAGTAAAGCAGTTGGCGGGTGTGCTATTGGAAGAGTAACCGTAGGCTTGCTACCCACGTCATTGCGAGGAAGAATGACGAAGCAACCTCATTCTAGCACTACCAAATTCTTTGTGAGATTGCTTCGTTCCTCGCAATGACGGATGCTTGTGACAGATGCTCTACCCACGTCATTGCGAGGACGAAGGACGAAGCAATCTCTTTCTCTACACTTGATTGCGAAGAAGCTTGGAACAGATGCTGTTCCGTCCCGATAGATATCGGGAGCTATCGGAACAAGTTCAGCATGACGTGCTAGTGGACGACAGTGGTAAACATCAGACCCCGTCACCCTGAGCCTGCCCCGTTGAAGAACGGGGTTTCAGGGTCTATTTACGGTTGAGCTTAGAAAAGATGCTGTTCCGTCCCGATAATTATCGGGAGCTATCGGAACGAGTTCAGCATGACGGATGCTACGGGAGGTCAGTTCGAGTGCGCGAGGTACGAGCGTGTATCGAGAACAGCGCATCAGCCACAAAAAAAAACCGCCTACCGTTTCCAGTAAGCGGTCAACCCCGGTCCTCCAGCAAAACAGCCATATCTAGCCGCGGGCCAAGCGGGTCTTCCACTACCCAATCACCCTTATCAGTAGGAACCGTACTCGGATCCGAAGGTGGAAACATATAGTCCCCCATTTAAAGCACTATTTTAGACTTTTAATGTTCTTCTACAACTTTTTGAAGCTCTGTTGATCATTAACAGAACTATGCTAGAACTTTTTAAAGCTCTGTTTTTCCGTAACAAAACTATGCTAGAACTTTTTAAAGCTTTGTTTCTTCTTGGGAAGAGGGTTCATCATTCACCCACCTGTGTTGGCGCCCAAACCAACTGCTCCAATAACCTACACAGGTGCTTTTGCCGCTAAAACGGTTGCTAGGATTGCAGAAATGGGTGCTTGCTGTGCTGACGGGAATGAGTGGTTTATAGCTTGGCGAGCTTGCGCGGGTCATCCTGAGTGTCCGCCACGGGCGGATGTATCGAAGGATGGTGGGGTGGTAAAATGACAAAAAAGCCCATTCCCTTATCTCTTATCTCTCGTCTCTCCTCTCTCGTCTCCAATTTCTCATCACCGCCCACTTTCCAATTTGAAAAATGAATGAAGGTTGTTAAGTTAGCATCGCATTAATTGGAACTATGGCACTTTACCAACAATCGGTTTTAAAGAAATACCTCGCTACACAAAATGCCGAAGCTGTAAAAGCCGCTTACCAGCAGTATGCGGCCTATTTCTTGAATAAGGAGATACAGGAGAACATCCGCAACAGCAAGGAAGAACAGTTTCAGGAAGGTTTTCTGCGCGAACTGTTCGTTAACATTCTGGCTTACACCATTAACCCCAATGCAGGTTTCAACCTCACCACCGAGCTCAAGAACATCAAGGATGCCAAGAAGACCGATGGCGCCATTTTAACAAGGGGTTTAAACCCCTTGGCAGAGCCAAGCGCAATAGCCGTTATAGAACTGAAAGGCACCGATACCAAGGACCTCGATAAGGTACGCGACCAGGCTTTCAACTATAAGAACAACCAGCCCGATTGCGTGTATGTGATCACCAGCAACTTTGAGAAGCTGCGCTTTTACATGCACAATGCGGTAGAGCACGTAGAGTTCAATCTATTCAAGCTTACTGAAGAGCGTTTTGCCCTGCTGTGGCTCTTCTTGCAAAAAGACAATCTGTTGGGCGGCATTCCTGCCAAGATAAAAGAGGAAAGCCTCTTGCAGGAGGACAAGATCACCAAGGCCTTATATGCCGACTACTCGGCATTTAAGAACGACCTCTGGCACAATATGGTGCAGCGCAATCCGCAGCACGACCAACTCCTCTTATATAAGAAGAGCCAAAAGCTCTTAGACCGTTTTCTCTTCATCTTCTTTTCGGAGGACAAAGGACTGCTGCCGCCCAACAGCATCAGCGTTATTATAGAGCAATGGCAAAAGCTGAAAGACCTTGACGAGTACAAACCGCTGTACGACCGTTTTAAGAAGTACTTCGGGTATATGAACGATGGCTACAAGGGAGCCAAGTACGAGATACACGCCTACAACGGTGGCCTGTTCAAAGAAGATGAGTTATTGGACGGACTGCTCATAGATGATGAGCTATTAAAAAAGCACTGCCTCAAACTCACCAACTACGATTTTGCCGATGAGGTGGATACCAACATACTGGGGCACATTTTTGAGCATAGCCTTAACGATATAGAGAATGTGCGCGCCCAATTGGCAGGCGAAGAAGTAGATAAAAGCAAGACCAAGCGCAAGAAAGATGGGGTGTTCTACACGCCCAAGTACATTACCAAATACATTGTAGACAATACGGTGGGCAAACTCTGCGAAGAGAAAAAGGCCGAGCTGGGTATTGATGATGAGGAGTTTGCCAAAGACCGAAAAGGCCGAAAGAAAGCCACCATTCTAAAGCTGGATGCGCAGCTGAAAGCCTACCGCGAATGGCTCTTGCAACTCACCATTTGCGACCCTGCCTGTGGTTCTGGTGCATTCCTCAACCAAGCCTTGGAGTTTCTGATGGCCGAACACCGCTATGTAGATGAGCTGGAAGCGCAGTTGTTTGAAGGCAGTATCGTTTTTCAAGATGTGGAGAACCACATTTTAGAGAACAACATTTATGGGGTGGATATTAACGAGGAAAGCGTAGAAATTGCCCGTCTCTCCCTGTGGTTGCGCACCGCGCAAAAAGGCCGAAAGCTCACCTCGCTCAGTAGCAACATCAAGTGCGGCAATAGCCTGATAGACGACCCCGAAGTGGCTGGCGATCTGGCCTTTAATTGGCAGAAGGAGTTTCCGAACGTATTCAAGGAAAAGGATAACCACGCCTACCACATTACCACCGCCACGCACGACAGCCGCACTTCGCAACGCATGGTAGAACACAAGGTGCGTCAAAAGCGAGACAATGGCGCACGCCCTTACCCCGAAGCTATTTGGCTAGAACCAGCAGACGAGGAAGTGATCATGGAAACACTTGCGGGCATCGTAAAAGAAGACAAACTGAATGTTTTGGCAGCCAATATTTGTGGCGACCACATGCATCTGCTGCTCGTATGCGAAGAGGAAGAAGTGCCTAAGATTGTAAAGAAAATAAAGGGTAGAACCTCGCGTGCGCTACACAGCAACAAGGGGATTACCAACAAGGGGTTTAAACCCCTTGTCGAAGGCGAAGGCAAAAAGGAAGGCGAAAAAAGCGTACCGCTTTGGACACAGAAATTCGGTTGCAAAGAAATAACCAACCAAGAGCAACTAGAAAACACCATAGACTATATACAACACAACCGCGCCAAACACGAACTACCGGTCAATAAAACCCTACAAAAACACATAGACAGCATGCTTTGCGGCTATGACCAAGCCTACGCCACCGAGTATAAAGGCGGCTTTGATGTGGTGATTGGGAATCCGCCTTATGTGCGAATGCAAGGATTAAAAGAACATTATTTCGATTCAACCATCTATTATGAAAAGCAATTTAAATCTGCGACAGGAAATTATGACATCTATGCTCTATTCATGGAGAGGTCGTATGATTGGATAAATTCTAAGGGGTTGGTGTCTTTTATCCTCCCTCATAAATTTTTAGTCTCAGATTTTGGTATCGGTATTCGTAACTTTTTTAAAGATAAGACTGCCGTTGAGTCAATAATTCATTTTGGGTCGCATCAGGTTTTTCGGATGCTTCAACTTACACTTGTGTTGTCACGCTTAGCAAAACGATAAAGACTAAGCTTGCATTTGCGAAAGAGTTACAAACGAGTAGATTTACTTGGACTTAATGCTCTAAATACGATTGATTATAAATTTTTATCCGACAATCTATCGGCAGAAAAATGATTTTACACAATAAGTCGAATGTTTTAGGAAAAATTGAAAGGTCAAAACCCTGTATACTATAAAGATGTCTTTGTTTACAGGATATTCACTGGGATTGATTCAGGAATGGATGCAGTTCTTTTATTCTTCAAAGGAGCACCAGAAAGTTTGAGCGAATATTGGATTACAGGTTCTGATGAGGAAAACTGGAACATTTCAGATTGAGGCTATCGAATCGGAGATTTCAAGACCATTATTAAAAGGCAATGAGGTCTCAAGAAGATATAGTCAAGTAAAACGAACTACTTTGTAATTTACCCTTATTCGATTGCAGACGGAAACCTGCACCCAATGAAATTCCAATCACATTAAAAAGCGAAATTCCCTTTAGGAGCTCAGAATTATTTACCTTTTCGAAACATGAAAATCGCTAAGATGCTAGACGAGAAGGGGAAATTCAATGATGACGAAATATTGGTTTTGTTTATCGCGAAGTCAAGAGAATTAGTCGGATTTGAGTCGAGATTCCAAAAATTATGACTCAGAAACTTTCTTTAGGTTGTAACATACATCTATGATTGAAAAGGGAAAGTTCTTATCATGTTACAACTGTTTATTCTTTCTGATTGGAAAACGTGACCAGTTTAACTTAGATGAGAAATATTTATTTGGGAGTGCTTAATTCAAAAGTGCTTTGGTTTTTTCTTGAAGAATACTGGTACTGAATTGAGGTGGGTACTTTAGGTTTAAGACTAATTATCTAAAGCTTTCCCATTCCTACGTCATTGAAAGAGCCAAACTTCCAAATTCCAATTATAAATAATGTTTCAAGCGTGCTGACAATGACTCATCAGGTTGAAACAGTTCAAGCGGCTTTTATTTCCCTCCTCCAATCCAAATTTGACCTACCAAAACCGAGCACGAAGTTGCAGCATTGGCCGGAGTTGGATTTCAAGGGCTTTTTGGCGGAGCTCAAAAAGGCCATAAAAAAGAATGCTACATCAAGGGGTTTAAACCCCTTGTCCTTAGAAGAAGAAGCGGAGTGGATGGCTTACTTCAATAAAAAGAAAGCCGAAGCCAACGCCCTGCAAAGTGAGATTGATAAAATTGATAAAGACATAGACCAGATGGTTTATGAGTTGTATGGGCTTACCCAAGATGAAATAGAAATTGTAGAACAATCATAATATATTACAGAATGGCATTCAATCCCCGCTCGCGAAAGTCTTCCGAAGGATGACTTGTGTGAAATGAAACACGATCAGTTTGTAACTGATCTTAAAAAGAAACCCAAAATGCCGCTAAGCGCCCAAGAACAAAGCTTTCGTTACAACATGGTCAAAGGCCGTGTAGCCGAAACGCTTATCCAAGAGCTGTTTTTGAGTTTGGGTTATAATGTGTTCCATTACGGCATGGAGCGCAGTGTGCCCGGCATGCCTGACATGAAACAGGGATTCACACTGCTGCCAGATGGCTCGGCAAGGTCGGAGCACATGGCCACATTGCGCTATTCCTCATGGAGCGTGCATTCTGACACACTGCTGCTCACGGGAGAAAGTCTGGGCAATGGAGAGAGGTTTCTTTTCACCGATAGGCTTGTCTTCTCATTTCCGCACACCGACACGCTGGTACTCGGGCAACAGGGTTTTCTGAAAAGTTTTGCACGGAATAATTGAATGCGCACAGCCACCACCACTTGCTTATCAATGATAACGGTGCTGCTCCTGTGGATGGCCTCATGCCATAGACAGGATACAAAGGATGCCGGTGCAGCCCAAGTGGTGAGCATTATCTACGCAACGCCCAACCCGCTGAGAACCATCGGAGCAGACACTTCGCTGCTGTCTGAAACGCTGAGCCAACTGGTGCAGCAAGCACTCGAGACCGAGACCCTTGACCGAGAGCGGGTATCGCGCAGCGACCATCCTACGGACAAACCCTTGCTGCTGGAAGGGGAGATTTTTGCGGGTCTTTATGAAGGCTACACCGAATTCGAAGTTCAGGAAACCTCGGTCAGTGGGAACATGGCATGGATGACCGTGAGATTCAGCAATGAGCATTACAACATGCACTGGACAGACACCCTCGACCTGAGGAAGAGTACAAACTGGAAATTGCACGATGTGCGCTATGGCAGCGGAGGGGCCCTTCGGCAGACCCTCGAGGCATTCGTAGCGACACATCAGGATTGACCGCACCCTACTGGCGCGCGTCAGTGACGCGTGCTTGTTAAAACAGACAGCTTAACCAAAATGCCCCCGCTCGGGAAAGTGTTCCAACGTGGTCACTTGTTCGAATTGAACGCGATCCGTTTATAACTGATCTTCGCATCATCGTGAATTTCAACGCCTAACCAAACCAAATACAGATTATTTTAGCGCCATTGCCGGCCCTTGCCGTTTCATTCTGCCCTGATAAGGGAGGCGTTGAACAGCGGAGCTAAAGCGAAAAGGCGTTAAAGTCCTATGTTCATAGCAGTGATCGTTTGCAGTAATTTTTAGACAAAAGGAAGATTTTCAGTGCCCAATTGAAATTATTTATTGGAAGATAAGACCATGAAAAAAGACAAGATCATATCAAAAACAGAAGATTTAGTTTATTTGATCTTATCCATTCTTGCTATTTTATTTATCATTATTGAAACAGTAGATTTGTTTTATGTTTTTTATAAAGAGGTAAGTAGATTTTCATTTTCAAGTGAAAGACCCTTGGGTCTTTCTGGCGTTCCCATCTTCTTTAATATTTTAATTACTCTTGAAATATTAGAGACATTTAAAAATCATCACAATACCATATTAAGTAAAGTGAAAATTATTTTATTAGTTGCTATCACGGCAATAGTAAGAAAAGTTATCACGTTGGATATTAAGCACTCCGAACACCTTGTGCTTATTGGTATTGCCATATTAATACTTTCTTTTTGTATTGGATATTATTTTTTATCGAAGAAAGAAAATATTGAAAAGTATTAAAATATCCATCCTTAATCCGAGTGAAAATGAAAAGTAAATTCAAAAAAATAATTGCCATGAAATTGGCATTACTAATGATCAGTGCGAGTGCATATTCTTGCACCGGAATTACGCTAAGATCTACTGACGGAGGTGTGGTTGTTTCTCGTACCGTGGAGTGGGCACTGAACGATGCCCAACATAATAGGATCTTAGTTGTACCCCGTAACAAACAATTTGTTGGTCAAACACCCGAGGGTTACAACGGAAAGAAATGGAAGGGGAATTATGGGTTTGTAACCCTTACAGCTTATGGCCAGCCGTATGGTCCTGATGGTTTAAATGAAGAAGGACTGTACGTGGGAGTATATTATCTGCCTGACTTTGCTCAATACGCTACGTACGATAGTGCAAAAGCTGAAAATTCAATGAGCGTAGGAGATTTAATGCAATGGATGTTGTCATCGTTTAAAACAGTAGACGAAATTATTGACAATTTAAATAATGTTATTGTCGTGAATGTGGATAATAAAGAATTTGGTGGTGCAGCACTTCCTTTTCATTTTAAGATTGTCGACCCAAGTGGCAACAGCAAAATAATCGAAATAGTTAACAATGGTGAAGTAAAGGTTTACGACCCGTATATTGGTGTAATTACAAATTCTCCTACTTATGATTGGCATTTGATAAATCAAAGAAATTATCTTGGTCTTTCAACAAACCCGAATAGTCAAATGAGCTTTGATGGTTACAATTTAAAGCCATTGGGCGGAGGTTCCGGATTGATTGGCTTGCCAGGTGATTTTACTCCACCATCAAGATTTGTGAGAGCAGCTGCATTCACTGCTTCATGCCGTCCCTTAGAAACAACCCCTGATGCCGTTTTCGAATCGTTTAGAATATTGGATAACTTCAACATTCCATTAGGAGCTCAAGTGCCAAAAGAACATTTACCTACTGATATAGTTAGTGCAACTCAAGTAACTTCTGCGTCTGATTTAAAAAACAAAGTATATTATTATCATACAATGTGGAATCGGCAGATCAGAAAAATTGACTTGAACGCAATTGATTTTGCTACAGTAAAAGAGCAAATAATTGATGATGATGAATTGAAAACAAATGCTGTGAAAGATGTAACACCCGAATGATATAGTAAAAAGAAATAAAAGTACTTCCAAAAAATGGGTGTAAACAAATAGCCAAAATGGGAGTAAAATGAAGACCGGTGCCGTGTGTCAGAATAGGTATTTAACCGAAAGCTAGGTGCCTTGTGTTTGCCTACTTTCATATACTGATCGTTGTGATTCATGCGAAAAATGTGCCAACGCACAGATATTCATTTTGAATTTTTATCTCACACTAATGGTCTGATGTTACAACTCCCTATTCATCATAGATAAATTTGGAGTATTTATAATGATTCACATCATATTTTTACGTTGATGCGATTTATATTTAGCAAAAAAAATATTTATTTTCGGCAATATTGAATTGTCTTTGGGTGTTCAAAAACAAACGCAATAAATTAATAATTACCTATACAATCTTAATTACATAACGATGAAAAATCTTATTCCTAAAGCAGCCCTACTCTTGCTAACAATTCATTTTAGTTCATGCAGTAAAAATAGTGTTTCCGTATGCGCTGAGTTTGATCAAGAGGCCTATTTAGTGGGCGATACAATTTTTTTAGATGCCTCTTGTAGTGAAAATGTAGATGAATATCTATGGACGCCCCAACAGGGTTTAACGATGCTTGGAAATGGCAACTCTTCAACAGAGCGCTTTGTGGTACTGCCGTTAACTGGAACGTTTAATAGGGCAATTGATCTAACAGTTTCAAATTCTAGATCATCAAGGAATATAACTAAATCAACCCTAATACTTTAATTTATCCCCCCAGTCGGGCAAGTGTTCCAAAGGCGTTGCACTTAGCCCTTCGACAACACTTCGACAAGCTCAATGTAAAAGCTCAGGGCAAGCTCCTTCGGTCGGTTTGCCTTTGCTGAGTGAATAGGTTTGGGTAACGGTATCAGCCTCATGCGGTTCTAACCATACATGGGGCTTTCCCCTTCCGAATGATTCTTTTGGGTCTTGGCATGCTTTTGCGTCAATCGCTTTTTGTAACGCAGCATATCCCCACAGATGGCGCGCGTCTGTGACGCGTGACCAAGTGCCAAGCAAATGGCGCTCATTCACCCCATCGCAACGCGTACTCCGTACAATAAACCCAAACCGCCTGCGTTAGAAGTGTATGTTTTCTAGTTTTTGAAAACCCTTGCTCGATGGCACTAAGAGTAGGGGTTTTCTTTTTTCCTTTCCTCGTTCTCGATACATCCGCCTCGGGCGGATACTCAAACTGACCCGAGGTAACAGGCTCCGAGGTAAGCAAAACCTCGGAGGTCTTTGACACCATAGGTTTTGCCGTACAAGACTACATTTGTTTTCTACGCTCACGTTATGGAAAATATACGCTCCCAATTCCTTCTCAATCCAGACATCATACATCTGAACCACGGTTCTTTCGGAGCCTGTCCGAAACCCATTTTTGAAGATTATCAGAAATGGCAACTGGAGTTGGAGAAGAATACCGTGAATTTCTTTGTGAAGCAAGGCCCGATCCTTCTAGAACAATCGAGAAAAGCATTGGGAGAATTTATTGGATGCGATAAGGACGATGTGGTTCTGGTGATGAATCCGAGCTACGCCATGAACATCATTGCAAAGAGTTTTCCGCTGAAAAATGGCGATGAGATTCTATGTACCGATCTGGAATATGGCGCCATGGACCGCACATGGAACTACTACTGCAAAAAAGCCGGGGCCAAGTACGTTCAACAGAAGATAACTGTACCTGTTACCAGCAAACAGCAGATCATAGACGAGTTCTTCCAAGGCCTCACATCGAAGACCAAAGCCATTTTCATCAGTCACATTACCAGTTCAACAGCTTTGCGCCTTCCTGTAGAGGAAATTTGCGCCATTGCAAAGCAGAAAGGGCTGATAACGATTGTTGATGGGGCGCATGCTCCCGGTCAGATTCCGTTGGATCTATCCACGCTGCAGGCCGACATCTACACGGGTGCTTGCCACAAATGGTTGCTCACCCCAAAAGGCTGTTCTTTTCTGTACGTGAACCGAGCGTTGCAAGAGCTGTTCGATCCGTTGGTCATCAGTTGGGGCTACCAAAGCGAAACCCCTTCTCACTCACAATTCATTGATTACCACCAATTGCAAGGAACCCGAGATATCGCTGCATTCCTCACCATTCCAAAAGCAATGGAGTTCAGAAAAGAGTTCGATTGGGAAACCGTATCTGATAGCTGCAGAAAGATAGCTCAGGCCAACTACCAGCGTTTCGCGGAAGCGGCAAATGCAACAATGCTTTGCCCTGCATCGGATGAATTTCTAGTTCAAATGTGCAGTTTGGAGATCAACTGTCCAGACACGGTCAGACTGGGAACATTGCTTTACGACAAGTACAGAATTGAAATTCCTGTTTTCATGCATGGCAATAAAAGTTATATCCGCTATAGCTTTCAAGGATACAATACGCAGGAAGAGTTGGATAAGCTCTTTGCTGCGCTCGCAGAAATTAGAAATACCACCGAACTGCTTTCCTAGCGGAAGCTGAGTTTGGCCATTTTCCCGCGTTTGCCCATGAACCAACCCGTAGAATCTGCCAGCGAGCAAGTATAGTAGCCTTCATCCGATAGCGGAATCCAGTTCAAACCTTGGTCTGTAGAATACTCCGAACCGGTTCTCCCGCATGCGATCAACACATTGGATTGACGAGAATATGCAACGCAAGAGCGATAGCCCCTTGGTTGATTTTCGGTTATCAATTGCCAAGTTTTGCCCCAATCTGTAGAAATGGCGCAGTTTGCTTCCGAGCTTGTACTATCCAAATAGCAGCCGCCTACAGCAACAATTGTTTGCTTTGCTTCGGTAATGGAGAATATGCCGCAACCTTCTGCCGAGCGTATTGGAGTATTGAACATTTCCCATGCTCCTTGACCTGAATATGTTCTCATAACCCGAGCAACGGAATCTCCTCCAGTTGCAATGAGGCTTATCTTTTCTAAAGCCAACATTCCCGTTCCACTTGCTGCAAAACCAGCTTCTTTTGCCAATGCTACAGGGAGGTTTTCCACCGAAACTTCTATCCACGTTTTCCCGTGATCTTCAGAACGAATCAGAACAAATTTTCCATCAATAGGATCGCCATAGCAAAAACCGACTTTACCGTGAAAGTCCATTCCATCCAAGAAAATTCCTGAATCCAAACGGGTGTAAACTTCAACCCACGAAACGCCACCATCTTCTGTTCTCAGAATCCTTCCCTCCTCGCCTGCTGCCATGAGCAATGCGGTGTTTTCATCAAAGGCGTGCACATCGCGAAAATCCAAGTGCGTGTAGCCCGAAATCGTGTCTGAAGTCCAAGTTTCACCATCTGTCATTCGAAGAAATGTTCCGCCAGAACCGCTGGCCCAGCCAATGGAATCGTTCACAAGGAAAAGCCCGCGAATATTGGCTTTGGTTACACCATCCTTATGGGTCAAAACAGGAATGACAGACTTGTTTTGAACTCGGAGCTGCTGACCGACAGCAACAAAAAAGCCCCATCCGCAAAGTGCGAACAGGGCTAAAAGTTGTTTTCTAAATCTCATTGCGCCAAGATACTACGCATCGTCTTTCTTCACTTTGTTTCTGATACGACTTAGCGTTTCTGGCGTAATTCCAAGCATGGAAGCGATATAACGTAGCGGTACATTCTGAATGAGTTTTGCATTTTCCTTCAGCATCTTTCGATAGCGTTCCTCCGGACTGAGACTCAAATAGTCTACCACTCTGCCTTCGATATAGCCGTAAACACGTTCGTTGATAATGCGTCCCAATCGGTCCCACTTTGGAACTTGATCGTACAACTTCTGCATGCTCTCATAGCTCAGCACCAACAGTTCGCTGTCTGTAATGGCCTGTATGTATTGCATGGACGGACGCTGTAGCGTAAAGCTTGTGTGAGCCGTAACGATATTGTGCTTGGTGTTGACCATTGTGGTCACCTCGCCTTCGTTTATCTCATAGTAGCTACGCACGTATCCTTTTACAATGAATCCGATGTGCTTGCACACCAGACCCTCATCTACAAAATACTCCCCTGCGGGTAGCGACATAGGCTCGAAATGAGACATGATGGTCTCCATTTCGTCATCATTGAAGTCTACGATGCCTTGAATGTAGCTTTGCAGGGCAATTGCTCCTTCTACGTTTTCTAATACATTTTCCATGGTTCTATTCTATAAAATCACCTGTTGCTCAACAACAATTAACGGCAAAGTGAACGAGCTGGCATTTACTTTATTATCAACTGCTTCTTTTCAACCAGAACTTATGGCACAAAGGTACTTGAACAGATCGATCTACCCATGGAATACAGTGTTCTATTCCTTTTAGATTTAAACTTTCCAAAGAAGCAGAATCAAAAAAAAGCGGCCTTTCGGCCGCTTAAGATCAACGTTGACAATGAAAAAACTTAACTGTTCTTTATCAAACTGATGGTAGCAAAGGTCTGTACCACTTCTACCATTACCACTTCTCCATCCTGATACGTGTATTGCTCTTTGCTACCATTTGGAAGTTTCACTTCATATCTGTGCTCACCGATTGTTTCTACGTTCAGTTCGGTTCCGTACTTCTCGTAAAATAAGCTTGTTCTATTCAACGGTTCTTCGAAAAAAACACTGGCAGAACTGTAACTGACCAATTGCCGAGCGATCTCTACTATCTGCTCTCCATCCTGCTTCAGGTACTGCTCTCCATCCCAGCGCAATTCTGAAGTAGATTCCAACTTATCATTCACCCACGTTTTAAGTTCAGAGGAAACCAGATTCTTCCCGTCATACAGACTGAGCAAAACCGACCTATGCTCCGCTTTACGGATAAGTCCTGCAGCCATGTTGTTCTCTACTCTTATGGTTGAAGCTCCGTCAATATCCGTTCTGCTTACCATATACGTTCCAATGGATCGACCATCAAGCGAAACTTCGTACGAGAACGTGTCAACTTGTGCTGTTGGACCGAACGAGGTTAACAGGAACAGACTTGGAGCAATAAGAAGGACGATCTTTTTCATGATCATGTGTTTTGGTACTGATACCGAATTCCTGCCTCCATCGTTTGGTTGTTTGTCGGGAAAAGCCTGTCGTTAGTGGAAAACTTCTATTTTTCCGCCTCTTTCAAAGTTCAGAACCGAATGCTTAATCGTCTTTTACTTCTTTTCTTCCTGTCTACAGCCATAAGTTCGTGCAACAAGGAAAATTGGTTCTGTGGGGATTGTATTGAATTCAATTACGATGGCGCAGAACGCCAATATTTGATACATGTGCCAGAGAATTTGCCCGAAAACGCTCCATTGGTCTTTGCATTGCACGGTTACACCGGATATGCCAAGCATGTTGATGCTGCACTGAATTTGAATGAACTGGCAGATGCCAATGGCTTTGTGGTATGTTATCCACAAGGATCTTTAGATAACAGCAGTACGCCACATTGGAATGCCCGATTGGAACTGAGTGATACGGATGATATCGGATTCTTATCTGCCTTGGCAATTGCGCTTCAGAGCGAGTATTCGCTCGACCCGGCAAGAACATTTACGAGTGGAATTTCTAACGGTGGTTTTATGAGTTATGCCTTGGTTGCCGAAGCACCTCAGGTGTTCAAAGCCGCTGCTTCCATTATTGGCACCATGAGCGGTTATACATGGGAGAACAGAAACATCATTCAAACCGCACCGATCCTGCAGGTATCTGGTACCAATGATAATATCGTTCCTTCTGATGGAACCATGAACACCGATGGCGGTTGGGGAGGCGCTCCGGATATTCAAACAGTAATGGACTTCTGGATTGACCTGAATAACTGCACAAGCACCGATACGGTTACAGTTTCCGACATCACTACGGCATATATTCATTCAGATAGTTCAAACGGAAATCAAGTTTGGTATTATGAGGTTGAAGGCATGGGTCACGAAGTTCCGAATGGCGGAACAAAAGGATTCAAATCGGGAGAGTTGATCTGGCAGTTCTTTTCTCAATACTAGTTCTTTCCAAGTTCCACTTTCCTATATTTCATCAAACTGACACGCCATGAGCATTGGTACCAAGATCGTTCTCGTTCTCATCGTTCTGCACCTCATTCTAGGATTTGGTTGGCTCATGTACAAACTCTCACCTCGCAAAAGGGACGATAAAGGCCCCACCGATCAACAGGATAATTGATTGTATCGATCAACCCCGTCTTTCCAATATAATGCTGAAATTAGCGACACCTAATTTGCAATGCGTGCATTGCTTTATTGATTCATTATGAGCCATCCGAAATATCCACACCTATTTGAACCGCTTGACCTAGGATTCACTAAACTGAGAAACAGAACCTTAATGGGTTCCATGCACACCGGTTTAGAAGAAGAAAAAGGTGGATACGAACGTATGGCGGCCTACTTCGGAGAACGTGCTGAAGGAGGTTGTGGATTGATCGTTACCGGTGGAATTGCCCCTGACCGACATGGTTGGACAAGCCCTTTTGCAAGCACGCTATCCAACAAACGGACTGCTGATAAGCACAAGGTGATCACCGAAGCGGTGCACAAACACGATGGTAAGATCTGCTTACAGATTCTGCATACTGGCCGATACAGCTACAGTCCGATAGCCGTAGCGCCATCAGCAATAAAATCGCCCATATCTCCATTCAAACCTTGGGCATTGGGCAAAGCAGGAATAGAGCGTACAATCAAACACTTCGTTCGCTGCGCAACATTGGCCCAATACGCTAATTATGATGGCGTGGAGATCATGGGGTCTGAAGGATACCTGATCAACCAATTCATTGCTACAAAAACCAACAAACGCACCGATGAATGGGGCGGCTCTTACGAGAATCGCATCCGTTTTGCACTGGAGATCGTTCGTAGAACCCGTGCTGCGGTCGGACCGAACTTTATTATCATCTTCCGTTTATCCATGCTTGATCTTGTGCAAGGTGGAAGCACGTGGCCTGAGGTTGTGCAACTAGCGAAGGAATTGGAAAAAGCAGGTGTTACCATCATCAACACGGGTATTGGTTGGCACGAGGCCAGAATTCCAACTATTGCAACCATGGTTCCGCGTGCTGCATTTACTTGGGTTACAAGAAAGATGAAAGGTGAAGTGAACATTCCGCTCATCACCACCAACCGCATCAACGACCCGAAAGTGGCCGAAGACATCATTGCCCGAGGCGATGCTGACATGGTTTCCATGGCGCGCCCGTTTCTGGCCGATTCGCATTTAGTGAAGAAAGCTGAAGAAGGGCGCGAAAACGAGATCAACACCTGCATTGCGTGTAACCAAGCGTGCTTGGATCATGTTTTCCAACGTAAGATCGTGAGCTGCTTGGTAAATCCTCGTGCGTGTCACGAAACGGAATTGAACTACAATCCTACTTCTTCTAAGAAAAAGGTAGCGGTGGTTGGTGCTGGTCCGGCTGGATTAGCTGCCGCAACAGTTGCCGCAGAACGCGGACATCAGGTTACCTTGTTTGAAGCCGACAAGGAAATCGGTGGTCAGTTCAATATCGCCAAGCAGATTCCAGGCAAAGAAGAGTTCTATGAGACCATCCGTTATTTCGATACGATGATCAAAAAGCATGGCGTTGAACTGAAATTGAACACATGGGCTGACGAAGAAACGCTAGCCGGCTTTGATGAAGTGTTATTAGGCACAGGAATTACTCCACGTACGCCAAACATTCCTGGCGTTGATCATCCCATGGTTTTGAGCTACTTGGACGTTCTGCGCGATAAAAAGCCAGTTGGAAAAAGAGTGGCTATAATCGGTGCTGGTGGAATAGGATTTGACGTGGCAGAATACCTCACTCACGAAGGAGAAGCTACTTCACAGAACTTAGCTGCCTTCCTGGCCGAATGGGGAATTGATGCTACCAATGAAGTGCGCGGTGGCGTTGAGGGAATGCAGCCGAAGCCAGAACCTTCACCTCGTGAAGTTTATCTGCTACAGCGAAAAGAATCTAAGGTTGGTGCTGGATTGGGCAAGACCACAGGCTGGATACATCGTTTGGCGCTGAAGAACAAGAACGTGCAGATGATCAATAACGTTCAGTACGATAAGATCGATGATAAAGGATTGCACGTAACCATAAATGGAAAGCCCGAACTTCTGGAGGTAGATAATGTGATCATTTGCGCAGGACAGGTAAGCAACAATAAGATGTACGAGCCGCTGAAAGCCAAAGGATTGAATGTTCACCTGATAGGTGGCGCTGACCTTGCGTCTGAACTGGATGCCAAGCGGGCCATTAATCAAGGAAGTAGACTGGCAGCAACGCTATAAAGGCGTGAGGCCAAATCCTTTTGTCATTCCGAGTTTGCGAGAAACGTAGTTCAGCGTAGCTAAATCTCAGAGATGCTTCGTTCCTCAGCATGACAAATGAGATGCCTGTGTGTCGGCAGATTCTTTCGCCCCTACATTGTACCTTGGCGGCCTGATGTTAGCCCATTTCAAAAACCATAGACTGGCTTGGCTCATTACGGCCCTGTACGGAACTGTGTTCTGTCTGATTTCGTTAGTGAATCATTACAATTTCCGAACGTATGGCTTGGATCTGGGCATCTACACGCATGGCATTTATAGCTATTCGCACCTCAATTGGCATACGTTCACCTTGGGTTTAGACGGACAGCCCTTCAATCATTTGGGCAACCATTTCTCGCCCATTGTCATGCTGCTTTCTCCGTTCTATTATCTGTTCGGAACATATACACTACTGATTCTTCAGATAGCTGCTATTCTGTTCGGTGGTTGGGGAGTTTACCGCTTTGCAAAGGAGAGACTAAAAGGTCTACAACCCGAGCTTATTCTACTGCTTTTCTTCAGTATGTGGGGAATTTATTCTGCACTTGCATACGACTGGCACGCCAACGTAATGGCCGCCATGTTCGTTCCTTGGTTTATCCTCTACTTTGAACGAGAGGATTGGAAAAAAGCCATTGTATTCTTTGTGCTTGTATTGCTCTGCAAGGAGAATATGGCCGTTTGGATGGCCGCTATTGTTTCTGGGCTTGCACTTAGAAATCTGCTCGTTAAGCCAATGGATACCAACTGGTTAATGACGGGTACCTTACTTGGAATTACCGTGATTTACTTCGCTGTGGTTCAGATGGTTATCATGCCACATTTAAACCCTTTAAAACTGTCGGATCATTTAGGCAATTACAGTCATTTGGGCGATGGATCTGGAGGAGTTATAAAGACGATCCTAACCAAACCGCGCCATATTTTCTATCTACTATTTGAGAGTTTGCAGACCGATGAACTCACATTTAAGCTGAAATCACAACTGCATTTCATGGTGCTGGTTTCGGGTGGTATTGCGCTGATCTACCGACCTCATTACCTTATCATGTTAGCGCCTATTTACGCGCAGAAACTGCTTTCATCCAACCCGGCCCACTGGGGTGTTTACTCTCAATATTCGATAGAATTTGCGCCCATCATTGCCTTAGCCATGGTTGAGTGGATGAAAGGATTTGAATTCCCGAATCTGAAAGTTCCAATTCTTGTTGGTTTTATTGGATTGGCCACAGTATTCAACTGGCATCCAACACGACCGAATACAGCATTCTACCAAGCAAAGCATTACTCATCTGGATTGAATACAGAAGCCATTTACAGTGCATTGGAACTGATTCCTAGTGATGCGGCTATTTCCGCAAGTAATGTGCTCGTTCCGCATTTGGCTGATAGGGAAAAAATCTACCTCTACCCTGTTTTGAATGATGCTGAATATGTAGCTCTACTTACAGATGGGCGCGACCCGTATCCTGTTGATAGTCTGGATCTGCCTATCCGAATACAGGAACTCCGTAATACTGCATTGGAGATTGTTTACGATGAGAACGACCTGCTCATCATAAAACGCTGATCACTTTCTGAGAAACGCGATAAAGTCAGCAACCGATTGCTCAGGAATCTCTTCCATAGGAATGTGCCCCATATTCTCGTAAATGAGCAATTCTGAATTGGGGATATCCTGATGAAACTTTGGCGCAGCCTCCACATTCACGAGTTTATCCGAATCTCCCCACATGATCAAGGTTGGGCATTGCACCTGCTTTATCTCTTCAACATAATCGTAGGTGATCTGCTGTGTTTTTCCCATCAATCCTTCCCTATTACCTTCCCGCAACAGTAAATCCATATAGCGCTGCACCAACTCTTCGGTTATCTTGGAGTCATCGTAATACACAACCTCAACACCTCTTCTTACCAGCGATTTTGGAGTAAGATGCGTAAGCACCGGTTTTAGCCATTTCATCTTCTGAAGCTTGAAGCTTATAGGCGTTGGTTGATCGCCTCTTGGGTAGCCACTTGAGTTCAAAATGGCGATCTTCTTCACTTTATTCGGATGTGCAACGGCATAACTCCAGGTCATGTAACCACCGAACGAATTTCCTGCCATGTAGCAAGAATCCACATCCAGTTTTACCAACACATCATCAATGAATTTCAGGTAGCGTTCTCTGGTGTAAACGCCATTCGGCTCTGGACCAGTAACACCGAAACCGGGCATGTCAAAACTCACCACACGGTAGTATTTCGATAGCTCATCTGTCCAAGCTTCCCATGTGTGCAAAGAGGCTGCTGTTCCGTGAAGCAGTACCACCGTTTCGCCCGTATCGCCATTGATCCGATAGTGAACCTTCATTCCGTCCAATTCCAAGAACTGAGAATTGTCGTAGGCATATTTCTCAATGATCTCTTCAACAGGAATATCATCGTGCCAAGCAGAAGCAATGTAACCACACAGCAGGCCGATAAGACCAAAAACGATCAATAGAATGGCTCTTTTCATTTGCTCTTGTTTCTTAAATGCTTGGGTCCTTCTGGTTCGAAATTCTGCACTACAGACCGAATCTCGTGCTTATCAATAACGATCAACTTTTTCTTGTAAAGACCTCCAATGGCCTTCTTGAACAATTTCTTGCTCATGTGTAGTTGCGCTTCAATATCTTCTGGCGAACTCTTGTCGGAAAGCTTCAGCACGCCTCGATTCTTATTCAGATAATCGAGGATCTTCTTTGCATTGGGTTCGATACTGGCAACGCCAAGCGGTTCCAAACTCACATCGATCTTTCCGTCTTCTCTTATCTGTTTGATGTAGCCTTTGGTTTTTTCTCCGATCTCAATAGGCCTGAAAACCTCGTTGTGGTAAACCAATCCGCCATGCTTTCGGTTGATCATTACCTGGAAACCAAGTTCAGTCTCATTGTAAATCACCAGATCCACTTCCTCGCCCAACCTCAGATCGATGTTGGTCTGATCCAACAATTTGCCAATGCGGGGCGTTGCCACCAGTCTATTGGATTGGTCATCCAAGAAAAGCCCGACCAAGTATTTCTCGCCCACATTCATGCGCTCCACCATCTCGCCATACGGCACAAACAGGTCTTTCTCCAATCCCATATCGAGGAATGCGCCAACTCGCGAAACCTGCTTCACTTGAAGCTCAGCAAATTCTCCGAGTTTGATGTACGGTTTCAATGTGGTTGCAATCGGTCGTTCGTCAGAATCGAGATAAACGAAAACCTCTACCTCCTGCCCTTCTTGCATACCGGGTTTAAGGTACTTGTTAGGTAACAGGATCACGTCTTCGTAAGCGGCATCTGGCTCTCCGAGATACGCACCTACGCTGGTAAAACGTTGAATGATAAGTTTGTTGTTTTGACCTAGTTTGAACAAAAGAAATCGATTGGTGCCATTCCCCTCTTGAGAGGGGTTAGGGGTGTGTTAATTGAATACACAAAGCTAATCAGTAGAACTGATCTGATTTTGAATCCACCGATCAATTCTCAGCACAATAGCATCCAGGTCATGGAAAACTTCATCATCATGAAACCTGAGGATGGTTATTCCCAATTCCTCCATTTTCTTAGATTTCAGTTCATCTCGATGCTGAACTTCATCCAACATATGACTGTAACCATCCAACTCAATCCCGAGCATTAGTTCGTAGCAGAAAAAATCAAGTATGAAATTATCGATCGGCTTTTGGCGGTGGAAATCATAACCAAATAGCTGCTTGCCTTTGAGGCGCTTCCAAAGCCATATTTCTGACTGAGTGCTATTGTTCCGAAGCTGACGTGCAAGCTCCTTGAGTTTAGGGTTGTACGGGATGAATTTTCTTCTCATTCCTGTATTGAAATAACTATGAAAAGACACACCCCTTTATCCCCTCTCAAGAGGGGAAACTCACAACTCTTTTCTCAGTCGAGCTACTGGAATTCCCAACTGCTCGCGGTATTTAGCCACGGTTCTACGCGCAATGGTGTAGCCTTTCTCTTTCAGCAATTCGGCCAGTTTCTCATCTGCCAACGGCTTACGTTTGTCCTCGCCTTCAATGGCATCGCTCAGTATCTTCTTCACTTCGCGGCTACTTACTTCTTCTCCACTTTCTGTTGTTAACGACTCTGAGAAGAACGACTTGAGAAGGAATGTGCCGAATTGCGTCTGCACATATTTGCTGTTTGCCACACGAGAGATCGTTGAAATATCCAACCCAACGATATCTGAAATATCCTTCAGGATCATTGGTTTCAGTTTGGTCTCATCGCCAGTTAGGAAATACTCTTTCTGGTATTCCATAATGGCATCCATGGTGCCGTAAAGGGTAAGTTGTCGTTGTTTGATGGCATCAATGAACCACTTGGCGCCATCCAGTTTCTGTTTCACAAATTGAACTGCATCTTTATTGGCCTTTCCTTTGGTTTCTGAATACGCACGCAACATTTGCTTGTATTCGTTGCTCACTTTCAAGTGCGGAGCATTTCTACCGTTCAAGGTCAATTCCAATTTTCCGTCATCGTTGGTAATAACGAAATCGGCCACAATATTCTGTACAACCTTAGTGCTATCTGAAAGTGAATTTCCCGGACGCGGGTTCAATTTCAACACCTCATCCAACACAACTTTCAACTCATCTTCCTCAATATGCAGTCGCTGGCAGATCTTCGTGTAATGTTTCTTCGAAAACTCATCCATCATATTGCTAATGAGCTCCTTTGCCAACCGAACATGTTCTGTTTCTTCCTTTCTGTTGAGTTGAAGCAACAGACATTCCTGGAGATTTCTTGCCCCAACCCCGGCAGGCTCAAAATGCTGCACCACTTCTAAGAGGTCTTCTACCTCATCCTCATTGGTTTGAATGTTCTGTGTAAAAGCAAGGTCGTCAACAATAGCATAGATCTCTCTCCGCAGATAACCATCATCATCTATATTTCCGATAATGGTCTCAGCAATTGTTCGCTGTAATTCCGAAAGTACCCGCATACCAAGCTGCTCCAGCAACAGGTCCTGAAAACTGGCGCCCCCACTCAGCGGCATTTCCCGCTCTTCGTCATCGGCACTGGTATTGTTTGCATAGAGTTTGTAATCTGGAATGTCATCGTCATCCAGATAATCCTCAATGGTAAACTCGTCATCAGATCCGGAATCTTCGTACTCGTCCTGATCATCGTTCTGAAGATCCGCAAACTCATCGTCCACCTCATCTCCTTCGGGGCCTTCCTCCAATGCGGGGTTCACCTCCAATTCTTCCTTTATCCGTTGCTCCAACGCTATGGTCGGTATCTGTAACAGCTTCATAAGCTGTATCTGCTGCGGAGAAAGCCGCTGCAATTGCTTTAACTGTAACCGTTGTTTAAGTGCCATGGGAGTGGTGTTTAACGATTTGACTAAGATCGCTATTCCAAATGGAGTGCCAAAAGCATTTTAGAGATAGAATCTGCCAAAACTTTCAGACATTCAATTCAACAATTAAAGCATGGCATACAGCGAACATTTGGTTGACCGCGTGCGGCAGCGCCTTTCAAAGGCCAACATTACAGACGAGAAGAAAATGATGGGCGGACTCATTTTCATGGTGAATGGTAAGATGTGTATAGGTGTAGATAAGGTAAAAGCTACTGGAGAAGACCGCTTAATGGTACGTGTTGGAAAAGCAACGCAAGAACAATTGATGTTCAAGAACGGAAGCCGCGAAATGGATTTCACGGGAAGAGTAATGCGGGGCTTCCTCTTCATTTCTCCAGAAGGATTCGACTCGGAGGAAGACCTCGATTTTTGGACGGAAAAAGCATTGGAGTTCAATCTTCAGTTGTAACTCTTAGAATTCCTATACCTTCGGCCGCATTCCAAACAATCTACCCTATGCAAAAAGAAGTTACGGCACGAAGCCAAGGTAAATGCGAACTATGTGGTTCTGACCAGTATCTTCAATTCTATACAGTTCCACCTCGCGCTTCTGGGTCTGTTGATGACACGATACATGTTTGCGGAACCTGTAATGAGCAACTGAACGATGCTGATAAGGTGGACGCCAACCACTGGCGCTGCTTGAACGAGAGCATGTGGAGTACCGTACCAGCCGTTCAAGTGGTGGCCTACCGAATGCTGAATGCGCTGAAGGCCGAAGGCTGGCCGCAGGATCTGCTGGATATGATGTACATGGATGATGATACCGCTGCATGGGCCAAAGAAGGTGTGGCAGCGGAAGCTGATGAGAAAATTGTGCACAAAGACAGCAACGGGGTTATCCTTCAGAATGGCGATTCTGTAGTGATCATAAAAGACCTGAACGTAAAAGGTTCGAGCCTGGTGGCCAAACGTGGCGAAGCTGTGCGCAACATCTCTCTTGTTTGGGACAATGCCGAGCAAATCGAAGGCCGCGTAGGCGGTCAGCAGATCGTTATTCTAACGCAGTACGTGAAGAAAACCAGCTGAAAAGCTGTCTATCTGTCAATCCGCTTCTATTCCCAATCCACGCCATTTTCTTCTACCCCTTCTATTAAAGCGACCCATTGATGTAATTGTGTCTCTCAACCATGTAAGGAAGAGACCAAATGATGTAAGGGAACAGCCAGATCATATAATGAAATGGCCAAACCATCTAATGCAACCTCTGTACCATCTAATTGCGGGCCCCAACCATTTAATGAAGAGGCCGAACCATTCAATTCGGTCTCTCAAGTACGTACGAAAACCATTTCTTGACGTCAAGAAATCATTTCCTTCAACCGTCATAGACCCACCAGCTTGGGTTTCCATTCATTTTATTGTGTTGATTTTCAGGTTATTAAGTATCCCGATAGCGTTTTTAACAATTCGGTACATAATATTTCAACCTTGTCATAAGTTATTAGATAACACTACGTGGGAGAACCCTCCCAAAAGCAACAGGGCAGATAGGCAGCCGGGGTTTCAGACTGCAATTGTTTAACCAAATCCTAAACGTCATGGCTAAGGTTAAATTGGGATGGGGGTTATTAACCGTCTCGCAGAAAATCATAAAAGCCAACAGTGTAAGGATAACCATGCAGGCAAATGCCGATGTGTACGTAACGCCCGAACCAACATTATTGGAAATAGAGGCGGCCGTTACGGCATTATCTCAAGCAGAATCGGAGGCCATTAAGGGAGGTACAGACCGCACCATAGCACGCAATGCGCGCTTAGAGGAACTTACCACCTTAATGAACCGATTGGTGGATTATGTACAGCTGACCAGCGAGGGCGACCCCGAAAAGATCAGCAAGGCAGGTATGGAGGTTAAAGGCCCCGGCACCCCGTGGCCTCTGCCCTTCAAGGTACCTAATCTGCAAGCGGTTCCGGGTGGCAACCAAGGCACGGTTGTACTTACATGGGATGCTGCCAAGTACAAGAAATCGTACGTGGTGGAAATGTGGATAGAAGGTGGCATAAAGCCGCCAGACGACCCCAGTTCTGCCACAACAGATGGTACTTGGGAAGTTGTGGTCATACAAGGAGGGCGCAGTTTTACCGTGGTGGGTCTTACACCCGGCAAGAATTACCGCTTTCGTGTGGCGGCACAGAACAGTACCGGCATGGGTACATACAGCGATGAGACGCAAAGCGTTGCACGCTGAATGATGTAGTGAAGTGGTGTTGCCATGCAACACCGCTTGGGTCGGGGCCTTATCCTGTTGCGCCCCGGCCCTTCTTTTTCTTATTTTCGATTACTCGATGTCGAAAGCCACCGTCATATTCAAGCGCGAGGAGCACCGCAATCAGCAGGTGCTGAGCATCTACACGCCAAATACAGAGCCTTTCAATTCCATTGTCCGAAAACTGAAAGCTACCTACAGTGCAACTAAAAAAATGTGGTGGCTTGCGTGGGATAAGGGAACGGTGAATACCGCTTTTAAAGCCTTTAAAGAGGTGGCCTTTGTAGATTACTCCGCTATTAAGAGTGAAAACGAAAAAAGAGAAAAACAAAAAGGTACTTCTGAGCAAGACCTCCGAACGGAACTGAATCCACCTATCACCCTGACGCAGAAAGGGTCTCAACGCAAACAGCTAAAGAATATGGAGTGGACCCAAGCGCAGAAAGACGCCATGTGGGCGTATGCAGATAAACTCACCATAAGACGTTACAGCAAAAGTGCCTTTACAACCTACGGCTTTTACTTCAAGCAGTTTTTGGCCGCTCATCCCAACCAAGACCCGAAGGATATTTCTGAAGAACAGATAATCGCCTTTGTTCTAAGAATCGTGAAGGAGCATAACTATGCCACCAAAACGCAGAATCAGATAATAAACGCCATTAAGTTCTATTACGAGAAGGTGTTGGGAATGAAAAAAAGGGAGTACTGGATTCCAAGACCAAGAAAAGAATTTAAGCTTCCTGTGGTGGCAAGCGAAGAAGAAATTGTACGCATGTTGGTTGCTGCCAATAACCTCAAACATCAATGCATCATCGGACTATTATACAGTGCAGGATTGAGACGTGCAGAACTTACCGGAATGCGGATAGCTGATGTGGATTTTGACCGCAAACAGGTTATTGTAAAAGGCGGAAAAGGCAAGAAAGACCGTATAAGTCTATTAAGTGAGCGTATTGCAGCAGCCTTGCATAAATACATTTTGGAATACAAGCCCAACTACTGGTTATTTGAAGGACGAAACCGCAAACCCTATTCTGGAGAAAACATTGGAGCCATTGTCAGCAAAGCCTGCAAGACCGCAGGTATTCAGAAAAAGATAAGTCCGCACGTACTACGCCATAGCTTTGCCACTCACCTTATGGATAAGGGTACCGACACCCGTTACATACAGGAATTACTTGGCCATGCAAATATTAAAACCACGGCCATTTACGCCCATGTAAGTACTCGCGATCTGCAAAAAATAGTTAGTCCTTTAGA